>CAIOJR010000279.1 GCA_903858685.1 uncultured Caulobacterales bacterium | reverse complement strand
CCTACGAGCACCGCCTGATAGACGACATGGTGGCTTCGGCGCTGAAGTGGTCAGGCGGCTTTGTCTGGGCCTGCAAGAACTATGACGGGGACGTGCAGTCCGACACGGTGGCCCAGGGCTATGGCTCTCTGGGCCTGATGACCTCGGTTCTGGTGACGCCGGACGGCAAGACCATGGAGGCCGAGGCTGCCCATGGCACGGTGACCCGTCACTATCGCCAGCATCAGCGCGGCGAGCAGACCTCCACCAACTCTGTGGCCTCCATCTTCGCCTGGTCGCGCGGCCTGAAGCATCGCGCCAAGCTGGACGATAACGCCGAACTGGCGCGTTTCGCCGAGCTTCTGGAAAAGATCACTGTGGACACGGTCGAAGCCGGCGCCATGACCAAGGATCTTGCGCTTCTGGTCGGCGATCAACAAAGCTGGCTGACCACCGAAGGCTTCCTGGACAAGGTTTCCGAAAATCTCGACAAGGCCGTCGGCTGATCTGACACCCAGAGCGCTGTGAGCGGCCAAGCCCTTGCATGGCGGCCGACAGGAACGGGGCGAGCGAAGTCTGCGGGCTTCGCCGCCCCGTTTTTCATTGCGTGATCAGACCTCGAAGGTCTGCGACAGAATATGGGCCAGACCCGCCGCATCAACCTGATCAAAGGCGGCCGGGGTGACCGCGTCCACATCCAGCACCGCAATCAGTTGGCCAGCGCCATCCCGCACCGGCAGAACGATCTCGCTTTGAGACCGGCTGTCGCAGGCTATGTGGCCGGGAAACGCCTCCACATCTTCGACAATCAGACAGCGCATCTCCGCCGCGGCCGTGCCGCACACGCCGCGCCCATAGGCGATGCGCAGACAGCCCAGAGTGCCCTGATAGGGGCCGACCACCAGTTCGCGTTCCCGAGTGGGGTCAACCACATAGAATCCCACCCAGAAGAAGTGCTCGAAGGCCTGGCGCAGCATGCTGGACACTGTGGCCATGCGCGCCGTGCGATCAGGCTCGCCGTCCAGCACGGAGGCGATTTCCAGCGCCAGTTCCGCGTAGCGCGCAGCCTTGTCGGCGCAAAGGCGTTCAGGAGAAAAGGACTCAGCCATCGGTACGGTCTCATCACACAGGGGTGGGCTTCACATAGGCTTCCATGACCGATTGGCAAGTCACAGATCGGGCGACCGGAAATTGCGAAGCATCAATGAAATGCGCCCCTGGCCTGGCTTCAAATGCGCTGTCGAAACAAACCCGATGACGGGAGAGGGCCCATGTTCGGAATAGAAAACGGTTGGTATCTGGGATTGGCGCTCTTTGCAGCCGGAGCCTTCATCGCCACGCTTGGCGGCGTTCATATCTGGACCTGTCTTCCCGGCGGCAAAAAATAAACGCGGAAGGCGCGTTTATTTACCCATTTCCTCCTTTTCGCGTTCACCAAGACGATGATAGGTTGCATATCTTGGTGGGCGTTCCGACCAGTCGAAATCAGACGCGTCGCTGACGTCAGCGTGCGCGTCTGACCGATGGCGCCGCCCCATGGGCGCGCTCAGGAGGAACCGGGCATGTCGACACTCTCTTCCGTCACGGCGGTTCTGGCGGGGCCGTCCGTCGCCCTGGCGCAGGCGCGCAGCATCGTCACCCCTGACCCGGCCAAGTCGCCGCCGCCCTACGCGCCGCAATCCGCGCCGACCGCGATCGCCGCCGCCATAGCGCCGCCGCCCGTCACACCGGGCGGCAATCTGGGTCAGTCCGGGAACGGAAGGGATCCTGGCTACAGTCCTGACGGCTCCGCCAGCGATGGGCTAAGCGCCCGCGCCACGCTTCTCGACATTCGGATCTAGAGTTTCCGACGAAGCGGACACCCGTTCGCCGCAAAAAATGCCGTAAATTCAATGAGGCTGGATCAGATCTCGACTCAATGGGATCGAAACGGGCTCTAGTGAGCGACGTGATGGGTCCTGGCATGAGCGGCGGACGATCTGGCGGGCGTCGCGGCAGAGGCCACCATCGCCTCGCCGGCAATGTCGTTGTCGCCTGCAGCTTTTGAGAGGCACTGGCCCGTATCGACCATCACATGCATCCCCATGCAGAACATGTCTTCATACCAGGGCTTGGCCACGGCAAGGCATTGGTAGAGATTGAGCTTGGACATGTTGAGGCAGAAACCCGCCGAGGATTCATCCATCAGCCCGCGCAGCGCCGCCTCATTCTCAGAACCGCCTTCGCCCAGAGAGGCAAGCGCGGCTATCGCCAGAGCCCGACGAACAAATGGCGTATAGTTTGGTCCCGTGAGGTCAGAATTGCCGGCTGTGACCAGATCGGCGCGCACGAACTCCGCCGATCCAGACACGGCCTGCGTCATGTTGCGCATTTCCTCAGGCGCCGCCGTCATGGGCGCGCTCGACAGGACCTTGGCGCGCGCAAGTCGGGCCTCACGGTCGGTGACGAACTCCTTTGACCAGGACTGATGCTGCACATCATAGGCGGCCTGTTTGATCTCCATCCCCAGCTTGGAGATGTGGTGGCCCTGGGCGCTCATCGTCTTGCGTATCAGGGCCGCCGCTGTGGCGGCGCCGGGCATGACCGTGGCGTAGCCAGGATCTGCAATGATGCGCTCGGCCATGTCCCGGCGCATGGCCGCGTTGACAGCGTAGATCCGCACGCCCGCCACGAAGGCCGGGTCCTGCAGCGCGATGATGGCGGCATAGGCCTCCGCCCCGCGCGCCAGTTGCTGCGGCTCATAGGATTCGGCCTCAGCCAGATTGGCCTCGATAGCCTGGCCGTTTTCAAAACGGGTGGCGATATTGGATGCATGTCTCAGATAGGCGCGATATTCGCTGGCGGCTTCGACCACCTGTGGCGACAGGGCAAGCGGCGGCGGGGCCGGCGCCTCTACCGCCAGGGGCGCGAGATTATCGCCATGGGACGCCGCCAGGGCTGAGTGGGCGCCCATCAGGGCCAACAGCGCCGCAGAAGCGGCCAGACGCAGCGTGAGTCGACGATAGTCGTGGAACTGTTTCATGCGCCATCCATACTAACCAGAAGCCCCAAGAGAGCCGGAGCATTAGGTCATTATAATGGCCTGCCTCACGGCTTCTCTCAGCTTAACCCGTTGAGTGAACATGACGTTCACCAACGTGAAAGCCCGGTAATGACCATAAGCCTTACAGGTTAATCGAACAGTTTCGATACGGATTCTTCATTGGCGATACGCCGGATAGCTTCACCGATCAGCGGCGCAACACTGACCTGACGCACCTTTTGGCAGCTCGCGACGGTCGCCGAGGCTTCGATGGAGTCTGTAATCACCAGCTCATCCAACACCGACTTGGAGATGCGCTCGCAGGCGGCGCCGGACAAGACGCCGTGGCTCACATAGGCGGAAACGCTGACCGCACCCTTCTTCTTCAAGGCTTCGGCGGCGTTGCACAGGGTGCCCGCCGAATCGACAATATCGTCGAACAGGATGCAGCGTCGCCCTTCGACATCCCCGATGATGTTCATCACCTCGCTCTGGCCCGGAGCCGGACGACGCTTGTCGACGATGGCGAGATCGGCGTTCAGGCGATCTGCAAGCTGGCGCGCGCGCACCACGCCGCCCACATCCGGCGACACGATCATCAGATCGCCATCCTTGCCGGCATGGGCCATGCGGATGTCATTGGCCATCACCGGT
>CAIOJR010000278.1 GCA_903858685.1 uncultured Caulobacterales bacterium | reverse complement strand
GACCGGTTACAGTCTGGTCTCGGTTCTCGTCGCACAGCCGATTCAAAACCCGCAAAAAGGTCGATTTTCCACAGCCGGACGGTCCGATCACCGCCGTGACCTCGCCCTCTTCAAGATCCAGCGTCACATCCGCCAAGGCCAGCTGATCTCCGTACCAGACGTTCAGATCGCTGATGGAAAATTTGGGATGAGATTTGACAATTGACCCTTCCACGTTGGCGGGATCGGTCATAGTCGCGGCGCGCTCGGCGGGATGGGTGCGCCCCAGCTCTTCAGGGCTCGAAGCTGCGGCGTCTTCTTGTGCTGGTGATCGACCATGCGCGACAAAAGCGTGCGAAGTTGGTCAATTCCTTCACCCAGAAAGTGGCCCTTGTTGAGCATGACGCACTCGGCCCTAGCGGCCATCGCCGCGTCTGTCATCTCGCCGCGAGACGTCTCGCCGGTCGTGATGAGCTCGTCGAGCACTTGTGTCGCCCATATCACCGGAATATCAGCCGCTTCACCCAGCCACAAAATCTCTTCCTGGATTTCGGCGGTCCTGCTGAACCCAATCTCGACCGCAAGGTCTCCGCGGGCGATCATGACCGCAGTGGGCTGACGCCCGGCCGCCTGAACGATGATTTCAGGGAGATTGTGGACAGCTCTGGCCGTTTCGATTTTCAGCACAAGAGATTGCGTCATCCAGTCGATCGGACGCAATTTCGCGAGCGCTTCCTGCAAAAGGACGACATCGCCCGCAGACTGGACAAAGGAATATTCGATCGCGTCGGCGTGTGTGCTGACGAAGGCCAGGTCCTTGCGGTCCTTATCCGTCAAGGCGACGACCTGGAATTGACCGTCCGGGAAATTCAGACCCTTTTCCGGCCGAAGATGCAGGCCCTTCTCAGGCGAAACAACCACCTCGGCGACGAGTCCCCAAGGCTCCACCCGATCGATCCTCGCCTCAAGCCGTCCATCGTCTATAAATATGCGATTACCGACCTTTGACCCCGTAAGCGCCTGACTCAGCGTGCATTCGAGGCCAAAGCGGTTGTGAGGCGTATTGTGGATCTTGCTGAGCGCTCCCACGGCGGTAAGTGCGATCGTGTGGCCGATATGCGCTCGCTTATGCCTGTTGCGGCGGTCAATGGCGCCGGTGCGTATCTTTGGTCCAGCAAGATCCATGAAGACCCGAACCCGTCGACTGGATGCGGTTTCTGCAGCGCGGAGGTGATCGATCATCCGACGCCAAGCCTTTTGATTATCGTGGGCGCAATTGATGCGGATGGCCTCAACTCGCTTTTCAACCATCATGGCCATGAATTCGGGCCCATCCGCCGCTTCGGACGGGCAGGTGACCAGGAGAGAAACGCCATCGGGCCTGGATGGAATTCCGAATAATTCCAGCGCATTCGCCGCTAGCCTGGCCTCACCGTCGAAGAAGCACGGATCCGCTGCTCCCGCTTTATCCTTGGTCGGCTCGGTCCCCGATCTCGCAAGTGCGCCCAACGCGGCCCGGACCGCCACCAATGTGGGAAGGACACGCCCCTCCAGTCGGCCCAGCGATGATACGCCAAGAGCGATCAGCGGACGCTGCAGCT
>CAIOJR010000277.1 GCA_903858685.1 uncultured Caulobacterales bacterium | reverse complement strand
CGTCGTCGCACAGATTGTAGATCCCGCCCGGGCGAGGTCGGCGCATGGAGGCCAAAAGGCCCGTCGCCAGATCGGCGACATGAATGCGCGAAAACACCTGACCGGGCTTGTCCAGCCTCTGGGCGGTTCCCGCACGCAGACGTCCGAAGGGAGACCGGCTGCGATCATCGGCGTCCGGCCCATAGATGCCCGGCAGTCGAAACACCCCTATGGCCACACCCAGTCGATCGCCAAGTTCAAGCCAGTTTCGTTCAGCGGCGATCCGGCGTCTTCCTTCGATGGAGCCGCCGAGAAGTTCGGACGCTTCAAACACCCAACCGCCGCCCCTGTCGCCATACACGCCGGTGGTGGATAGGTAGCCGATCCAGAAGGGGCGGGCGTGTCCCGCCTCCAGAAGCGGCGCCAGGTCGTTCAGGCCGGGGCAACCGTCTGAACTTGGCGGGGCGCTGACCAGGACCGCGTCGGCGCCGGACAGGCCCTGCCGCAGCGCTTCGGGATCAGAAGGATTGACCGCCTCAACGCCCTTCGCGACAAGGCGATCACGCCCTTCGCTCGTGCGCGAGGTCCCGCAAATCGCCCAGTTCAATGGCTCTAGCAGCCCGGCCAGGGCATGAGCGGAATAGCCAAACCCGTGGACGAAGAGCTTCAAGATCAGCCTTGCAGCAGCGGCGTCAGCGCGGCGCGAGCTGCATCCGCCAGATCCGGGCGTTTAAGAGTCAGGGCGACATTGGCGCGCAACCAGCCGATCCGGTCGCCGCAGTCGTAGCTTTCGCCGTCATAGTCTAAGGCGTGAAAGTCCTGCGTTCCCATCAGCTTGGCCATGGCGTCGGTCAACTGGATCTCGCCGCCGGCGCCGCGCTGACGCTCTGACAAGATGTCGAAAATCTCCGGTTGCAGGATGTATCGGCCCAGAACCGACAGGTTGGACGGCGCGGTTCCCTGTGGCGGCTTCTCCACCATGCCGGACATCTTGATCAGACGGCCGTCGCGGCTGACCGGGGTGACAATGCCGTATTTGTGGGTCTCTGAATCGGGCACCTGCTCCACCACCACAATATTGCCGCCCACCCGGTTATAGGCCTCGATAGCCTGAGCGGTGCAGGAGGTGGGACCGTCCACGATCACGTCGGGCAGGAGCACGGCAAAGGGCTCGTCGCCGATAATGTCGCGTGCGCACCATACGGCATGGCCCAGCCCGTGCGGGTTCATCTGGCGCACATAGGAGATTTCACCCTCCTTGGGCAGGTCGGCCAGAAGCTGGTCCAGAAGATCGGTCTTGCCCTTGGCGTGCAGGGTGTCCTCAAGTTCGACATGGTGGTCGAAATAGTCTTCCATCGCCGTCTTGCCGCGACCTGTGACCAGCACGAAATGCTCGATCCCGGCGGCGCGGGCCTCGGAAATCACGTGATGGATCAGCGGACGGTCGACGACCGGCAGCATTTCCTTGGCCACAGTCTTGGCCGCCGGCAGCATTCGTGTGCCAAGACCTGCGACCGGGAAGATCGCCTTGCGTACGCGCTTCATCTTTTTCCTCGACTTTATTCGGGCTTTACTCGACCGTGACCGATTTGGCGAGGTTTCGCGGTTGGTCGACGTCGGTGCCCTTCTGAACGGCGACGTGGTAGGCCAGAAGCTGGATGGATGTGGCGAAGGCCAGGGGCGCGATCAGGGGGTCGCAGGTTGGCGCCATCAGCACCTTGACGCCCGCGGGGGCGCGCGCCTTGCCCTGTGCATCCGCAATCAGGATCACCGGCGCGCCGCGCGCCTGGACCTCCTGCAGGTTGGACATGGTCTTGTCGAACATGGAGTCCGACGGCGCGATCACAATGATCGGCGTGGCTTCGTCCACCAGGGCGATCGGGCCGTGCTTGAGTTCGCCCGCCGGATAGCCCTCGGCGTGGATGTAGCTGATTTCCTTCAGCTTCAGCGCGCCTTCCATGGCCAGGGGATAGGACGAGCCGCGGCCCAGATAGAGCACGTCGCGGGCCTTGGACAGGTCATGCGCCACAGCCTTCACCTCGGCTTCCACCGCCATGGCCTTGGCGATGATGCGCGGCGCCTCCATCAGCACCGCCACCAGACGGGCCTCTTCCTGCGCCGTGATGCGGCCGCGCTGAGCGGCGGCGGCGACGGCCAGAGCCGTCAGGGCGCAGACCTGGGCGGTGAATGCCTTGGTCGAGGCGACGCCGATCTCCGGCCCGGCATGGGTCGGCCACATGCGGTCGGCCTCGCGCGCCATGGTGCTCTCATGCGCATTGACCAGCGCCGCCGTGGCCAGACCCCTGGACTTGCACCAGCGCAGAGCGGCCAGAGTATCCGCCGTTTCGCCCGACTGCGACACCGCCAG
Organism: uncultured Caulobacterales bacterium; assembly: GCA_903858685.1. Classification (GTDB taxonomy): domain Bacteria; phylum Pseudomonadota; class Alphaproteobacteria; order Caulobacterales; family Caulobacteraceae; genus CAIMFV01. Next base: position 1,063 of record CAIOJR010000277.1, on the reverse strand, counting down.
GCACAGCGTGCCGGGCGTAATGGCGGGCGTGCGATAGCGGAACTCCGACGCCACCTCCACATCCATGGGCAGGTCGGCATATTGCTCGAAGATGTATTTGGCCGTCAGGGCCGCATAGCTGGCCGTGCCGCAGGCCAGGATCTGGATCCGGCTGATGGTGGAAAAGTCGAGCGGGCCCAGCGTGGGATGAACCGGAATGCGCGCGCGGCCCGCCACCGGGTCCAGATAGGCCGACAGCGTGTGCTGGGCGGCGTCGGGCTGATCATGGATCTCCTTCTCCATGAAGTGACGATAGACGCCCTTCTCCACCAGGGCGGCCGATGCGCTGACCTGATGAACGATGCGGTCGACCGCCTGACCCGCCTGATTGAACACATAGGCCCGGTCGTGGTCGATCGCGACATAATCGCCCTCTTCCAGATAGGCGATGCGCTGGGTGAAGGGCCCTACGGCGAGCGCGTCGGAGCCGATGAACATCTCGCCCTCGCCATAGCCCACCACCAGAGGGCTGCCGCGCCGCGCGCCCATGACCAGCCTGTCCTCGCCGTCCACCAGCACGGCCAGCGCATAGGCGCCCTCCAGCCGGTCCAGCGCGGCCTTGAAGGCGCTCAAGGGCGCCGCGCCCGTTTGCAGTTCGCGGTCGATCAGATGGGCGACAACCTCAGTGTCGGTGTCGCTGGAAAAGGCGCGGCCCTGCGCGATGAGTTCGCGTTTCAGGTCAGCGAAGTTTTCGATGATGCCGTTATGCACGACGGCGACCTTGCCCGCCGCCTGGGGGTGGGCGTTGCGCTCGCTCGGCGCGCCGTGGGTGGCCCAGCGCGTATGGCCAATGCCGACGCTGGCGTTCACGGGTTCGGCGACCAGCACCGCCTCCAGCGCCTTGATCTTGCCCTGAGCCCGCCTGCGAACCAGAACCCCGTCCTCGATCGCGGCAACGCCTGCGGAATCATAGCCCCGATATTCCAGACGCTTGAGGCTCTCCACCAGCCGATCCGTCACCTGGACCTTGCCCACAATCCCGATAATTCCGCACATGATGTCAGGCTTTCCGCAAAATCGGGGT
>CAIOJR010000276.1 GCA_903858685.1 uncultured Caulobacterales bacterium | reverse complement strand
TGTCGCGGTTCTGATCGAGCAGGGTCAGCGTTCCTTGCACTTCCTGCACGCGGTGGATCACGAAGTTCACGTCTGGGCGACCGGCGTCATATTCGTCGATCACCAGAGCGATGGGGCGTTGCAGCGCCCTGGGCAGCATGCCTTCACGGAATTCAGTGATCTGCTTGCCGTCCTTCAGGACGATGGCGTCCTTGCCCACCAGGTCGATGCGGCTGACATGGCTATCCAGATTGACCCGCACCAGAGGCCAGTTGAGACGTGCGGCCACCTGCTCGATATGGGTCGACTTGCCGGTGCCGTGATAGCCCTGCACCATGACGCGGCGGTCATAGGCGAAGCCTGCGCAGATGGCGAGCGTCGTCTGGGGATCAAAGCGATAGGCCGGATCCACTTCCGGGACATGGCTGTCCGGCGTTGAGAACGCCGGAACCATCATGTCGGAATCGACGCCAAACAGGTCTCGCACGCTGACCTTCCGGTCGGGAGCGGCGACAAGCAACGGATCAGTCGGGAGAGCGTTGGTCATACCATCCGATTAGCGCGGATTTGCCGTGTTGGAAACGGGGCGCCCCGACGTAAACCTTCAAGATCGCGACAGACCCGGCCCCTAGGTGGTCAGGCCCGCGCCCTTGAGCGTCTTGTAGGCCTTCAGAACCCGTTGCAGCTTGGCTTCGGTGGTGCGATCGCCGCCATTGGTGTCTGGGTGCAGTCGCTTGACCAGTTCCAGATAGCGGACACGGATCTTGGCCGCATCGGCCGTATCCTCCAGATCCAGTTCGGCCAGCGCCTTGCGCTCCAGCTTGCCCATGCGGCGATAGCGGTCATCCGCCGCCCGATCCGCATCGGCGCGCGCCTGAGCCTCGCCGAACAGGCCCATCGGGTCCTTGTATCCCCGCCCCGTCCCGGCCTTGGCGGAGAAACTGGCGGCCTCGCGGCTGAGGCGGGAGGCCTTGAACTCCCAGGTCGGACGCTCGCCGGTGAAGCGGCCTTCCTGGACCTTGCGCACCTCGGCCTCGTTCATGCCCGAGAAGAAGTCCCAGTTGCGGTTATATTCGCCCGCATGGGACACGCAGAACCAGTAATGCTCATTGAGCATGTCGCGTGACTTGGGCGCCTTGGCGGCGCCCGCCACACGACAGCCCGGCCATTCGCACGGCTTTTCTCCGGGCTTCAGGCGAAGCACATCAGCCTTGCGCGCGGCCTCCTCATCTTCGCCGGCCTTGGGCGGACGAATGCGGATGTCGACGAATTTGGGTTTGTAATCGAAAGCACCACTCATAAACGCCAGTATGCGGTTGAAAGTTTCACATTCAAGAATTGACGACGCGGATAATGCGTTCCCAATGCCTATCTTTTGAATTTGATGCGGATAACAGCGGGAGAAAATGGTCGATGGGCAGGGTGAAAGCAGCCATGGAGGCCAAGCTGGCGGCGGCGTTCAACCCGGTCCGCCTGGAAATCTCTGACGATTCCGACCATCACAAGGGCCATTCCGGCGCCCGGGACGGCGGCGAGAGCCATTTTACGCTCACCATCGTCTCGGACGCTTTCTCCGGACTGGGCCGGGTGGAGCGTCAGCGCCGAATCAACCGGGTTTTGGTGGAAGAACTGAGCGGCCCGGTCCACGCCCTGTCGATTCGCGCACTGGCCCCCGCCGACGCCGGTGCGTAAAACGGCCGGGCGGAGCTTCGCCCTTCATGGGTCCCGTCGCGCCGCCCGTGCGACTTTGGACATTTTATAGGATGTGAACATGATCAAGCACACGCCTTGCGCCACAAACCATCGATCGCGCCTTGTCCCGTTAGCGGCGGCGCTCGCGGCGACCCTGGCCGTCAGCGCCTGCGCTTCGACCGATGTCGCGCCAACCCCGTCGGCGTCCGCCCCTGCAGCGCCGGTCGCCTCCGCCACGTCCCTCACGCCGGGGGCCGCGGGCGTGGTCAGCCTCGAGGGGGTGCGCTACCGCATTCTGAAATCCGGTCCCGCCGGCGGGGCGCACCCGTCGCGCGCGGACGATATTGTGGTGCGTTACGAAGGTCGGCTGACCAATGGCGCCCTGTTCGACTCCTCGTCACAGGACAAGACCGGAACGGCGACCTTCCCTTTGGGCAAGCTCATTCCGGGCTGGATTGCAGCGGTGCAGCTGATGCATCCAGGCGACGAGTGGCTGATCCAGATCCCGTCCTATATGGCTTATGGCGCCAAGGGGGTTGGTCCAATTCCACCCAATGCTGATCTGGTGTTCAAGGTCGAGCTGATCTCGTTCAGCCCGCACAAGGGGCCCTGACCGGGCGCGACTATTGGCGCAGGATCATGGCGTTGCGCGACGCCTGGAAGCTGTCCAGCCGACCGAGATAGCTCATGCCCAGAAGCGAGGTGGACAGACCCTTGGGCACCACCACCGCGTCCACGCCGTCCACGCGCGCGCCGGCCACCGCCACGCCGCCCAGAGTGATGCTGGCGGCCATGATTTCGCCCTGCGCCGTATTGACCGGGCGATCATAGATGAGCTTGGTCAGGTCCACGCCGATCCGACGCGCATCGTCAGAGGTCAGGGCCACGGCGGTCGCGCCCGTGTCGATCAGGACCCGCACAGGACGGCCCTCAATCTGCGCCCAGGCCCAGAAGTGGCCATCTGCGCCCTTGGCGACATAGGCGCCGCCCGCGGGGACCACCGGCGCATCAGGCGGGGAAACAGTCGTCTGGGCCCCGTCTGAAGGGTGCATGACGGCCAGTGCGGCCTGGCCAATCCGGGGCATGTTCAGCATCAGCTCGCCCGTGACCACCGCCGAGGCGATCGCCACGACCATCAGCCCTAAAACCTTGCGCATGAAACCTTCCCGGCCCTGTTCAAGGCAAAGCTTAGGGGCTTGTCCTTTGCATCCGGTGAATCAACCTGACCGGGATGGAACTATTTTGTCGCACCCGTTGCGCCGCGCAGGATCTCAGGCCAGCCCAAGCTTGTGTGGCGAAATGCGGGTTCGCCGCGCGGGCAGGTCCAGCATCAGTCGGGCCCTGAGGGCCTCGTCAAGGCGCGCCCAGCCCGCAATTTCCGGCAGGGTGCGATAACAGCCCAGACAAAGGCCGCTCTCGCCATCGACCATACAGACCTTGACGCATGGCGTGGCTATGGGGGCGGGGACGTTGCTCATGGCCTGATCCTAGGCGCCTTTCGGCCTCAAGCCAAGCGTCGAACATTACACGATTGTTACTCTATCGTTTTCATTACACAGAAGTAATGAACCTCAAGTAATTCAACAACATGACGCCGATTTAACTTCAATACTACATCAAAGTTTGCGAATACAGCGTTGTTGACTTTCACCGCCCCGACGCAATCCGCGATCAGAGGCGGACCCCAAAAACCGAACGACAAAGGATCACGTCATGAAAATCTCTTCCGCCGCCGCCCCGATGCTCTTTGCTTTCACCCTGCTGGCCGCCGCTGGCGCCGCTGTTGTCCAGGCCAACGCCGCAGAGGCGCGCCTGTCCGATGTCGGCTATATCAACGCCGCCCGGTGCGCCGGCCTGGCCGAGGGCGCGGGCCTCGCCTCTGTCAGCCTGCAACGCAATGCCGAAACCCAGTCGGCGGGTCGGGAAGACCTGGCCCTCTTCATGGCTGACGAAGCCCGCACGACCGCCGCCCATCAGGCCCGGATCAGCCCCTATTGGCACGCCCAGGCCATCGCTGCGGTCCGTGGCGCCTGTCAGGCCGACACGCTGGCCGCCAGGGCTGGCGCTCACAACAATTCTCTGGGCGGCGCCCGCTGACCCCCACAGCCGCCTGAGAGGCCGCCGCCCCGCCCGTCAGGCGCCTGAGCGCCCCGTCTCCCCGCCCGGAGACGGGGCGTTTTCATTTGGCGGGCAAGGCGCAAAAAAGGCGGCGGGCGCCCTCTGGAACCCGCCGCCCATGCTCATCCAGGATCAGGCGATCAACCGGCGTACCTGGCCAGATCGTCTTCGCTCATGTCAAAATTGGCCCAGACGGCCTGAACATCATCATCATCATCCAGCGTGTTGATCAGCTTCATCAGGACGCCGCAGTCGTCGCCCGCAATGGGGACGAGGTTCTGGGGCCGCCAGATGATGCCGGTGGACTTGGCCGCGCCCAGACGGGCTTCCAGCGCCTCGATCACGCCGTTCAGGTCTTCAAAGGCGGTGAAGATGGTGTGGGTCTCTTCATCGCTCTCCACATCCTCGGCGCCCGCCTCAATCGCGGCTTCCATGACAGCGTCGTCAGACCCTGCCGCCTTGGCGTAGACAATCTGCCCAAGGCGGTCGAACATGAAGGCGACCGAACCGCTTTCACCCATGTTTCCGCCATTCTTGGAGAAGGTGGACCGTACATTGGCGGCGGTGCGATTGCGGTTGTCCGTCAGGACCTCGACGATCAGGCCGATACCGCCGGGACCGAAGCCCTCATAGCGAATGTCTTCGAAATTGTCCGTCTCGCCGCCCAGCGCCTTCTTGATGGCGCGGTCGATATTGTCCTTGGGCATGGACTCTGTCCGCGCATTGTTGATCGCAAGACGCAGGCGCGCATTGTCTTTCGGATCCGGCACGCCGTTCTTTGCGGCAATGGTGATGTCGCGCGACAGCTTGGAGAACAGCTTGGAGCGCTTCTTGTCCTGCGCGCCCTTGCGGAACTGGATGTTCTTGAACTTGGAATGTCCGGCCATGTTGAGGCTTTGGTCTTTGAGGTCAGCTGAAAGGTTGGGCGCCTTCTACGCCTCTCGGATGCTCCTTGTCCACGCATGGCGACAGCGCGCGTCCCATTGGCGTGACGACGCGGTTTACGGGCCGCCTGAGGCGGGCCATTCTCGGGCCTTGCCTTCTGGAGGGATTTGCATGTCGAACTTGACCCGTCTTTGCGCCGTGGCCAGCGCCGCCGCCCTGTCTGCGCTTGCCTTTGGGGTCCAGGCGTCGCCAACGCCCAGCCTGGTTCCGCCGCCGGTGGATCAGGCGCTGGGCCGGTCGCTGCTGAAGGAGCTGATCGAGATCGACACCCAGCATGCGGTCGGCTCGACCGGTGCAGCCCATGCGGTCGCGGCGCGGCTGAAGGCGGCGGGCTTCGCCGACGCCGACATCGCGGTTCTGGCGCCTGCCGATCACCCGACCAAGGGCAATGTCGTCGTTCGCCTTCATGGCCAGGGTCTGGCCCGGCCCATCCTCTATATCTGTCATCTGGACGTGGTGAATGCGCGGCGCGAGGACTGGACCTACGATCCCTTCAAGCTGACGGAAAAGGACGGCTGGTATTACGGGCGCGGCGCCATCGACATGAAGTCGCAGGACGCCGCCACGCTGGAAAGCCTGATCCGCCTGAAGCGCGAGGGTTTCAAACCGCACGGCGACATCATCGTGGCCTTCACCGCCGATGAAGAGGCGGGCGGCGACGCCAATGGCGTCGACTGGCTGGTCAAGACCCATCGCGACCTGATCGACGCCGCCCTCGTCATCAATCCAGACGGCGGCGAGGCGGGGATGAAGCATGGCAAGAAGCTCTATCTGGGCGTCCAGACGGCCGAAAAGGTCTATGTGACCTATGAGCTCGAGGTCACAGACAAGGGCGGCCATTCCTCTCGCCCAACCCCCGCCAATCCCATCTTCCGGCTGTCGCGCGCGCTGGCCCGCCTCGGGGACTACCGCTTCCCGGTGCATCTGACAGAGACGACCCGCCTCTATTTCGCGGGCCGGTCCAAGCTGGAGACGGGCCAGGTGGCCGCCGACATGGCCGAAATGCTCAAGCCGAGCCCGGATCCTGCGGCGATTGAACGGCTGTCCGCCGCGACCGAGACCAATATCGTATTTCGCACCACCTGCACCGCCACCCAGATTTCCGGAGGCCATGCCGAGAGCGCCCTGCCCCAGCGCGCCAGAGCCACGATCCAGTGCCGCGTGATTCCCGGGGAGCCGCTGGACGGGGTCCGTCAACAGCTTGAAGCCGTGCTCGCGGATCCGTCCATCAGACTGACGGCGACCTATCCCGGCGACAACAGCCCCGAATCACCGCCCGCGCCAAAATTGCTCAGGACCATCGAGGCGGTGAAGAATTCCATGTGGCCGCAAGCCGTGCTCTTGCCGCTGATGTCGGCGGGAGCCAGCGATTCGGCCTTTACACGGATCGGCGGCATGCCCAGCTATGGCGTCGATGCCAGCTGGGATGATCTGGATGATGGCCGCGCCCATGGGCAGGACGAGCGCATCGGCGTGCAGGTGTTCGACGAGGAGGTCGAGTTCACCTACCGTCTGATGAAGGCCCTGGCCTCCGGTCAATAGCTCAGGGCCACTTCACCTCCGGCGGCATGGACGACAGGATCGCGTCCATATTGCCGCCGGTCTTGAGCCCGAACAGGGTCCCGCGATCATAGAGCAGGTTGAACTCCACATAGCGTCCGCGGCGGATCAGCTGCTCTTCGCGCTCGGCCTCGGTCCAGGCCTCTCCCATGCGGCCCCGCACAAGCCGGGGATAGATATCGAGAAAGGCTTCGCCCACGCTGCGGGTGAAGGCGAAGTCCCGCACCCAGTCGCCTGTATTGTGCCGGTCGTAAAAGATGCCGCCGACGCCGCGATGCTCATTGCGGTGCGGCAAGAAGAAATACTCGTCGCACCAGGCCTTGTACTTGGCGTGCCAGTCGGGATGGTGGGCGTCGCACGCGGCCTTCATGGCGGCGTGGAAGGCGGCGGCGTCCGGCGCTGACGGATCACGCTGGTCGGCCAAGAGCGGCGTCAAGTCCGCCCCGCCGCCGAACCAGTGCTGCGAGGTCACGATGAAGCGCGTGTTCATGTGCACCGCTGGAACACGGGGGTTGCGCATATGGGCGATCAGACTGACGCCCGCCGCAAAAAAGTTGGGGTTCTCTTCCGCGCCCGGGATGGTCTTGGCGAATTCCGGTGCAAAGGCCCCAAAGACCGTGGAGGTGTGAACCCCGACCTTTTCGAACAGGCGGCCATGCATCATCGACATGACGCCGCCGCCGCCCGCCGCCCGATCCCAGGGGGTGCGCACGAACCGGCCAGCAGGCTTTTGCGGATAAAGCTCTGGAGGCGCCTCGTCCTCCAGAGCCTCGAACGCGGCGCATATCCGGTCGCGCAGAGCGCTGAACCACTGAGTGGCGGCGTCCTTGCGCTGTTCGATCAAGGGATCGGTCGCAACCTCGGCGGCGATATTGGCGGTCATCAGCTTGGCCTCGTCCATCTTTCGGGCGCGGCGCCCACGGGCGTCCACCGCCCCTGTTTAGGGTCGAGCCGGGTCTTGGGGAAGCCCGCCCGTTGCGCGCAGTCCCTGGAACAGCGCGACGCCTGCGGAGACGGACAGGTTCAAGGACCGGGCTCCCGCGCTGATCGGGATGATGACCCGGGCCTGAGCGCAAGCATGAACCTGGGCTGGCGCGCCCACGCTTTCCTGGCCAAACAGCAAGGTGTCGCCGGATTGAAACACGAAATCATCGAGTCGTGTCGCGCCCCTCGTGGTGAAAAGCACCAGCCTTCCGGCATTTCTTGCGTCATGCTGTAGAAAACTTGACCAGGAATCATGACGCGAAATCTGCGCGAGCGGCCCATAGTCCAGAGACGCGCGTTTCAGGCTTTTATCGGACACCGGAAAGGCGCAAGGCTCAATAATGTCCAAAGGAACGCGAAAACAGGCGCTAAGTCGTATGGCTGCGCCCACGTTTTGCGGAATGTCGGGTTGAAAAAGGGCGAGCCGCATTCTAATCGCTCCAGTGACAGCGTTGATGCCGTTGCGCAAAGCCGCATGGTCGCTCTTGCGGCCTTGGCCTTGCCGAGCTTATGACACGCTGAGCGTGGGTTGATCGCGGCCTGTTTCAGGACGTGATTCCAATCCGGGTGGTTTATCACAGTGCTGGGCCTGAGGTCTTATCGCAGACCGGCGCCAGCGACGAAGGGGCGACGACGTGGCCGAGACAGCGAAGGCGAACCCGCACGAGACTGAAGGGGATGATCCGTCCCGTCGGGATTTCATTCACATAGCCGCCTTGGCGACGGCTGGGGTTGGAGCGGTCGCAACCGCCTGGCCTTTCATCGATCAGATGAACCCGTCAGGAGACACCCTGGCGCTCGCCTCCATCGAACAGGACATTGCAAAGGTGCCCGCTGGCCAGCAGCTGGTGGTGAAATGGCGCGGCAAGCCGGTCTTTGTGCGTCATCGCACCCCGGCCGAAATTGCAGCGGCTGTTAAAGACGACCATGCAGACATGCGCGACCCGGCGGCTGACGCCTCGCGCACCAAGGCGGGCAAGCAGGAGTGGCTGATCGTGATCGGCGTCTGCACCCATCTGGGCTGCGTGCCCAATTTCGGCACTGGCGACTATGGCGGATGGTTCTGCCCATGCCATGGTTCGGTGTACGACACATCGGGACGTATCCGTAAGGGTCCGGCGCCGTTGAACCTGCAACTCCCCGACTACGAATTCACCGGCCCCACCAAGGTCAAGATCGGCTAAGGCGCGAACGACCCATGAGCGGACATTCGACATACGAACCCAAGACGGGCTTTGAGCGTTGGCTCGACGTGCGTCTTCCCATCATTCGCATGGCCAAGGATACGGCCATCGATTTTCCCACCCCCAAGAACCTGAACTACTGGTGGACCTTCGGCGGCATCCTGGCCGTCTGCCTGGTCATCCAGATCGTCACAGGCGTTGTTCTGGCCATGCACTATGTGGCCAACTCGGCCATGGCGTTCAACAGCGTCGAGCACATCATGCGCGACGTGAACCATGGCTGGATGATCCGATACATCCACGCCAATGGCGCTTCGATGTTCTTCCTGGCTGTCTATATGCACATCCTGCGCGGCATGTATTACGGCTCCTACAAGGCCCCGCGCGAAGTGCTGTGGCTGCTGGGCTGCGTCATCTACCTCCTGATGATGGCCACAGGCTTCATGGGCTATGTGCTGCCCTGGGGCCAGATGAGCTATTATGGGGCGGTGGTGATCACCAATCTGTTCTCGGCCTTCGACAAGGTGATACCGGGCGTCGGCACGGCCATCACCACATGGCTGTGGGGCGGCTTTGCTGTGGATAACGCCACGCTGAACCGCTTCTTCTCCCTGCACTTCCTCCTGCCCTTCATGATCGCCGGCGTTGTCGGCCTGCACATCTGGGCGCTGCACGTACCGGGCAACAACAATCCGGTCGGCGTGGAAGTGAAGTCCAAGGAGGACACTGTCCCCTTCCATCCGTACTACACGGTGAAGGATGGGTTCGCGATCCTGGTCTTCCTGCTGCTCTTCTCCTGGTTCGTCTTCTTCGCCCCGGAAGCCATGGGCCACGCCGACAACCAGGTGCCCGCGAACCCGCTGGCGACCCCGACGCACATCGTGCCTGAATGGTACTTCCTGCCCTTCTACGCGATCCTGCGGGCGGTGCCGGACAAGCTGTTCGGCGTGCTGGGCATGTTTGGCGCCATCGCCATGCTCTTCGCCCTGCCCTGGCTGGACACCTCCAAGGTGAAGTCCATGCGTTACCGTCCTACGGCGCGCTGGTTCTTCTTCCTGTTCGTGGCGGCCACCATCGGGCTCGGCTGGTGCGGCGGCAAGTTGCCGGACGATGTGGTGCTGCCCGTCGGTCGCGATGCGGTCACCGGCGAGGCGACAGGCTTCACCGTCGTGATGCTGTCTCAGACCCTGGCGATCTATTACTTCGCCTACTTCCTCGTGATCCTCCCGGCTCTGGGCCTGTTCGAAAAGACCCTGCCGGTGCCGGAAAACATCTCGACGCCCGTTCTGCCCAAGGGTGGCGCGGCAATGCCGAGCGGCGCTGCGGCGTCGCCTGAAAAGAAGGGCTGAACCCCATGCAATTTGGCCAGTCCATCCAAACCAAGCTGTCGGGCCTGATCGCCGCCATTGCGGTCGGCTCCCTCGCCCTTCTCCCGGTCGCGGCTCACGCCAAGACCAACGAGAAGGAGCCCATGGAGGTTCATTTCAGCTTCGAGGGGCCTTTCGGCCGCTTCGATCAGGCTGAACTGCAACGCGGCTACAAGGTCTATGCAGAAGTCTGCTCGGCCTGCCACTCCATGAATCTGGTCTCCTACCGCGACCTCGCGGCGCCGGGCGGCCCCTTCTATGATCCGAAGCACCCGGTCGCCCCGGCGCAGAGCCCCTACGCCAAGGCCATTGCGGAGCAATACAAGGTGCCGGACATCGACCCCGACACCGGCGACACGATCCAGCGGACGGCGACGCCTGCGGACCACTTCAAGGCGCCTTTCGCCAATGACGCCGCCGCCCGCGCCGCCAATGGCGGGGCCCTGCCCCCGGACCTGTCGGTCATGGCCCGCGCCCGCGAAGGCGGCCCGGCCTATATCTACAGCCTGCTGCTGGGCTATGAAGAGCCCCCCAAGGGCCTGACCGTGCCGGCCGGCAAGTACTACAACCCCTATATGGCTGGCGACATGGGCTCCTACTGGACCGGGGCGAAGACCCAGATTCCCGAAGGCGGCTTCATCGCCATGGGCAAGCAGATCACGGCAAGCCGCGTTCAGTTTGACGACAAGACCCCGTCCACCGTGGAGAACGAGGCCCATGCGGTCGCGACCTTCCTCGCCTGGACGGCGGACGAACATCAGGTGGAACGCAAGCAGACCGGTCTGGCCGTGATGCTCTATCTGTTCGTCTTCACCCTGATCACCTACCTCTCCTATCGTCGGATCTGGCGCAACGTCGCGCACTAGACCCGATCTTGAGGATCAGACCTGATCGCGCCCCCGTCCCAATCCCGGACGGGGGCGTTTTCATGTGGTCGCGCTCATTCGCCGTTTACCTTATCGCGCCTAGCGTCTGCCCTGAATCTGTGAGTCGCGCCCGGCCAGAGGCGAGGCGCCGCCAGACGACGGAAACCGCATGCGCTCAAGCCCCGCCCGCCGCCCTCGCCCCTCCCTGCGACGCATCGCCGGGATCAGTCTCAGTCTGACGCTGATTGCGTCCGGCGCGGCTTTGTCGGAGCCGCCGCCGGGCGGCGCAAAGGCCGGCGGCTCCGGCGGAGTCGAATCCTTCGCCGATCCGCAGGACGCCGCCATATCCGGCTCGCAAACCGGCATCAGCATGCACGAGATTGGCCCGCCGACCGAAAAACCCAAGCCAAGACCGCGTCTCCGGCCGCGTCCAAAGCCGGCCGCGCCCAAGCCCGCGTCAAGTCCATCGACGCCCGCAAGCCCAGCCATGGCCCTCGGCGGCCCTTCGCCGCCGCCGGCCGCCCTGCCCCCCTTCACCGACTGGCGTCCGCTAGATGCGGAAAACACGCTGATCATCGAGACGTCGAAGGGGCGCCTTGTCATCGCGCTCAGCCCGGAACTGGCGCCCAAGGCGGTGGCCCAGGTCAAGAAACTGGCGCGGCGGGGCGTCTATGACGGGCTCTTGTTCCATCGCGTCATTGACGGTTTTGTCGACCAGACTGGAAATCCTGACAATCGCGACGGCGGCAAGAGCGACGAACCCAATCTGCCGCCGGAATTCACTTTCCGGCTGGGAACTGACACCCCCCATGTCATCGTGGCCCGCCCATCGGGCGAATCCGAGGGCTTTGTCGGCGCCACCCCCTATGTCTCTGTCGACGAGGGCCGCATGGCGACCTCGCCCGATCACCGGGTGGCGGCGTGGGGCGCCTTCTGTCAGGGCGTGGTGGGAATGGGGCGTGACGCGGCGCCGAACAGCGCCAATAGCGAACTGTTCCTGATGCGCGACCCCGCCCGGCGTCTGGACCGCGACTATACGGCTATAGGCCGCGTCATATCCGGGCAGGATGTGGTCAAGGCCGTCACGATCGGCGAGCCGCCCCTGCATCCCGACAAGATGGCGCGGGTCAGCGTGATGGCCGACCTGCCGGACAATGAGCGGCCAAAGGTGTCGCTGCTCAATACCCAGGGCGTGGAGTTCAAGATGCTGGTCGAGCGCCAACGCCTGATCAAGGGTGCGGACTTCTCCATCTGCGACGTCGAGGTTCCCACCAGGGCCGAGTGAGCGACCAATGGCGCGCCTCAGCCGCCCATCTCGCCCTTCAGACCACTGTTGCGATGAAACAGGGCGAGCGTGCGAAGCCTCGCCAGGCGGGCGGCGTCCTCGACATAGTCCGGTCGGCGGTCGGACACAAAGCCGTGGCCGGCCTCATAGACATGCACGGGCAGGTCGGGGTGACGCGCGCGGATCATTTCCACCGTGTGCGGCGGGATGGTCGGGTCGTTTCGGCCAAAATGCAGGATGGCAGGACAGCGCGGCGTTTCGTCCAGCAGTTCGGGAATACGTCGCCCATAGAAGCACGAGGCCGCCGCAACCCCGCCAAGGCGACAGGCCGCCAGCCACGCCGCCGCGCCGCCCCAGCAGAAGCCGGTGACGAAGACAGGCGCGGCAAGCGCCTCGACACAGGCCGACAGGTCGCCCTCAACCTCGTGCCAGGGGCTTTCTTCGGAATAGCGCCGCCCCTTGGACACCCCGTCCGGACCATAGCCCGCTTCGAACCCGCGCTCACGGCGGTCAAACAGGGCCGGGGCGATCACCTCATAACCATCGGCGGCGAAGGTGCGGGCCAGATCCCGGATATGTTCGGTCACGCCGAATATCTCCTGGATCAGCACCAGACCTCCGCGCCGCGCTTGCGGCTGGGTCACGTGAAAGGCGTCAAAGACGAAGCCGTCCGTATGGCTGGCCAGCCGGACCACGTCTTCCATCAGGCCGCCCCGTTGGCCGCAAACAGCGCCAGGGTGCGCTGACGGGCGTTGAGCGCATCTGTCGGGTCCTGCGCGGCAACCCCGTCATTGTTGAAACCGTGACCGGAACCTTCATAGATGAAGACCGACACCTCCGGATGGGCGGCCGCGATCTTCGCCTTCACCTCGTCTGCGGGAATGTGCGCATCCGTGCGGCCCAGGTGGACCATGACGGGACAGGACAGTTCGAGCTCGGCCATGGCGGCGATCTGTCCGCCATAATAGCAAGACGCCGCCGAAAGGCCCGACACGCGGCTGGCCGCCAGCCAGGACATGGTCCCGCCATAGCAATAGCCGACGATGAAGACCGGTCCGCGCGGCGCCAGGTGGGCCACGCAGGCCGCGATGTCGCCCATGGCGTTGTCCTGGCCGTTCGCCATGGCGTAGCCAATGCCCTTTTGCACGCCTTCCGGGCTGTGCTCAGCGGTAAAGCCCTTGTCCTGGCGGTCGAACATCGAGGGCGCCAGCACCTCGAATCCCAAGGCCGACCAGCGGGCCGCATCCTCGTGCACATATTTGTCGAGACCGAAAATCTCCTGAATGACGATTACGCCGCCGCGTCGCGCGCCTTGCGCCTCTGCGTGCAGCGCGGTGAAGGCGAAGCCGTCATGGGCGGCGATGAGATTGATCAGCTCGGTCATACGGCAGCGCTCCTGTTGCCTGTCTGATCTAGCGGTCTGGAAGCCGCCCCGCCACCACCTCGTGAAGGATAATTTTAACCCTGCCTTAACCGAAAGCCCGCTTCCCCTGAGGCCGGATGCGCGCGAGACTGGCGGAACACATGATGAACACGAATCGCCTTCGCATTCTGGGTCTGGACCCGGGTCTTCTTCGCACCGGATGGGGCGTGGTGGCCTGCGAGGGCTCGCGTCTCAGCCACGTGGCGCATGGGGTGATCAAGCCGTCCGCCGGCGCCGACTTCGCTGACCGGCTGCTGTGTCTGTTTGAGGGCGTCACCGCCGTCATTGCAGAGCACGCGCCACACGAGGCGGCGGTGGAGGAAATCTTCGTCAATATGAACCCTTCCTCCACGCTCAAGCTGGGGCATGCCCGCGCCGCCAGCCTGATCGCGCCGGCCAAGGCGGGGCTGACGGTCGCCGAATACGCCACCAAGGCGGTGAAGAAGGCCGTGGTGGGCGCCGGCGCCGCCGACAAGTCTCAGATCGGTTTCATGGTGCGCCGACTTCTGCCGACTTGCGGCGATCCGGGCGAGGACGCTGCGGACGCCCTGGCGGTGGCCATCGCCCACGCCCATCTGCGCATGGCCCGGATCAGGGGGGCTGCATGATCGGACGTCTGCGCGGCGCTGTCGCAGAGATCGAACCTGAAGACGCCCTGATCGATGTGGGCGGGGTGGGTTATATTGTCCGCTGTGGCGTGCGCACCCTGTCGCGCCTTCCGGCTCTGGGGGAGCCGGTCCTTCTGCATATTGAAAGCCAGACGCGCGAGGACGGCACCCGCCTGTTCGGCTTCATGAGCAAGGATGACCGCGCCGCCTTTGTCATGCTGCAATCCATTCAGGGCGTCGGGCCGAAGGCGGCTCTGGCCGTGCTGGACATCCTTTCCCCAGGTGAGCTGGCGGCGGTCGTGGCGCGCGATGACAAGGCCGCCATTTCACGCGCCAATGGGGTGGGACCGAAACTCGCCCAGCGGATCGTGACGGAGCTGAAGGGCAAACCGATCGCCGGCGCCCCCGGCCTCGCCGCCTCGGTCGCCGCGCCCGCTTCCCCGGCCGCCCTGGCCGTCAACCAGACGGGCGAAGCCGTCGCCGCCCTGATGGGGCTGGGCATCGGCGAAGCCATAGCCCGCAGATCGGTCGAGGCGGCCCAGGCGCGGCTTGAACCTGACGCCGGACTGAACGTCCTGATCAAGGCCGCCTTGCAGGAGGTCGGTCGATGACGCGTCTGGTCTCGGGCGAGAAGGCCGCCTTTGAAACCGCTGACAAGGCGCTCCGTCCCCAGACCCTGGCTGAGTTCGTCGGTCAGGCCACGCTCAAGGCCAATCTGAAGGTCTTTATCGAGGCCGCCCGTGGTCGGGGCGAGGCCCTGGATCACGTTCTCCTGTTCGGGCCGCCCGGACTTGGCAAGACCACTCTGGCCCAGATCGTGGCGCGTGAACTGGGCGTGAACTTTCGCGCGACAGCCGGACCGATCCTTGCCAAGGCTGGCGATCTGGCCGCCATCCTGACCAATCTTGAAGCCAATGACGTCCTGTTCATTGACGAAATCCACCGCCTGCCGCCTGCCGTTGAGGAAATCCTCTATCCCGCCATGGAAGATCATGTGCTGGACCTGATCATCGGGGAAGGACCGTCCGCCCGGTCTGTGCGCATTGATCTGGCGCCCTTCACCCTGGTCGCCGCCACCACGCGCGCAGGACTTCTGGCCACGCCATTGCGGGACCGGTTCGGCATACCGCTACGGCTGGAGTTCTATTCGCCCGACGAGTTGTGTCTGGTGCTGAGTCACGCCGCCCGCAAGATGGGAGCGCCGCTGACGGCGGAAGGCGCGCGCGAGATCGCACACCGCGCCCGCGGCACGCCGCGCGTGGCCGGCCGCCTCCTGCGCCGGGTGCGCGACTTCGCCTCCGCCGATCAGGCCGAACGCATCGACCGCACGGTGGCGGCTCGCGCGCTAGCGCGGCTGGAGGTGGACGAACTGGGTCTTGACGCTCATGACCGCCGCTATCTGCGCGCCCTGATCGAGACCTATGGCGGCGGCCCTGTGGGCGCTGAAACCCTGGCGGCGGCTCTGGCCGAGGCGCGCGACGCCGTCGAGGATGTGATCGAGCCCTATCTGTTGCAGCAGGGCTTCATCCAGCGCACGCCGCGCGGACGTATCGCGGGCGCGCTCGCCTATCGTCATCTGGGCCTGACCCCGCCGCCCCAGCCGCAGGCGCCGCCACTCCAGACCGCGCTGTTTGATGGAGACGAGGCGTGAGCGAGATGCAACAGGATCCAAAGGCGCCCAGCGCTGGCTGGTTCGAAGGCCGGGAACACTGCCTGCCGGTGCGTGTCTATTACGAGGACACAGACTTTACGGGGCTCGTCTATCACGCCAACTATGTGCGCTATTTCGAGCGCGGACGGTCGGACTTCCTGCGTCTGATCGGCGCCGACCACAGTCTGCTGCTCGACCGCCCAGATCCGGCGGCCTTTGTGGTGACGCGGATCGAGCTGGACTATCGTCGTCCGGCCCGGATCGATGATGCGCTTCTGGTCCGCACCACCTATGACAGCTTTCGCGGCGCCAAGCTGACGGTGCGCCAGAATATCTTTCGCGGGGAGGACCTTTTGGCGCAAGCCGTCGTCCACGCGGCCTGCATCGATCTGGCCGGTCGGCCCCGCCGCCCGCCGCCGGTTCTGGTGGAAAGGGTCAAGCCCTGGCTGGAGCCGACGCCATGACGCTATTCTGCCCTTGTTTTGGCGGCACAGCCTTAGTTTTGTCACCTGCCCGTCCTTTAACCCCACCGTCTGACAGCGGAGTCCTTCATGATCGATAGCCTGGCCGTAACGCCCGACAGCTTTGGCGTCATCGCCACCTTCCTGCGCGCTGACCTGGTGGTGAAGGGCGTCATGCTCGGCCTCGCCGGAGCGTCGCTCTGGTCGTGGACCGTGATCATCGACCGGATCATGCGGCTGGGCGCCCTGAACCGCGAGGCGGACCGGTTTGAAGATCAGGTGGCCAGCGGACGTTCGCTCGAAGATCTGGCGCGGGAGGCGGGCGAGACCCCCCAACATCCGCTGCAGCAGATGCTGCAGGCTGCCCTTAAGGACTGGCGCGGCCGCGGGCCGGTGAGCGAGTCCGGCGGCGGACTGATCCTGACCGCGCTCGACCGGCAACTGGACAGCCTGATCAACGCCGCAGGGCGCCGGGCTCAGTCCGGTCTGGGCTCTCTGGCGATTGTGGCCACGTCTTCGCCCTTTATCGGCCTGTTCGGCACGGTCTGGGGGATCATGAACGCCTTTCGCAATATCGCTGTGATGAAGAACACCAACCTGACGGTCGTAGCCCCCTCCATCGCCGAGGCCCTGTTCGCCACCGCCATTGGTCTGGCCGCCGCCATCCCGGCCTATATCGCCTATAACAAGTTCAACGCCGACGCCGAGCGATTCACCGGTCGGCTTGAGGCGTTCGCAGACGATCTGGCCGCCGCGGTGGCGCGCCGTCTGGCCGACCGCGTGGGCGGCTGACCATGGCCATGGGTGGAAGCACAGGCGCAGGACGCGGTCGCCGCCGGGGTCGGGGCTCGCAAAAGGGCGCGCTGTCCGAGATCAATGTCACGCCGATGGTCGATGTGATGCTGGTGCTCCTGATCATCTTCATGGTGTCGGCGCCCCTCCTGACGGTGGGCGTGCCGGTGGACCTGCCCAAGACCGATGCGGCGGCCATGAATGAGCAGGACCAGCCACTGACCGTGACCATTCGTCGGGACGGCTCCATCTATGTGCAGGACGCCGCCGCAACCCTGGACGAGGTGGCGCCGCGCCTGAGCGCCATGTCGGGCGAGGGCCAGAAAAAGCCGGTCTATGTCCGGGCCGACGGCTCCGCCGTCTATGCCGTCGTGGCTCAGGTCATGGCCAAGCTGTCAGTGTCCGGCTTCACCAGCATCAACCTCGTCACAGACACCGGCGACGACGCCCCCGCGTCGAAAGCGGCGGCCCTGACGCCGCCCCAACCGGCGCACTGATCGCCAAAGGCCCCTTGAGTTTGGTCGCCCACCTGATCACCCCTGTCACCGAACGTCGGCATGAAAGTCGCCTCGCCGCCCTTGGCGGGTCTGCAGTGCTGCATGTCCTGCTCGCGGCCGCTGGCTGGATCGGGTTCATGACGGCCACGCCGCCCAGAAGTGTCCAGGTGACGCCCATTTCTCTGGTCAAGGCGTCGGATCTGGCCAATGCCCGCGCGGCGATGCAGGCCCCAAAAGCCGAAACAGCCCAATCTGAAACACCCAGTCCGCCGGTCAACGCGCCTAAACCGCCCGCGCCGCCGACGCCCGCGCCCCCCAAGCCGCAAGCCGCGCCGCCATCCAAACCAGCGCCGCAACCTCAGCCGCAGCCCGCGCTCAATCTCGACGCCCTGTCCAAAAGAAAGGCGCAACCCCCGCCCAAACTCGACCTGGACCAGTTGTCCAAGCCCAGTCAGGCGCCGGCCAGGTCGCTCGATCTGACCAGTCTGGCTGACAGCGCGCCAAGCGGCGGGCGTGTCAATACACAGACCAAAGGCCCGGCCCGGGTGGAGACCTCCGACGTGGCGCGCAAGCCTGTGGGGGCGGGGACAGGTCTGTCCGCCGACGCCCGGTCCTATCTGGCGGCCAAGCTGATCAGGCTGTGGAATCCCAATTGCGGCGTCGAGGATACGGCCAATGTTGTGGTTCGGGTCAATATCAAGCTGTCTCTGGAAGGTCGCGTGCTATCGGTGCGCGACATGACTGGTCAGGAAGACTCCATCACCCATGCCGCGGCTGTCCGCGCGCTGACGGCGGTCAAGCAGGCCGAACCCTATGACGGACTGCCTCGCGAACAATACGCCGCATGGCGTGATGTGAATTTCAACTTCATCGCCAAGGATGCTTGCCGCCGATGACCCACTCCTCCCGCTCAACCACCCTGATCGCCTGCGCGCTCGCCCTGTTGGCTGCGGGGCTCTTTGCGGTCATGCCGGCGCCTGTGCGCGCAGCAGTCGACGTGGACATCAATCAGGGAAATATCCAGCCAGCCCCGATCGCCGTTCCCGCCTTCACCGCCGCCGATGCGCGCGGTCAGGAACTGGGCGCCGATATTGCGCGCGTGATCGCGGGCAATCTGAACGGCTCGGGCTATTTCCGGCCACTGGATCAGGGCGCCATGGTCGAGCGCAACCTCGACATCAATGTTCAGCCCCGTTTTGGCGACTGGAAGTCCGTCAACGCCCAGTATCTCGTCAACGGACAGGTAATGCAGGACGCCGATGGGCGGCTGCGCGTGGATTTCCGCCTGTGGAGCGTGTTCAACGAACAGCAGCTCATGGGTCTGCAATTCACCGCCACGCCGGAAAACTGGCGCCGTATCGCCCACAAGATTTCCGACGCCGTCTACAAGCAACTGACCGGCGAGGACGGCTATTTCGACACCCGCATCGTCTTCGTGGCGGAAAGCGGGGCGCGCGGCAAGAAGGTGACCCGGCTCGCCATCATGGATCAGGACGGGGCCAATCCCAGCTATCTGACCGATGGCTCCTATCTGGTGATGACACCGCGCTTTTCCACAAATACGCAGGAGATCACCTATACGGCCCTGCGGCCGGACAGCGCACGCATCTATCTGTTCAATATTGAGAGCGCTCGCCAGGAGGTCCTGGGACAGGCGCCCGGCATGGTGTTCTCTCCTCGCTTTTCACCCGACGGCTCCAAGGTGGCCTTTTCCATCGAGCGAAACGGCAATACCGACGTCTATGTCAAGGACCTGCGCTCCGGCGTTCAGAGCCGCCTGACGACCGATCCCGCCATCGACACGTCGCCCTCCTTTTCGCCGGACGGGACGAAGATCGTGTTCAATTCCGACCGGGGGGGCGCGCCGCAACTCTATGTCATGAACGCCGACGGGTCGGGGCAGAAGCGCATTAGTTTCGGATCGGGTCGCTACACGACCCCGGTCTGGAGCCCGAAGGGCGACCTTATCGCCTTCACCAAACAGGAAGGCGGACAGTTTCATATCGGCGTGATGAAGCCCGACGGGTCAGGCGAGCGCGTTCTCACCTCGTCCTATCTGGACGAGGGCCCGACCTGGGCGCCCAATGGGCGGGTGCTGATGTTCAGCCGAGAAACCTCCGGCAGCCCGCCCCGGTTGTGGACGGTGGATGTCACCGGCCGCGTTGAACGCCAGACCGCCTATCCGGGATCAGCCACAGATCCGGCATGGTCACCCTTGCTGAAATAGATCGGATACGGCCTAATTGCCGCCACCTATTGTCACTAACGCAAGGATGTGGATTTATTTTATACGTCCCTTGCGCGAATTCCCCCCGGAACCGGACACTGTTCCGCGCTGCAACCCAACAGGAGGTCCTCCATGTCCAAAGCCCATTCCCTTCTGGTGAAGGTGGCGATCGTCGCCGTCCTCGCCTCGACCGTGGCGGCCTGCGCCAGCAAGCCCCCGCCGCCGCCGCCCGCACCGGCAGCGCCGCCTGCGCCCCCGCCGCCCGCACCGGCAGCGCCG
>CAIOJR010000275.1 GCA_903858685.1 uncultured Caulobacterales bacterium | reverse complement strand
CGCTTCGGCTATGGGACCACGCTCCCCTTTTCTGCGCGTCGCCCTGTCGCTGCTGTCCTCGCATGAGCTGAAAGCGGCCCGGAAACCAAGGATTTCAGGGGCAAATGACAGGCGATCCAGACCGGTGGGTAGAATCCGATCCTGTCCGGAGCGGCGCGATGGCGACGAACATGACCTTTCCCCACGCAGGGACAGGCTGACTCAGATGATGATGCAACACGGCGATCTCGCCCTCTTGACGCCAGCCCAGATGGGCGCTGCGGACCGCGCGGCGGAGGCTGCCGGCGTCACCGGCTGCGCGATGATGGAAGCGGCGGGCGGCGCCGTAGCGGTCGCCATCGGCGCGCGCTGGCTCATGCGGCCCGTCACCGTTCTGTGTGGTCCGGGTAATAACGGCGGGGACGGATTTGTCGTCGCAAGGCACCTCCAGGCGGCGGGCTGGCCTGTGAAAGTCGCGCTCCTCGGCGCGCGCGAAAAGCTGACCGGAGACGCCGCACAAGCCGCCGGTCGTTGGGATGGGCCCATCGCGCCCTTTACGCCGGGCAGCCTCGACGGCGCAGGCGTGGTCGTGGACGCTATTTTTGGAGCCGGGCTCTCCCGCCCCCTGGATGGCGAGGCCGCCCTGTTGGTGCGATCCATGGTCTCAAAGGGAATTCCGATCTGCGCCGTGGATGTGCCGAGT
The DNA here is from genome assembly GCA_903858685.1 of uncultured Caulobacterales bacterium. Lineage (GTDB taxonomy): Bacteria > Pseudomonadota > Alphaproteobacteria > Caulobacterales > Caulobacteraceae > CAIMFV01. The sequence goes on along the minus strand of CAIOJR010000275.1, from coordinate 1,368 downwards.
GGGCTGGACGGCGCCTCAGGAGCCGTGCTCGGCGCGGCGGCGTCCGCGGATCTGACCGTGACCTTCTTTCGCAAGAAGCCCGGGCACCTTCTTTATCCCGGACGCGGGCTGTGCGGCGACGTCGTGGTGGCCGACATCGGCACGCCGGCATCCGTGCTGGACGACATCGCACCGACCACTTGGGAGAACGGACCTGGCCTCTGGCTGGAGGGCTACCCTTGGCCCGCCTCGGACAGCCATAAGTACAAACGCGGCGAGGTTCTGATCCTGGGTGGGGAGGCGATAACCGGGGCCAGCCGTATGACCGCGCTCGCCGCCTCGCGGTCCGGGGCAGGCATGGTGACGCTGGCGGCGCCGGAAGCGGTGTGGAGCGTCTACGCGACCTCCTTGATGAACGCGATCGTGCGCAGCTTTAAGGGCGCTTCGGGCTGGGAGGCCTTGCTCGCGGATCCGCGGCGTAACGCCATTGCGATCGGTCCGGGCGCAGGGGTGGGTGGGTCAACCCGTCGGTATGTCGCCGCCGCCCTGGCAACCAAGCGGGCGACCGTCCTCGACGCCGACGCGCTGACGTCATTCGCCGAAGCGCCGGAGGATCTCTTTGGCGCCATCGACGGACCCTGCGTGATGACCCCGCACGCCGGTGAGTTCATGCGGATCTTTTCATTTGAAGGCGACAAGCTGGAGCGGGCGGGCGCCGCCGCCGCCCAATGCGGCGCCGTCGTGGTGTTCAAGGGCCCTGATACCGTTATCGCTGCGCCGGACGGACGCGCGATCATCAACGCCAACGCCCCGGCGCAGCTGGCGACGGGCGGGAGCGGAGATGTCTTGACCGGCTTCATCGCCGCCTTGCTCGCGCAGGGGATGGCCCCGTTCGAGGCCGCTGCGGCTGGGGTGTGGCTACATGGCGCTGCGGCCACGGAATTTGGCCTCGGCCTCATCGCCGCCGACTTGCCAGACGCTCTGCCTCACGTGCTCCAAGGCCTGAAGGCACGGACGATGTCGCCGCCATCCGTCAGCCCCGAACCCGAAAAGACAAGCGTATGAAGGCGATGGTGCTGAGCAGGCCTGGGACTCCGCTGGTATGGACCGAGCTGCCGGACCGCCAGCCAGGCGAAGGTCAGGTGCGCGTCAAGGTCCTCGCCTGCGGTGTCTGCCGTACAGATCTGCACGTTCTGGATGGCGAGTTGCCCGACCCGAAATCGCCGATCATCCCGGGGCACGAGATCGTTGGCCGGATCGATGCGATTGGGCGAGGCGTCGCAGGCCTCGGCCTGGGCCAGCGAGTCGGCGTGCCATGGCTTGGACACACGTGCGGAGTTTGCCCTTACTGCAAGGAGAACAGGGAAAATCTTTGCGATGCGCCGCTCT
>CAIOJR010000274.1 GCA_903858685.1 uncultured Caulobacterales bacterium | reverse complement strand
TGATAGGGCTCGATATAGGAGGGGTGGTTGTGGCTCTCCATCTTGAAGATGCAGGCCTGACCATCGCCAATGTCCACCACGCCCGCATTCTCGCCCGGGCCGCAGATGACGCGCGGCCCCGTGACCGGGAACTTGCGCAGATGCAGGCGCGACGATTTGTACGAGCAGTGCTCGCTCCACATCACGCTGAACACGCCCAGTTCAACCGGATTGGGTTCACGTCCCAGACGGTCGAGGATGACGGCGTATTCGTCAGCTTTCAGGCCGTATTCGGCGGCGAGTTCGGCGGTGGTCTTGGTCGGTGCGCTCATGGCGCCGAGTTAGCGGATTTGCGCGTCGATGTCACACAAGAAGGCGAAATGACGATGCGCCGCATCGGCGGATCACGCCCCCTTGGCCGAACCGCGCCCGGTTGCGACGAACAGACCAATTGCATCGAAGCGCAGCTGCGCCTCCGCCCGGACCAGTCCCAGACGCGACGTGTTCAATTGACGCGAGGCGTCCAGAACCGGAAACAGGCCGGTGGCGCCCGCCCCATAGGCCAGTCGGGCCAGACGAACCGATTCCTGGGCATGGGTTTGCGCGCGCGACTGTGCGGCCAGCATTTCCTGATCATGTACGATGGCCTGCATCAGGTCGGCCACCTGACCGAAGGCGCCGAGCACGGTCTGTTGATAGAGGTCCAGAGCCTGTTCCCGCCGTGATCTTGCCGCGCGCACGCCCGCCTTCAGGCGGCCGCCATCGAACAGCGAGGCCCCGGCCCCGCCGGCAAGGGCGTAGGCGGTGGACTTGTAGTTGAACACATTTTCCGGCTTCAACGCGCCTTGCGTGATCTGGGCCGACAGGGTCAGGCTGGGATAGAGCCGCGCCGTGGCCACGCCCACATCGCTTGTGGCGGCGCGATAGCGCGCCTCCGCCGCCAGAATATCCGGACGCTGATGCACCAGTTCCGACGGCATGGCGACGGGCAGATGCTGCGGCAGGGGAAAGCTCGAAAGCTCGAAATCAGGTGCAGACCAGTCCGACGGGGCCTTGCCCACCAGCACGGCCAGAGCGTGGCGCGCCATGTCGAGCTGTCGGCGAATCGGCGGGGCGAGGGTTTCATCAGCGGCCAGTTGCGACGACGCCGACACGCCCGCACTGCGCGGTTCGCCGCCTGCGGCTTCGGCCTTGCGCACCAGTTCGAGATTTTGCCGGTCGTCGGCGATGATCTGCTCGACGGTGGCGAGTTCGGCGCGCAGGGCCGCGATGGCGGCCGCCTGCGTCGCCACCTGTCCCGTCAGGGTCAGCCAGGCGGCGTCAAGCTGGTGGTGCTGCGCTTCTGTATTGGCCGCCGCGCTCTCCACGCCGCGTTTCAGTCCTCCGAAAACATCCAGAGGATAGGCGGCGGTCGCGCCGACCGAATAGAGATCAAACTGGGGATTGTTCGGAAAGGGCCCGCCGGAAAAGCCGAACGAGGCGAGGTTGAGGCGGTTGACCGAGGGACCAGCGCTGGCGTTGAGGTCCGGCGATTGTGCGCCCCTGGCCACGGCCAGTTCCGCCCGGGCCGCGCCCAGGCTGGCATTGGCGGCGGCCAGACCGGGATTGCCAGCCAGAGCTTGCCGGATCACCCTGTCAAGTTCAGGCGACGGAAACAGGGACCACCAGTCCCGCGCCACGCTCTCGCCCAGCGTGAACGGACCGGGCTTGGCCAGATCGGCTGGCGATCGGTAATCTCGCGCCGTCGTCAGGGGCGCAGGGGCGCTCTGGTTGGGTCCCACGGCGCATCCTGCCAGAATGGCTGAGCCCAGGGCGGCGATGGAGGTCAGAAGGGTCTTGCGGTGCATTGGTCTATCTACTCCACGGCCGCATGGATCGTCTCTTCCGCCAGCCTGCGCTTGGGCTGGCGCATGAACACCAGCAGGGGCAAGGCGACGAAGCAGATGATCATGATCATCTTGAAGGCGTCGATATAGGCGATCATGGCGGCTTGCCGGCTGATTTCCCCATTGATCGCCGCCAGGGAGGCGAGGTTGTTGAGGTCAATCGGGCGGGCCATGGTGCTCAAAATCGGATTGCCGGGTCGGATATTGCTGTTGAGATCGGCATGGGCGGCGACCATGGCCTGGACCTGGACAGCGGATATGATCGATATGCCGACACTGGAGCCAAGGCTTCGCAACAGGGTGAAGATGCCCGCGGCTTCGGTGCGCATCGCGGTCGGCAGGGTCGAGAAGGCCAGGGCCGACAGGGGCACGAACAGCAGACCTGTTCCCATGCCCTGCAAGACGCCAGACAGGATGATCGGCCCCGCCGGCATGGTCAGCGAGAAATGGGTCATCTGGTACAGGGACACCGACAGGATCAGCAGCCCGATCAGTATGATCAGGCGCGAATCCACCCGCCCCACCAGTCGGCCGACAACGAACATGGAAAACAGCGTGCCAAAGCCGCGCGGCGCCAGGACCAGGCCCGCCTGGGTCACCGGATAGCCCAGGAGCGTCTCGATCATCGGCGGCAACAGCGCCGTGGTGGAGAACATCAGCACGCCCACCAGAAGTCCGAACAGCGAGGCCGTGATGAAGTTCACATCCGCCAGCAGGGCCCGGTTGATGAAGGGCTGCGGCGAGGTGATGGTCTGGATGATGCAAAGATAGAGCGCGACAAGCGCCACAAAGGCCTCGATCCAGATCTCGCCAGAGTTGAGCCAGTCCTGCCCCTGGCCACGATCCAGCATCAGTTGCAGGGCGCCGACCGCCACCGCCAGAAAGCCAAAGCCCATGGCGTCGAATTTCCGGCTGGCCTTTGGCCGCTCATCCTTGATGAAGGCCATGATGCCGAGGAAGGAGGCGACGCCGAAGGGCAGGTTGATAAAGAAGACCCAGCGCCAGCTGAAATGGTCGGTCAGATAGCCGCCCAGCACCGGCCCCATGATCGGCCCGACCATTGAGGCCATGCCCCAGACGGCCATGGCCTGCCCCTGCTTGTTCGGAGGGTTGATGTCCAGCAGCACCGCCTGGGCCAAGGGTATGAGCGGCGCGCCGCACACGCCCTGAAGCAGGCGAAAACCGACTATCTCCAACAGATTTTGCGCCAGTCCGCACAGGGCCGAAGCCACGGTGAAGCCCGCAACAGCGGCGAGAAAAACGCGCTTTTGCCCAAACCGGGACGTCAGGGCGCCCGACAGCGGCGTCATGATGGCGGCGGCGACAATATAGGAGGTGAGAACCCAGGTGATCTGGTCCTGACTGGCCGAGACACTGCCCTGAATATGGGGCAGGGCCACATTGGCGATGGTCATGTCCAGCGCGTTCATCAGGGTCGCGGTCATGATCGAAGCCGTGATCATCAACCGGTTGAACCCGTCGGAGCGCCCCTTGCCCGGGACCGCTGCGGCGTTGCTCATGGCCTGGGCGTGGTCTTGGCGTCACCGAACAGGCTACGGGTATGGCCAGTATCGATCTTCACCTTGGCGCTAAGGCCCGCTTGCAACGGATTGCTGTCGAGATCCTTCTCGTCCAGCTCCACCCTCACCGGCAGGCGCTGAACGACCTTGACCCAGTTGCCCGTCGCGTTTTCCGGCGGCAGCAGCGCGAAGCTGGAGCCGGTGCCGGGCGAGAGGCTGACGATCTTGCCGTGATAGACAACATCCTTGCGGGCATCGACCCGAACCTCGGCAGGCTGACCGGCATGAATATGGGCCAGCTGGTCTTCCTTCAGATTGGCGTCCACCCAGATGCGCAGCGAAACGAGCGCGAAGAGGGGCTGAGCGGCGTTCACATAGCTGCCGACCTGAAGCTGGTCGACCTTGGTCACGATCCCGTCCTGAGGCGCGGTGACGACCCCATAGGAACGATAGAGCTGGTCGCGGGCGAGCGCTGCTTCTGCGGCGCGGACCGAGGGATGGGCGGTGGTCGGCGCGTCCGCCGAACCGCCAAGCGAAGCCAGCGCCGCGGCTTCACCCTGACGCGCGCCCGCCAGCCGCTGCGCCGCGGCGTCCACGGCGTTTTGCGCCTGGTCGACCTGAGACTGTGACGAGACACCCGCCTGCAGCAGGGTTTTCTGACGGGCGAGTTCACGCTGTTGATAGGTCAATAGATCAGCGGCGGCGGTGGTGTCGGCCTTGCGCTGAAGATATCCGGCGCGCAGGGCCTCGACTTGCAGACGCGCCTCGGCGGACTGGGCGGCCGACTGCGCCACTGCGGTGTCAAGCGGCTGGGGGTCGAGACGGAACAGCACGTCGCCCTTCTTCACCAACTGGTTTTCATGCACATCGACAGAGATGACGCGGCCCGGGATGTTGCTGGAAACCTGCACGCGGGCGGCCTGGACATAGGCGTCGTCCGTGCTCTCATAGCGACCGCCCGACAGATAGGCGCCCCCGGCAAGCAGGAGGGCCAGGGCGGGAACGCCCAGCATCAGCGGCAGGCGCAGTCTTTGGGCCAGGGAACGCGGCGGCAGAATCTCGCTCGAGGCGGTGCGCTGGCCAAGGCCGTCGGCTGATGGCTGTCGTGCATCCTGAGTTTGAACGCTCATAATCATATTCCCGCTGCGGCGTCGGCCTTGCAGACCGATGCGCGTGTAACCGTCGATGCCATGTCGCACAATCGACGGCCAGCCTGCGAGGGCGTTCCCTCGAAAAGCCGCGTCGGTCGCGCCGCATTGCACAAGTAGTAGATCGTCATTATGATCCAAATGGAAATTGGTCACTGTTAAAATGAAAAGTATTCATTTTCCAAATCTCGACCTCAATCTGCTGCGTGTTTTCGAGGCGCTCAGCGAGGAACGAAGTGTCACGCGGGCGGGGGAAAGGCTGGGTCTGACCCAGTCGGCGGTGAGTCATGCGCTGGGCCGCCTGAGGGTGTCGCTGGATGATGAGCTTTTCGTCCGCACCGCAGAGGGCATGCGCCCGACCCCATGGGCAGCGGAGGCGGCGCCACGCGTCGCAAGGGCGCTTGGGCAACTCCAGCGCGCGCTGGCGCCCAATGATTTTGAGCCGGGGGAATCGGATCGCCGATTTGCCCTTGGCATGGCGCCCTATCTGACATCGGTGCTGGCGCCGGGACTTGTACATGCGTTTCGCCAGCGTGCGCCCAATGCGGAGCTGGTCTTGCGGCATCAGGAACGCAGCCTGTCCGAGGCTCTGGATACCGGCCGGCTTGATGTGGCGGTCGGCGTGTTTGGACGGGCTTCGGAGCGCTTTGAGCGCAGGACCTTGTTTGAAGAGCGTCTGGTCTGGGCGTTGCGGCGCGACCACCCCGCCGCGAGCCGGCCCTTGACGCTGGACGTATTGGCAAGCCTTCCGCATCTGATCGTATCGTCGGCCGACAGCGTGTCGTCCGTGGACACGACCCTGGTGGACAACGGACTTGAGCGGATGGTCATCTGGGATGATGGCGGCGCCTATCTGGGGGCCATGAAGCGGGCCGGGCGTCATCATATCAGCGGCATGGCGGCGCCGGACAGCCAGGCGGCGCTGACCATCGCTGCACGCACGGACATGGCGGCTCTGGCGCCTCGGCGATTGGCCGAAAAGTTCAAGGATACGCTCGGCCTGGCTCTGTTTGAGTCGCCCTATGACGGGCGTCCGGTCGATGTCGTGGCGCTGTGGCGTAAAGACCATGGCGCCCACCCCGCCGTGTCGTGGCTGATTGATCTTCTGTGTGAGCAGGGTGCTTTGATCTAGACTTCGTTTGAATTGAGAACTGTTAAATATAGAACCGGCTATATTGAAATTTAAGATTTTGGAAATCACTTCGTAACTTCAAATTATGTTTTTGGAAGTTGAAGTTAACATCATATATTTCAAGCGATTTTTTCGAATTGACCGGATTTTAAACAACCGATGCCATTCTCCCCTGCTGTAGCGGCGGGAGTCGTCTAGTTGAAATTCGTTGTAAGCCTGATGCGCAGTCATGACGCGGAGCTACTGGCTCTTGCGGTTTCCTTGTGCCTTGCCGCGAGCCTCTGTGTCTTCCGGCTGCGCTCCCGCATGCGCAATTCGCAAGGGATTGTGCGCGCGATCTGGATCTTTTTGGCGGGGCTGGAAGCGGGCGTCGGGGTTTGGGCCAGCCAGTTCATCGCCCTCATGGCCTATCGACCGGGCGTGGCCGTCGGCTATGAACCCATGGGCGTGCTCGGCTCCCTGTTCATCTCTGTGTCGGTAGCCAGTCTGGCGCTCACGATCAGCTGGAGCGGGCGCGATCGGCTGAGACTGGTCGCGGGCAGCCTGGTTCTGACCGTGCTGATGGCGGCGGTCCAATATGGCAGCTTCTGCGCCTATCGGGTGGCGGGTCATATGGATTGGGAGCCGGCGCTTCTCTGGTGCGCCATGATGGCCGTCGCCGGGCTTTGCTATGGCGCGCTGCTGACGGCGGGTCGGGCGACGGCGTTTGGACGACAATTGGCCGGGGCGGGTCTGTTGACCGCGGCGGTGTTCTTCTCGCATTTCATGACGCTCGGCGCCCTGAGCATTACGCCGGATGTGACGGTCCAGCCTCCAGGCGTCGTGATGGACGCCGCCGCCCTGACCTTTGTGGTGATCATGCTGGCGGTCCTGATCATCGCTGGCGGCCTCGGTGCGGCCTATATTGATGACGCGCAGGCGGCAGCTACGGTGATGCGGCTTCGACGGCTGGCTGACGCCGCGCGCGAGGGCATCGTGGTCGTGCAACGCGGGCAGATCAACGACGCCAATGCGTTTTTCTCCGCCCTGGTCGGCTCAACCGCCTCTGAGCTCGTGGGCATGGACCTGTTCGCAACCATGCTGAGGTTGGAGCCCGAGGCGCCGGGCGCGGAAAACGCCGCGCGCCGCGATGGATGGGTGCAGCCGCTTGACCCCTCGAAGCCGGCGGTTCCGGTAGAAATCCACATGCGCGACGAAGTCGAAGCGCGCTTTGGTCCCGCCAACACCATCATCACCATGCGCGACATGCGCGAGCAGCGCGCCGCCGAGAGCCGCATCCGCTATCTGGCGGAACACGATAGTCTGACCGGCTTGCCGAATCGACGCGCCATGCACGGGCGACTGGCGGAATGCGTCGCGCGATCGCGCCGCACCAAGGAACGCTTCGCCGTCATCTGTCTCAACCTGTCCCAGTTCAAGGCGATCAATGATCTGCACGGACAGGCGGCGGGTGACCAGCTTCTGGCTGTGACCGCGCGCAGACTGGCGGGAATGGCGACGGGCGCTTCCTTTGCCGCACGCTATGGCGGGGACGAATTTGTCGTTGTTCTGTTCAATGATCGCGACGAGACCATGGTGGGGCTGGCCGACTGGACACAGACGCTTGTCAACAAGGTCGTCGAATCGGTGAAACATGCAGACCTGACGGTCGAGCCGGGCGTCTGCGTCGGAATCAGTCTCTATCCCGAGAACGGCCAGGATGCTGACACGCTGCTGATCAATGCGGACACAGCCCTCCAACGCGCCAAAAAGAATGGCCGCAACAGTTTCTGCTTCTTTGAATATGAGATGGACAATGCCGTGCGCGAGCGCCGCAACATGGCGCGTGACCTGAAGCAGGCCATCGGAAACGGCGAACTGAGCGTCTATTACCAGCCTCAGGTGCGCAGCGACACAGGTGAACTGTGCGGTTTCGAAGCACTGATGCGGTGGCGCCATCCCGAACATGGCATGGTGCCGCCCGACACGTTTATCGTTCTGGCCGAGGAGCAGGGCTTGATCCTTGAGCTTGGCGAGTGGGTGTTGCGTCAGGCCTGCATCGAGGCCGCCGCCTGGCCGAAATCGATCAGCGTGGCGGTGAACCTGTCGCCTATCCAGCTTGGCCAGCATGATCTGGCTGACAGACTGCGTCAGATGCTGTTTGAAACAGGTCTCAGCCCCAGTCGGCTCGAACTTGAAGTGACTGAAACCGCCCTGATCCGGAACTATCAGGAGGCTCTGGACGCGCTTCGTCGGCTGAAGGCGATGGGCGTGCGTGTGGCCATGGACGATTTCGGCACCGGTTTTTCGTCCCTGTCCACCTTGCAGGCCTTTCCGTTCGACAAGATCAAGATCGACAAGAGCTTTGTTCAGGGCATTGGCCAGCTTGAGCGGTCGACCGTGATCGTCCGCGCCGTGCTGGGCATAGGCCGGGGGCTGGGCGTCCCCGTGGTGGCCGAAGGCGTGGAGACGCAGGACCAGCTTGCCTTCCTGCGGGCCGAGCGATGCGAGGTGATACAGGGCTATCTGATCGGCAAGCCAGCGCCCATCGCACAGCACCGCCACCTGATGGAGGCGCCGGTCAAGCGCGCCCGCAAACGCTCGCCCAAGGCCGCAGCCTGATATTCAGCCCGCCCAGTCGCTGACCAGGGCGGCCATTTCGGGCCGAACGCGTTCCAGGGGCGCCTCTGCCACGGCGCCAAGATAGACAAAGCCCGCCGCCTTTTCGCCGGCACGCGCGCCCAGCAGGCGCAATGCATCCGCATCAAAGCTGTACCAGTCGGTGATCCAGTTGGCGCCGTATCCCATGGCCTGAGCGGCCAGCAACAGCAGCATGCAGACTGCGCCTGCGGACAATTCCTGCTCCCACAGCGGAATCTTGCCGTCATGGGGCGACGACAGGACGGCGACGGCGACGGGCGGGGTCGTGAGCTTGCCCAAAGCGGCGCGGGCCTTGTCCGCGTCAGGTCGCGCGGCGGCGATGGCGTCCAGACCGGCGGCGAAGCGCGCTTTGGCGGTGTCGCGCAGCACAATGAAGCGCCAGGGAAAAAGCTTGCCATGGTCCGGCGCCCGCGCGGCCAGACGCAGGAGGTCGGCCAGCTCGTCCGGGCTCGGGCCGGGCGTCGTCAGGCTGAGCGCCGAGGCGGAGCGTCGGCAGGCCAGTTGCGCCAGCATGTCCGGGGAGCCGTCAGCGTGGATCGGATCGCCGAAGGCGGGCGGGGCTGGAACGCGGCGGTCGAACATGGCTTGAGCGCCTTGGCTTGGGGCGAAGGTGGTGATTGGGGGCTTGGCCCTGGGCAATATCGGCTATAGGCGGAGCGCGCAATCTGCGATGAGGCCCGCCTTCAATGACCAACCGCACAATGGCCGATCGGCCGGACAAGCCGCTGGACTGGCTGCGCCCCCGCGGCGCCGACTGGACGCGCGGCCCCGCCCGGCGTGTGCACGACAATCCCTATTTCGCGGTCGACATCTACGACGCTGTCGCCCCGACCGGGGTGGCCGGCGCCTATTATGTTCATCAACACAAAAATCTGGCCGTGGGCGTCGTGCCGCTGCATCCCGACGGGTCCATTACGCTGGTGGGGCAATGGCGGTTTCCGTTCAGCGCCTATAGCTGGGAATTGCCGGAAGGGGGCGTGCCGCCGGACGAAGCGGCCCTGGACGGCGCCAGGCGCGAACTTCGCGAGGAGGCCGGCCTTGTCGGCTCGGACTGGCGCGAGATCCTGCGCATGCAGCTTTCCAACGCGTCCTCCGATGAACTCGCCATCATCTATCTGGCGACGGGCTTTACCCAGGTCGAGACCGATCCGGACCCGACTGAACAGCTCGCCACCGTGCGCGTCCCGTTTTCCGAGGCTCTGGACGCCGTCCTGAGCGGCGAGATTCTCGATTCCCTGACCGTGGCGGCCCTGCTTCGGGTCCACCATATGGCGTCTACGGGCGCTCTGCCTTCTGATCTGGCCGCAACTGTGCTAGGATCGGACGGGAACGCGCCCGGACGTTAGGGGCCGGGGCCCCGGCAGGGAGACTGTTCATGTCCCATCTTGAGCTTGTTCGCGCCGCGTCCGAGACGGTGGTTTTTGAATCCCTGCGCATCGAGGCTGAGCGCGCGGCTCGCGCTGAACCGATGCTGACCAGCCTATTGAACGCCGCCATATTGTCACATGACGACCTCTTGTCGGCGCTGGCCTACCAGTTGGGCAGAAAGCTCGGGGAGGCCGATGTCGGCGCCCTGTGCATTCGCGACCTGGCCATGAGCGTCTTTGCCGAACAGTCCTGTCTGGCGGAGGTGGTCGAGGCCGATCTCCAGGCCGTGTTCGAACGGGACGCGGCGGCGCGGGGCTATTTGCAGCCCTTCCTGTTCTTCAAGGGCTTTCTGGCGCTGCAAAGCCACCGTGTCGCCTATGAGTTGTGGCGTCAGGGGCGTGAGACCATGGCCTTCCATCTTCAAAGCCGGGCTTCGGAACTGTTTCAGGTCGATATTCATCCGGCTGTCCCGATGGGGCGGGGCATATTTCTCGATCATGGAACCGGCATCGTGATCGGAGAAACCACGACCATTGATGACGGGGTCTCCATGCTGCAAGGCGTCACGTTGGGCGGCACGGGCAAGTCTGGCGGAGACAGGCACCCCAAGATCGGCAAGGGCGTGCTTCTAGGGGCGGGCGCCAAGGTGCTCGGCGCCATTCGCATTGGCGACTACGCCAAGGTCGCGTCAGGATCGGTTGTTCTCAAGGCCGTTCCGCCAGGGTGCACAGCCGCCGGCGTTCCGGCGCGACTGGTCAATTGCCCGGCAGGACCCGATCCGGCCGCCAATATGGACCAGACCCTTATCGACAGCGCCTATGATTATGTCATCTGACGCAGCAGCCGGGCCGACCACACCGACGAGATTCCTCAACCCGGCTTCCGTTCCAGCGCGATCCGAACTAGGGTCCGGCTAACGTCGCAATGGGCGGCGTTATGACGATATCAGGAGCCTTGGGTTCGTGAACGACAAAGACATCAAGCGCATCGAAGCCCATCTGAAGCGCACCTTCGGCTCTGCGACTCTGAATCTCAAGGCGCGGCCGAAGCAAAAGGATTCTGCCGAGGTCTATATTGGCGACGAGTTCGTCGGCGTTGTCTTCCAGGATGAAGACGACGACGGTTCCTACATGTTTGAAATGGCGATCCTGGCTGAAGATCTGGACGGCTAGGCCGTCAATACTGGCGCTTGCGGCCGGATTTTCGTCAGCATCCGGCGCGCGCAGCCCTCTCCATAGTGAGGAGATCGGCCTTCAGGGGCGTCGACAAGCGGGCTTTCCGGGCGGTCCTGCGACATTTTCTCTTTTTAAACAATTCTTTCCGTCTGGGGCGAAATTTTGTTTTCGGGACTCTTGCGGCCCCAACCGAAGCACCGCAAGATTCGTTCATCGGCATTGGATGAATCGTCAGGGAATCAAAACCTTAGGGGCATTGTTTGAAGTTGGGTCCCAGTAGGCCTTGCGATTCGGTCTCACCCTGTCAGTTAACCAAGTTTAAGTAACTCCCCGTTTAGCTTTGCGGGGATCGAGTTGGGATTCCGCGCTCATGTGGGTGCGCCAGTTGGCGCGAGCGCCTATCGGGAGGGGCTTATGCGGGTTTTGTTGATCGAGGATGACAGCGCAACCGCGCAGAGCATCGAACTCATGTTGAAGTCAGAAGGCTTCAATGTGTACACGACGGATCTGGGGGAAGAAGGCATCGATCTGGGCAAGATCTATGACTATGACCTGATCCTGCTCGACCTCAATCTGCCGGACATGTCTGGTCTCGATGTGCTTCGCCAGTTGCGCGTCGCCAAGATCAATACGCCGATCATGATCCTGTCCGGCACTGCCGAGATCGACACCAAGGTCAAGAGCTTCGGCGGCGGCGCCGATGACTATATGACCAAGCCCTTCCACAAGGATGAACTGGTCGCCCGCATTCACGCCGTGGTTCGTCGCTCCAAGGGACACGCCCAGTCGGTTATCCGCACCGGCGACATCGTGGTGAATCTCGACGCCAAGACGGTTGAGGTGAATGGCAGCCGCGTGCATCTGACCGGCAAGGAATACCAGATGCTGGAGCTGCTTTCCCTGCGCAAGGGCACGACTCTGACCAAGGAAATGTTCCTGAACCATCTCTATGGCGGGATGGACGAGCCGGAACTGAAGATCATCGACGTGTTCATCTGCAAGCTGCGCAAGAAGCTCGCAACGGCGACGATCGGCGCTCACTATATTGAAACCGTATGGGGCCGCGGCTATGTGCTGCGCGACCCGCAGGACATGGGAACGGCCATCTCCGCCGCCTGAACCCGTACAATTCGACTTCCCGATCAAGAGGGGGCGCTCCCACGGCGGCCCCTTTTTTCATGGGTCGGTGTTCAGCGCACTTTCAGCCAGTTGAGCGCGGCCACCCGCGCCGATGAGGCCAGAGGCCGGACGCCGCGGGTTTCATCCAGACGCCGGAACAGCGCCGCCACGGTTTCGCCCTGCGCCTCAGCCAGGTCATCCAGCACCTGCCAGAACTCCGGCTCCAGCGCCACACTCGTCTGATGTCCGCTCAAGGACAGGGATCGCTTTACAAGGTTCATCTCGTCGCCGACGGCTTGAGGGTTAGTCGTCCTGCGACCGGTCGAGCTGCTTTTCGTCAAGGCTGCGGGACTGGGATTTGAGCTCCATCCTGTCAGCCGCCTTTTGCCCGCCGGTGCGTCCAAAGCGAACACGATTGGCGGCGGCGTCGGCCTTGGCCTGCGCCCGGTAGCGCGTCTTGCGCGCCTTGTTCAGGTTGATCAACTCGCCCATGCTCAGATTTTACGGCAAGTTCGGCGAATTGAACATGGGCGAAAAATCACCTTGAATGCACCCATGAGCCTTATCAAGTCACCCCTGTAAACATTTGAAACGAGCGTCCCCGATAACGCGCATGGCGGCCATGTTTGCGGGGGGGCAGACGCCCAAAGACATTGCTGGTTTGCGCTTCGGGGGCGCTGTGCGACGGCTGAGGCTGACAGACGCTCAGTCGCCATGAAGCTCGACTCGACCGCTTCGGGCCTAGATCGGCATCCGCATGATTTCCTGATAGGCGGCGATCACCTGGTCTCGCACGGCCATGGCGGTTTCCAGGCTGTTCTGGGCCGAAGACAGGGCTGTCACCACGTCCATCAGTTCGGCGCGGCCGTTGGCGTGGGCGATCATCTGGCTTTCGGCGCGCCGTCCGGTGGAGACCACGTCGTTCATTGCGCCATTGACCAGCGAGGCGAAGTCCGGCCCCTGTGCGGACTCGGCCAGCCCCTTGGGCGCAGAAGCAAATCCGCTCTGAACCTGTGCATAGGCCTTTGAGGCCGCAAGCGCGTTGACCATGGCTCAGCCCTTTCGATCTATTTGCGGATGATGTCGAGGGTGCGCGACGCCATGGAGCGCTGCGTCTCGATCACGTTGAGATTGGCGTCATAGGCCCGCTGCGCTTCTTTCATATCCAACGCTTCGACGAGCGGATCGACATTGGGCATCTTCACATAGCCCTTGGCGTCGGCGGCAGGATGGTTGGGATTGTATTCCTGATGAAACGCCGAGGTGTCGGGCGCAACTCCGTTCATCTTCACGCCGGTCGCGCCCTTGGTGACCTGGGTGGGGGTGAAGACAGGGATTTGACGCCGGTATGGATCGCCGCCGGATGTCTGGCTCGTCGAATCGGCATTGGCGATGTTTTCCGCAATGATGCGCATGCGGGTCTGCTGAGCGTGCAGGGCGGACGCCGCAATGGCGAGGGTCTGCGAGGAGTTCGGGGGAATGGCGTCAGCCATGGGTCATGGTCCTTGCAGGGCTCAGCGGCTCACTTGCCTGGCGCCTTTGCCGCGGCGCGAAGCAGGGTGATGGACTGCTGGTAAAAGGCGATAGCCGCTTCCTGATCGAGGCGATTTTCGGTCATGCGGGCCATCTGGTCTTCGAGCACCACCTGGTTTCCATCGAGGCGGGCTTCGGAATCCGCCTGGACATTGGCCGTGAACTCCCCGGCGGCGCCCCTGGGCGGGGCCATGTGGGCGGGATTGGTCACGACCATGGTCACGGGTCTGGGGCCCGTCCCGCCAAGGACCATGGCGCCGTCAGCCGTCTTTTTCATGGCCACTTCGAACGAAAAGGCCTTGAGGTCGGAGGGCGCATAGTTGGGCGTGTCCGCATTGGCGACATTCTGGGCGATCACCTTCTGACGGGGCGTTGGTGTAGTCCATCTTGGACTTCAGGACCTGAAGGGTGACGATGTCTTCCAGGGGCATGGTCGGCGACCTCATCCGGCGAACAGGACTCCGGCTAGGTAGACTTTTCCCAGCGCATGGTTAACGGGACGTTAGTTCCGGGGCCCTCAAGTTAATATGTCAGGGCGTCTGAGGGCGATTCGTCGTCATCCAGGGGCCTGACCGCAAGCTTTCGCCCTTTCGTCGGGAAACGGAACTGATGATCGAAGACACTTTGCGCGCCATTTTTGCGCTGGCCCTGACGCTGGGGCTGTTCGCCCTGGGCGTTTACGCCGTGCGTCGCTGGGGGCCCAAGGGCGTTCTTCAGCTGACCCTGGCGTCCGATCGGCGGATGAGCGTGGTGGAGACGCTCAGTCTGGACGCCACCCGACGGCTGGTGCTGGTGCGCCTGGATGGGGCGGAGCGTCTGATCCTTCTGGGCGAGGGCTGCGAAATGACCACGGCGACGCCGCCGGCGACCGCCATCCGGCCGGAGATCTGAACTGTGTTGATCAAGGACCTTTTTGCCGCCGTCAGATCTCTGACACCCGCCGATTGGCGCAAGGCGGCGGGCATGTCGCTTCTGGTGACGGCCTGCGGCGTGCTGTGGCCCAGTTTCGCCCTGGCCCAGTCGCTCAATGTCAATCTGGGGTCCGGCGCGGGACTGACGGACCGGGTCATTCAGCTTGTCGCCCTGATGACCGTCCTGTCGCTGGCGCCGTCCATTGTGATCATGACGACCAGCTTTGTGCGGATCGTGGTGGTGCTGTCCCTGCTTCGCACCGCGCTCGGCACCCAGCAGAGCCCGCCCAATGCGGTTCTGATCAGCCTGGCCATGTTCCTCAGCGCCATCGTCATGACGCCGACCTACAACGCCAGCTATGCGCAGGGCATCAAGCCGCTGCTGGACCACAAGATGGAATTGCCCCAGGCCTTCAACGCGGCTTCGGCCCCCGTCAAGGTTTTCATGCTCAAGCAGGTCGACCGCGACGATCTGGGCATGTTCATCAAGCTGTCCAAGATCGCCCGTCCAGCCAACGCCATGGCCACGCCGCTCCAGGTGGTGATCCCGGCCTTCATGATTTCGGAGCTGAAGCGCGCCTTCCAGATCGGGTTTCTGCTGTTCATTCCCTTTCTGGTGATTGATCTGGTGGTGGCCAGCGTCCTGTTGTCCATGGGCATGATGATGCTGCCGCCTGTGACCGTATCCCTGCCGTTCAAGCTGATCTTTTTCGTCCTGGTGGACGGCTGGCGGCTGGTGGCGGGCAGTCTGGTCGAAAGCTTCCAGCATGGCGGCGGGGTGCTTTAGACCCGCGGCCTCAGACGCGGTCGTTGGCGGTGAACAGGTCCAGTGTGGCGCGGTCAGCGGCGCGACGGTCTGTACGGCGCCGTTTCAGCGGCGTCAGGATCAGCGGCGCCTGAAGATCAGACCGTTTGGCCTCCAGCCGGTCGCGCTCCAGAGCCAGGGTGTTGGCCAGGCTCAGCAACAGTTTTTCCGCCGCCTCTGTGCGGGGGTCGCGTGCGGGGCGGACGAGCGGACGCGATGCGCCATAGGCCTTCGTCCCGCTGAAGGGCGAGCCCCCGGTCAATTCGATCGTGCGCCGCAGTTCCTCCGCCGCCAGCTCAGCCGCAGCCAGATCCTCCGACGTGATCAGATCGGCGAATTCGGCGTCGTCGGCGGCCATGTTCTGGGGGACTTCCGACGGCTCGGTCGCGAACCGTGCGGCGTTGCGAAGCTTGCGCGCTTTGGCGGCCATGGCGTTTGCCAGAGGATCGCTGTCCGTCTGGTCCTCGCCAAACAGGTCCTGCTGCGCGATCTCGCGGGACAGTTCAAAGACGCTCTCCGCACCGGACTGGCGCCGTCCAAACGGGCGGGCGCGGTTGCTGGAGGTCAAGGGGACGCTGGTCAAGGGCGGCCAGTCGCGCGGGGTTGTCACGGCGATCTCCGCGTTGGGGATACTGGACCAGTCGAACACAGGCGGTTCGGGCTTTGGCGGTGAGGACATTTCCGGTTCATGCACCGACGCGCCGGACGTCCCGCCGCGGGCGGGATCACCCATGGCCTTCAGTCGCTCTCTCAGCGCATTGATGTCGAAGTCGTCGCTCACGCCACGGGTCCCAAACTGGTGCGGTGATACTTTTGAGCGATCAGGCTCAACAATAGATGAACGCGTGGGCGGCCAAGTCGGGTCGGTCACGCAAATTGGCGGGCATTGCGGGGGTCATTGCGAAATGACGCCTGAGCGGGCAATGGAGAGGTCATGAGCACCTCGCCCCCCAACGCGGTCGACACCGCCTATGCCGCCGCCGCCAGCGCCTTTCAAGCCGGTCGACTGGACGAAGCGACCCGCATTCTCGCGCCCTTTATCCAGCGCAACTTTCCGGACGCGCGAATGTTCGGATTGGCTGGCTTTGTGCGGATGAAGGCGGGCGATGCGAGCGGGGCCGCGGACGCGCTGGCCAAGGCCCGCAGTCTGGACGGGGGCCAGGTCGTCTACGTCCTGGCTTTTGGCGACGCCATGGAGGCGCTCGGGCGTCGTAGGGACGCTCAGGAGGCCTATCGCGCCGTGCTGGCGAGGGAGCCGTCGCGTCCCGCAGCCCTGGTCGGCCTGGCCAATTCGCTGATGGCGGAGGGACGGGAAGACGAGGCGGTGGGCCTTTTGCGCAACCGGGTGGCGGCC
This sequence comes from uncultured Caulobacterales bacterium, assembly GCA_903858685.1. Lineage (GTDB taxonomy): Bacteria > Pseudomonadota > Alphaproteobacteria > Caulobacterales > Caulobacteraceae > CAIMFV01. The sequence goes on along the minus strand of CAIOJR010000274.1, from coordinate 30,382 downwards.
GGCGACCGCGACCATCTGCTGCTCGCCACGCTGGCGGAGTTCCACGGCCAGATGGGCGACGCCGAGCGCGCCCTCGACATCTGGAAATTGGCGGCGGCGACCTATCCCAATAGCGGGGTCGCCCGCCACAATCTGGCGGCGGCCTTTGGCGACCGGTCGCGCTATGCCGAGGCCGAGGCGGCGGCGCGCGCCGCCATTGCTGCGGGCGTTAACGGGCCGCCGACCTGGCTGGTTCTGGCCCGCGCGCTTCAGGGGCTGGGTCGTCTGAACGAGGCGGAAGCGGCATTTCGCGAGACCGTGCGACTTGCGCCCAATTCGGCGGAGGCGCATCGCGACCTGACCCAGATCCTGTGGATGCGCACCAGCAACGTCTCGGCGGCGGGCGAGGTTCTGCGCGAGGCGCTGCGGGACTTTCCGGACGTGGCGGAACTGTCGATCATTCTGGCCAAGCTCTATCAGTTCGGCGCCAATGATCTGAAGGCGGCGCGGGCGGTGCTGGACGCCGCGATCAGGCGCGGTGTTCAGGACGCGTCACTCTTTCTGGTCGCGGGCGACCTGGCTCTGGCCGATGCCGATCCGCAGTCGGCGCTTCTGCTGGCGCAGAAGGGGGCGCTGCTGGCGCCGGACGCTCACCGCACGCTGGTCAGTCTGTGCGACGCCTATCTTGGCGTGGGGGACGCCAGGCGCGCGGCGGAGATCGGCGAGATCCTTGTGGGACGCGACCCGGACGACCAGATCGCGATTGCGCGGCTGGCGACGGCCTATCGTCTGCTGGACGACCCGCGTTATCGTGCATTGTTCAATTATGACGACTATGTCCGGCCATATCAGATAGAGACGCCGCAAGGCTGGCCGGATCTGGCCGCCTATCTGGCGGACCTGTCAAAGGCTTTGGTGGCCGCCCACGGCTTCGCCACCCATCCATTCGACCAGTCCCTGCGAAATGGCAGTCAGACGTCGCAGAACCTGCAACATTCAGACGATCCGGCGATCAAGGCCTTCTTCAAGGCGATCGACGCACCGATAAGACGTCACATGGAACATCTGCAAAGCCACTCTGGCGGGATGGGACGACGATATCTGGGCGACTATTCGCTGAGCGGCGTCTGGTCGGTGTTTCTGCGACCGAACGGCTTCCATGTTGATCACATCCACCCGGCGGGCTGGCTGTCTTCCGCCTTTTATGTCGAGACGCCGGTCGAGGCGTCAGACGATCCGATGGCGGGCTGGATCAAGTTCGGGGAGCCGGGCAATCCCACCCAGCCTCGGCTGGGCCCGGAACACGCCGTCAAGCCGCAGCCTGGAACCCTGGTGCTCTTCCCCAGCTATATGTGGCACGGCACCGTGCCGTTCAGCTCCGACGAGCGCAGGCTGACCATCGCCTTTGACGTGCGGCCGGTGGCGCCAAAGCCGACCGTCTGACGATTTCAGCGGCTCTGGCGCATCCAGCGACAGGCGAAGAGCGCAGCGAAGACGCTCATGGCGGCTGCAACATAACAGGCGGCGCAGTGCGGCGCGCCCTGAAGGCCGCATAGCGGGGCGAAGGCGTGGGTGTGATTTGCGATCACGCCGGCGCCCAGGGCTCCGGCGAAGCAGATCCCCGCCGCCGCTGGATTGAAATAGGCGGCCTGAGCGTCGCCAGCGGCGCCCGTGCGGGCGTGAGATTTAACGGGCTGGCCCATGGCTGTTCCCCTTGCGCGCCGATACATCGGGGCGGTCTTTGGCGGCATCGATCCCCTCCCTTTAAGTGACTGGAAATGCGCGGCCTTGATCCACCGCAAAGCCTGCATCCTTCGCGCTGTTTAAGGAGGTGCAGAGGCGCAGCGTCTTTTTGTGCGCCGCACCATCCGGGGTCGAGCAGGGGAAATGAGCACAAACGTCCAGAAAACAAGCGATACGCCGGCCGATGTGGTCGCCGTCATCGCATTCTCCGCCGTAGGATTGATATGGGCGCTGTTTGCGTCGGCCTTCGCCGATGACGCACCGTTCCGCGTTCACGCCTACATCTTCCTGGGCGCGTTTGCGCTCGCAATCGCCGGCCTGGTCATGGGACTGGCGAATGGAAAGTTCCGCAACCGGCAGGACCGTTACGCCGACGACGTCGTCAAGGCGGGCGTCTATGCCTCGCTCTTCTGGGGGGTGGTGGGGATGCTGGTGGGCGTGGTCATCGCCTGTCAGCTGGCCTGGCCGAGCCTGTTCTACTTCCCGCAGGCGGGATGGCTGAATTTCGGCCGCCTGCGACCGGTGCACACGTCGGGCGTCGTCTTCGCCTTTGGCGGCAACGTGCTTTTGATGACGTCATTCTATGTGGTGCAGCGCACCTGCCGGGCCCGGCTGTGGGGCGGCATCGCCTCCTGGTTCGTGTTCTGGGGCTATAACCTCTTCATCGTTATCGCCGCGTCCGGCTATGTTATGGGCATCACCCAGGGCCGCGAATACGCCGAGCCGGAATGGTATACCGACCTGTGGCTGACCATTGTCTGGGTCACCTATCTGCTGGTGTTCCTCGGCACGATCTGGAAGCGCAAGGAGCCGCATATCTATGTGGCCAACTGGTTCTATCTGGCCTTCATCGTCACGATTGCGGTGCTTCACATCACCAACAATCTGGCGATTCCTGTCGGGCCCTTCTCTTCCAAGAGCTATTCGCTGTTTTCCGGCGTTCAGGACGCCCTGACCCAGTGGTGGTACGGCCACAATGCGGTGGGCTTCTTCCTCACCGCCGCCTTCCTCGCCATCATGTACTATTTCGTGCCCAAGCGCGTGAACCGGCCGATCTTTTCCTATCGCCTGTCCATCGTGCACTTCTGGGCCCTGATCTTCATCTATATCTGGGCGGGTCCGCACCATCTGCACTACACCGCGCTGCCGCAGTGGGCGCAGACCTTGGGCATGACCTTCTCCATCATGCTGTGGATGCCGTCCTGGGGCGGCATGATCAACGGCCTGATGACCCTGTCCGGCGCCTGGGACAAGCTTCGCACCGATCCGGTGGTGCGGATGCTTGTGGCGTCGCTGGCCTTCTACGGCATGGCGACCTTTGAGGGTCCGGTCATGTCCATCCGCGAGGTCAACGCCCTGTCGCACTATACCGACTGGACGATCGGCCACGTGCATTCAGGCGCCCTGGGCTGGGTCGGCTTCATCAGCTTTGGCGCGATCTACTGCCTCGTGCCCTGGCTGTGGAAAAAGAAGGAGATGTACTCGAACACGCTGATCGAGTGGCACTTCTGGGTCGCGACCACTGGGATCCTTCTCTACATCACGTCCATGTGGGTGTCCGGGATCGGCGAAGGCCTGATGTGGCGCGCCTATACGCCTCAGGGCTTCCTCGCCCACACCTTCGTTGAGTCCGTCGCAGCCAAGCACGTCGAATACGTGGTCCGGATGCTGGGCGGCCTGATGTACCTCTCCGGAGTTCTCATCATGATCTACAATGTCTGGCGGACGATCCGCGGCGACGTGCCAGCGGAAACGAAGGTCACCGCGCTGTCCTATCCCGCCAACGCAACCGTGGCTGACGCCACGGCCGCAGAATAGGGAGGGGCCGCCATGTGGTTCAATCACGGAAAACTTGAACGTCACTCCCTGCTGCTCCTGATCGGCATCATCCTGGTGATCTCGATCGGGGGACTGGTGGAAATCGCCCCGCTGTTCTTCATCGAGAACACCATCGAGAAGGTGGAGGGCATGCGTCCCTACACGCCGCTCGAACTGGAAGGCCGGGACATCTATATCCGGGAAGGCTGCTATCTGTGCCATTCCCAGATGATCCGTCCCCTGAAGGACGAGGTGGAGCGTTACGGCCATTACAGCCTTGCGGCTGAAAGCATGTACGACCACCCCTTCCAGTGGGGCTCCAAGCGCCTTGGTCCCGATCTGGCGCGGGTCGGCGGCAAGTATTCAGACAGCTGGCACCGGGATCACCTGATCAATCCGCGCAGCGTGGTGCCTGAATCCATCATGCCGCCCTATGCGTTCTTTGCGAACCGTCCGCTCGACTATCACAACGTGGCGGACAAGCTGAAGGCGCTGAGGACAGCTGGGGTTCCCTATACGGACGCCATGATCACCAACGCCAAGACCGACCTTGAGGCTCAGGCCGATCCCTTCTCGTCTGACGGACCCAAGTTCAAGAAGCGTTACGGCGACAAGGTTCTGCAACGCGACTTTGACGGCAATCCCGACAAGATCACCGAGATGGATGCGCTGATCGCCTATCTGCAGATGCTGGGCACGCTGGTCGACTTCTCCAAGTATCACCCCGAAAGCGGGGAGAATAACCGATGAGCGGGCTCGACTATGAAACCGTGTCCCGCTTCACCCAGCAGGCCGGGACGCTCTATTTCGCGGTGATCTTCGTGGTGGCCGTCGGCTGGGCCTTGTGGCCGAAGAACAAGAAGGGGTTTGAGGAAGCCTCCAGGATCCCCCTCAGCGACATCCCTCTCAATGATGAGGAGCTTTGATCATGTCTCATCGCGAAAAAGACGAACACTCCGGCATCGACACGACGGGCCATGAGTGGGACGGGATCAAGGAACTGGATAATCCGCTGCCGCGCTGGTGGCTCTATATCTGGTACGCCTGTATCGCCGTCGCGGTCGTCATGTGGGTCCTTCTGCCCGCCTGGCCGACCCTGAACGGCTACACCCACGGCGTCCTGCACCAGTCCGACCGGGTCCAGGTGGCCAGGGACATGGCGGATCTCAAGGCCCGGCGGGGCGCTGAGGGGGCCATGCTGACCAACGCCTCGCTGGAACAGATCGAACAGGACCCCAAGCTCCAGACCTATGCCATGGCGGCCGGTCAGGCGATCTTTGGGGACAACTGCGCGCCCTGCCACGGGGCGGGCGGCGCGGGCGGCAAGGGTTACGCCAATCTGCGCGACGACGTCTGGCTGTGGGGCGGCTCGCTCAGCGATATACAGCAGACCATCACCTATGGCGTTCGCTCCGGTCACCCCCAGGCGCGCCTGTCCCAGATGCCGGCCTTTGGGCGCGATGCGCTCCTGAAGCCGGACGAGGTGAATGATCTGACGGAATATGTCGTGGCCCTGTCTCACCGGAAGGCCGACAGGGCGGCTGTCTATCGCGCAGCGCCGCTCTATGCTCAGCAATGCGCGGTCTGTCACGGCCCGGCAGGTCTGGGCAGCCAGGCTGTGGGCGCACCCAATCTGACCGATGCGGACTGGCTGTACGGTTCGGACCGTCAGTCCATCCATGATCAGATTTGGAACGGTCGTGGCGGCGTCATGCCCGCCTGGACTGGGCGTCTGGATCCTGACCAGATCAAGGCCGTCGCCGTCTATGTCCATGTCAACTCCGGCGGCGCTGCGGCTAAAACCCAATGACTGTGGTGATTGACCAAACCGCCCAACCTCAGGGCGCCGCCAGCGGGGGGAAGGCTGCAAAGCCTGCCCCCCAGGCGTCGCTCTACAAGAAGCGGGACCCCATCTATCCAAAGCTGGTGAACGGTCCGTTCCGTCAGCTGAAATGGGCGCTGATGGCGGTCATGCTGGGCATCTATTACGGGTTGCCCTGGGTGCGCTGGCCAAGGCCGGACGGCGCGCCGCAGCAGGCCGTATTGGTCGATTTCGCGCATGGCCGCTTCTATTTCTTCATGTTCGACCTCTGGCCGGATGAGGTCTATTACATCACCGGATTGCTGGTCGTGTCGGCGCTGGCCCTGTTTCTGGTGACGGCCTGGATGGGGCGGCTGTGGTGCGGTTTCGCCTGCCCCCAGACCGTCTGGACCGACCTCTTCCTCTATGTGGAGCGCCTGTTCGAGGGCGATCGCAACCAGCGCATCCGGCTCGCCTCACAGCCGCTGAGCCTCAACAAGGCGAGCCGCAAGACCGGCAAGCACGTCGTCTGGCTAGCCATTGCCGCGGCCACAGGCGGCGCCTGGATCTTCTATTTCGATGACGCGCCGACCCTGTGGAACGCGTTCTGGGCCGGAACCGCGCCGATCGCCGCCTATCTGTTTTTCGGGGTTCTCACCTTCACCACCTATTCGCTGGCCGGCGCCATGCGCGAGCAGGTCTGCATCTATATGTGCCCTTGGCCCCGCATTCAGGGCGCCATGCTCGACACCCAGTCCCTGCAGGTCACCTATCGCTATGATCGGGGCGAGCCGCGCGGTCCCCACAAGAAGGACACAAGCTGGGCCGGGCGCGGAGACTGCATCGAATGCAAGGCCTGTGTGACGGTCTGCCCCATGGGCATCGACATTCGCGACGGTTCACAGCTTGAATGCATCAATTGCGGCCTGTGCATCGACGCCTGTGACGAGATCATGGAAAAGGTCGACCGGCCCATCGGCCTGATCGGCTATGACAGCGACTATGCCGTGGCCTGCCGCAGCAAGGGCGAGACGCCGGAATATCGCTTCATTCGCGGCCGGACCATCTATTACGGGGTGGCGCTGATCGTGGTGTCCGCCGTGATCGTGGCGGGCTTCGTGCTGCGCACGCCTTATCAGTTGCACGTGGCGCGGGACCGCAATCCGCTGTTTGTGCGCCTGCATGACGGCTCGATCCGCAACAGCTTCACGGTCAACCTGGTCAATCGCAGCTACACGTCCAAGACCTTTGTGGTCAGTCTGGACGGACTGCCTGCGCCCAGATTGCAGGCGCCAGGACTGACAGCGGATGTGCGTGGCGTGTCCGTGAAGGTTGATCCCGGCATGGAGCGGGCGGTTCGCATCCTGGCCACGGTCGACCCGACCAGCCTGACCACGGCCCTCAACCCCGCGCGAATGACCGCCCGGATCGACGGCAAGGTTCTGACAGCGCAGACTGTATTCATCACCGACGGAGCACGTCCATGACCGCTTCCACCGCCGCCAAGCCCGGTTTCACCCTGAAGGGGTGGCATGTGGCCGTCATTCTGGTGACCTTCTTCCTGCTCGTCTTCATCGTGGATGGGCTGATGATGTTCCGCGCCTATTCTACCTTTCCGGGCGAGGTGGTGGCCAAGCCCTACGAGGAGGGAATCGGTTTTAACGCCGAAATCCGTCGCCGCGCGGCGGCAAGGGCCATGGGCTGGACAGCCGCCCTGCTGGATTCGCGCGCCAATGGCCGCGTAAGGCTGGTTCTGTCCGTCACGGACCGCGACGGCAAGCCGGTGGACGGGCTGAGCTTTACAGGCTCGCTCAGCCGCGCTGTCACGACCCGGGGAGCGGAAGCCTTGCACCTGACCCGGATCGCGCCTGGAACCTATGAGACCACCGCCGTGGGCGGGGCGGGCCTTTGGGACTTCAGCGTCATGTCCGCGGCGCCCGGCGGAAAGCTGTTCGAGGTTGAGCAGAGGCTTGTCTGGCAATGACATCCCTCGATACATCGCCGCATCTGATCGGGGTTGACCTGTCGGGCTTTGTCCGTATCGAAAAGGGTGGGTCGGAGCGGCTGGAACTTCTGGTCAAGGGCGCGCGCTGCGCCGGTTGCATGGCCAAGATCGAGCGGGGTGTCAAAGCCCTGCCGGATGTCGAGACCGCCCGCCTCAACCTGACCACGGGCCGACTCCAGGTCACCTGGCGCGCAGGCCGCGCCGACCCCGCCGCTGTCGTGCGCGAACTGGATCAGCTGGGCTATCCCAGCGCGCCGTTCGATCCGCTGGAGGCCGAGGCGCAGATAGACCGGGAGGGCCGCAAGCTGGCCATGGCGCTGGGTGTGGCGGGCTTTGGCGTCGGCAATGTGATGATGTTCTCCGTTCCCGCCTGGTCGGCCCTGTTCGGGCAGGAGATGGGCGACGGTTCGCGCACCGCCATGTACTGGCTGTCGGCCATTATCGCCGCACCTTGCACGGTCTATGCGGGTCAAACCTTTTTCCAGTCCGCTTGGCGCTCATTGCGTCGGGGGCGGGCCAATATGGACGTGCCCATCTCGCTGGGCCTGACCCTGACTCTGCTGATCAGCTTTTCCGAGACCATGATGGGCGGCAAGCACGCCTATTTCGACGCCAGCGTCAGCCTTGTCTTTCTGCTGCTGATCGGCCGTTATTTCGATCATCAGCTTCGCCATCGCGCGCGGGGCGCGGCGCGCGCCCTGATGATGCTTCAGGCGCCCACGGCGCAATTGTTGGACGACGCCGGAACGGCCCATGGCGTGCCTGTGCGCGAGGTGCGCGCGGGAGACAGGCTCGCCGTGGCCCCGGGCGAGCGCAGTCCCGTCGATGGCGTGGTTGAGAGCGGCCTGTCGGAGCTCGATCTGGCTCTGGTGACCGGCGAAAGCGCGCCGGTGAGCGCAGGTCCGGGCGTTCGCGCGCCTGCTGGCGCGCTCAATATGGGCGGCCGCCTGGTGATCCGGGCCATCTCAGCGGCGGAAGACTCAACGCTTGCGGAAACCGCGCGGTTGATGGAAGCGGGCGCCCAGTCCAAGAGCCGCTATGTGCGACTGGCGGACAAGGCCGCCCACATCTATGTGCCCACCGTCCATGGCCTGGCGGCGCTGGGCTTCATCGGCGCCCTGGTCATGGGGCTTGGCGTGCGCGAAGCGCTGTTGCGCGCGGTCGCCGTGCTGATCGTGACCTGCCCCTGCGCTCTCGGCCTCGCCGTGCCCGCCGTGCAGATCGCCGCGTCAGGGCGCTTGTTCCGCAAGGGCGTGCTGGTCAAGTCCGGTGCGGCGTTGGAGCGTCTGGCCGAGGTCGATACGGTCGTGTTCGACAAGACCGGCGTCCTGACGGTCGGACGCGCCACGCTGATGGACGCCGATTCTGACGCCCTGCCTCTGGCGGCGCAACTCGCCCGCGCCTCACGTCATCCCTTGAGCCGCGCCCTGGCGGAGGCAGCAGGCCCCGGTCCTGCCGCCCCTGATGCGCGCGAAGTCGCCGGACAGGGCGTGGAGGCCAGGATAGACGGCGAAACCGCACGCCTTGGCCGGGCTCTCTGGGTCGGCGCCGATATCGAGGCGGGCGCGGAGACTGAATTGTGGTTTCGTCTGGGCGACCGCGCGCCCGTGCGCTTCGCCTTCGCCGACGATCTGCGTCCCGATGCGCCGGCCACCGTGGCCGCGTGCCGCAAGCTGGGCCTGAAGGTGCTGATCCTGTCTGGAGATATTGGTCCGGCGGTTTTGCGCGCAGCCCTGGCCGTCGGGGTGGAAGACTGGACGTCGGGGCTCACCCCTGTCGACAAGGCCGCCGCCGTCGACGCCCTGCAAGCAAAGGGTCACAAGGTGCTGATGGTGGGGGACGGGCTGAACGACGCCGCCGCCCTGTCGCGCGCCCACGCCTCCATGGCGCCGGGTCTGGCCGCAGATGTCAGCCAGACCGCCAGCGATCTGGTCTTCACCAGCGACAGGCTGGACAGCGTGGTGATAGCCATCCGCGTGGCCCGCACGGCCCGCCTTCTGGCCTTGCAGAACTTCGCCTTTTCCGCGCTTTATAACGCCGTGGCGGCGCCCATGGCCCTGTTGGGTCTGGTCTCGCCATTTGTGGCGGCGATCGCCATGAGTTCGTCCTCGCTGATTGTCAGCCTGAACGCGCTGCGACTCTACCGAACCGACCGGTCTTGAGCCGGGGCTCGGCGCAAGGGAACTGAAGACATGAACATCATCGTCTTTCTGGCCCCGTTTTCCCTGCTGCTGGCGGGGTTGGGACTGGCGGGCTTTCTGTGGACCTTCCGCTCCGGTCAATATGACGACCCGGAGGGCGACGCCGCCCGCATCCTGTTCGACCGGGACGATGACAGGCCCGGCTGAGGCCCGATCAGTCCTTGTCCGCCAACTTGGCCAGTTTCTTCTGCATCTCTTCCATCTGACGCTTCAGCTCGGCGATGGTTTCGGGCGAGGCGGCGGCCGGCTCGGCGGCAGGCGCTGGCGCTGGCGGAGGTGCTTCTTCCGCGCGTTGCGGCGGATAGGCGAAGGGCGTGAACATCTTCATTGCGCGGTCGAACAGCACCATGTTCTGACGAATCTGTTCCTCAAAGACGTTGAAGCTGGGCTGGCCGCCCAGGGCGCCGGTCATCTGTTCCCGCATCCGGCCTTGTTGCTTGGAGAAGGCCTCCAGCGACATTTCCAGATAGGAGGGCACAAAGCCCTGCATCTGGTCGCCATAGAACCCGATCAGTTGTCGCAGGAACTGGATCGGCAGCAGGTTCTGGCCCCGGCTTTCCTCTTCAAAAATAATCTGTGTCAGGACCGAGCGGGTGATGTCTTCATTGGTCTTGGCGTCATAGACCACAAAATCCACGCCTTCCTTGACCATCTCGCTCAGATGCTCAAGCGTCACATAGGACGAGGAGGCGGTGTTGTAGAGACGCCGGTTGGCGTATTTCTTGATCACCACGCGATTGCTGGAATCCTTGCCGCTGATGGGCTTGGCGCCATTGTCCGGGGCGCCGGTCGGCGGGATGTCGGCCAACTCGCTATCCTCTTCAGGTTCAGCAGCTTGTCATCGTGCTGCATTGCAATGAGTATTACGGAATCGGCTCCATAAGGCTAGGGGGACTGCAAATCAGGCCCGCCTTGACAAGGCGCCCGCCAGAGACCATCCCCACTCAACTTCCCCCTTGGACGTTCGGCCTGACGGCCTGTCCGCAGACTTGCGAAGCGCCGCCCATGATCCCCCGTTACGCCCGCCCTCAGGCCGTCGCCATCTGGTCGCCCGAAACCCGCTACCGGATCTGGTTCGAGATCGAGGCCCACGCCGCCGACGCCATGGCGGACCTGGGCGTGATCCCGAAAGAATCGGCCGCAGCCATCTGGGAAAAGGGCGCCTCGGCCACCTTTGATCCGGACCGGATTGACGAGATCGAGCGCACGACCAAGCACGACGTGATCGCTTTTTTGACCCACGTTTCGGAAATTGTCGGGCCACAAGCCCGGTTCCTCCACCAGGGCATGACCTCTTCTGACGTGCTCGACACCTGCCTCGCCGTGCAACTGACCCGCTCGGCGGATCTGTTGATGGAGGATGTGGAACTGGTGCTGGCCGCTCTAAAGCGGCGCGCCTTTGAGCACAGGTTCACACCCACTGTCGGCCGTAGCCACGGCATTCACGCGGAGCCGACCACATTCGGTCTGAAACTGGCGGGTCACTATGCCGAGTTCGTCCGCGCCCGCGACCGTCTGGCGATGGCGCGCTATGAGGTGGCGACCTGCGCCATTTCCGGCGCTGTGGGCACCTTCGCCAATGTCGATCCGCGCGTGGAAGAGCATGTCGCGGAAAAGCTGGGTCTGGCGGTGGAGCCGGTATCCACCCAGGTCATACCGCGCGACCGTCACGCCGCCTTTTTCGCAGCCCTGGCCGTCGTCGCTGCGTCCGTCGAGCGGCTGGCCACCGAGATCCGCCACCTGCAACGCACCGAGGTTCTGGAAGCGGAAGAGCCGTTCGATCCGGGCCAGAAGGGCTCGTCGGCCATGCCGCACAAACGCAATCCGATCCTGACCGAGAACCTGACCGGTCTGGCGCGACTGGTCCGTTCGGCGGTGATTCCGGCGCTGGAAAACGTCACCCTCTGGCATGAGCGCGACATCAGCCATTCCTCGGTTGAGCGCGGCATTGCGCCCGACGCCACCATTCATCTGGATTTTGCGCTTCGGCGTCTGGCCAATGTGATGGAGCGGCTGGTGATCTATCCGGAGAACATGCAGAAGAATCTGGACCGCCTCGGTGGGCTGGTCCATTCGCAACGCATACTTCTGGCCCTGACCCAGCAGGGCATGAGCCGAGAGGACGCCTATGCGGCGGTCCAGTCAAACGCCATGCGCGTTTGGCGGGGCGAGGGGCGGTTCCTCGACTTCCTCAAGGCGGATGAAAAAGTGTCGGCCCATATCAGCGCGCGGGAACTCGAAGCGCTGTTCGACCTGGACTACCACTTCAAGCATGTCGACACGATCTTCAGTCGTGTATTTGGTGAAGAGTGAGCGCGGCGCGCCGCAGCCCCTATTTCGTGGTGACTGCGCCTTCTGCTGACTCGATCACGCGATCAATGATGGTGGAATTGGCGTTGCGAACCTTGCGGAAATTGTCCGCCGGGTCATAGGCCTTGACCGGGGCGGACAGGGCGCGCGCCTCAAGACGGCCCATGGCGGCCAACAGCTGGGCGCGGGCTATATAGGAATCGTGCCGGGCAGTGACGACGGCCAGTTCAGCATCCCGCAGGTTCTGCTCGGCGATCAGCACATCGAGCGTGGTTCGCAGGCCCGCGCGGTATTCTTCTCGAACGCCTTCAAAGGCGATGGCGGCGGCGTCGCGCTGCTCCTGCGAGGCGGCAAGACTGGACCCGGTGGACAATATGCCGCTCCACGCCACAGACACCTGCTGGACCGCGTCGCGCCGAGCCTTTTCCACGCCAATCCGGTCGGAGGTGTTCTGCTCCAGCGCCTGGCGCACCTGGGACGAGACCAGCCCACCGCTGAACAGCGGCTGGGTGACGGTGATGGTAGCGCTCAATTGCCGGTCATAGCGATCGGAGTTCAGGGCGTTTGCGCTGTTGGCGTAGCCGAACTGCGCGCCAGCCGTGACCGTGGGCATTCGCGCAGCCTTGGCCTCATCGACCCTGGCCCTGGATGATTGTTCAGTGAGCGTGGCGCCCATCAGGGTCGGGTTGCCGTGCTCGGCGATATCGAAGGCTTCATCCACCGTAGCGGGCAGACCCGGCAGTTCCGGCTCGGGGGCAAGATCGGCGGCCTCATGACCTATGACAGACAGATATGCGGCGCGGCTGTTGCGCAGTTCCCCCTGGGCGGTCGACAGCAGCGATTTGGCCTGGGCGAATTGGGCCTTGGCCTGAGCCACGTCCGTGCGGGTGACCTGTCCCACCTCGTACCTGGCGGTGGTTTCGTCCAGCTGGGTTTTCAGCACCTCCAGATTGGACTGGCGGATGACCAGGATCTGCTGGTCGCGACGCACATCCTCATAGGCGCCGACCACCTGTTGCAGCACGCTGGCCTCCGCCGCCCGCAAGGCTTCGCGCCCGGCCATGACCTGGGCCTCGGCCCCGCGGACGGCAGCGCTTGCCCGCCCGCCGGTATAGAGCGGCTGGCTGGCGGACAGGGCCACCGTTCCGGTGTTGAAGGTGTAGCCCCCGCCGGACGGCGGATTGTCCCGAAGGCTGGTTCCACTGCCGCTGGCGCCGACCGTCGGGCGAAAGCCCGTCCGCGCCTGGACATAGGTCTCGTCCAGACCCCGCAGTTGCGCACGTTGCTGCTGCAGGGTCGGATTGGACTCATAGGCTGAGGCGAGCGCCTGCTGCAATGTCTCCGCATGGGCCTGCGTCATTGTCGCCGCCGTCAGCGCCGCAGCCGACATCAGAAGAGCCATTCGCATCGTAAACCCCTGTGAGACCACGGCGCCCGCTCTACACAACCGCTGAAACAGGCGCCAATTAAGCTTTGGTCACGTTCCGTCTTCACCCGCTCGCCCGGCGCAATTCCGGGCGAATTAATATAGAAAATCTAATGTCATATTTTGACCTTCTGCTCTGGCAGGCTGCACCTGTCCGATTATGCGTGCCTGCGAAACAACAAGGGGAAGTTTCCATGAAAATGATCCACAAGGGTCGAGATACCGTCCTGATCGCTGTGCTGATGGCCAGTGCATCGGGGTTTGCGCACGCTGCGGCCCACCACGCCAAGAGCGACGCCGCCATTCTTGCGGCCCAGCAGGCTGAAATCGATGCGCTAAAAAAGCAGGTCGAGATTCTGAATCAGCGTCTGAATGCTCAGGACGAGGCCCAGAAAAAGTCAACATCTGAGGCTGTGCAGGCTGAAACCCAGGCCCAGACGGCGGTGGCTCAGACCCGCGTGATTGAGCAGCAAGCTAAAGCTGTTGCGGCGGCGCTGCCCGGCCAGGTCGCGACGGCTGTCGCGGCTGCGACGCCCAAGCCGAAGCCAAGCTGGGCGGACAACACCACGGTCGGCGGCACGGTCTTTGCGGACTTCACCTCGATCAGCCAGAAGACAAATGGCGCGCGTGTTGCACCCAGCGGCGAAGGCTTTGATATCAAGCGGGCCTATCTGATCTTCGATCATCAGTTCAACAGCGTCTTTTCCGCGGACCTGACCACGGACGCCCAGTATTCGTCGGCCATCAGCGCCACCGAATTGTTCGTCAAGAAGGCGTATCTGCAGGCGAGGCTTTCGGACGCTCTGGTGGTGTCGGCGGGGTCCAACATCCTGCCATGGGCGCCGTTTGTCGAAAACCTCTATGGTTTCCGCTTCCTCGAAAAGACGCTGATCGACCGCACCAGCTTCGGCGCCACCACCGACTGGGGTCTGCACGCGGGCGGCAAGCTGTCCGATGGACTGATCAGCTATCAGGTGTCGGCCATCAACGGCTCGGGCTTCAAGAACCCTTCCCGCGCCTCCAGTCTCGACCTGGAAGGCCGGGTCAGCGCCACCTATGCCGGATTCACCGCCGGTGTCGGCGGCTATAGCGGCGATCTGGGCAAGGCGGTCCAGGGCGCGCCCGCCATCCACACGGCGACGCGCTTCAACGCTGTCGCGGCCTATGTGCAGCCCGGCTATCGCCTTGGCGTGGAATACTTCCAGGCCAAGAACTGGACTCAGGTTCAGTCAAAGACAGAAGACAGCGCCGATGGTTATTCGGCCTTCGGTTCGGTGCAGATCACGCCCAAGTTCGGCCTGTTCGGCCGCTATGATCTTGTGAAGCCGAACAAGGACACGTCGCCGTCCAAGAAGGACGAATATTTCAATCTCGGCCTGTCCTACGCCTTGTTGAAGCAGGTCGACCTGGCGCTCGCCTATAAGCGGGAATTGGTCAGCGGCGGGACCTTTACCTCAGCCGCGGGCGCGCTCGGCGCCACGACCGGGCTGAAGTCCGGCGCCTATGATGAACTGGGCGTCTGGACCCAGATCAAGTACTAGACCTCGTCTAAGGATCAGAAGGGGCGGCCGCGAACCAGCCGCTCCCTCACCCGTGGCCAGAAAAGGTTGAGGCTCAGCCCCGCCAGAATGCACAGGGTTGCGCCGAGCTTCCACAGGGGCAGGGCTTCGCCCAGCAACACCGCCGCTGCGCCGATGCCAAAAACCGGGATCAGGAGCGACAAAGGGGCGATGGTTGCGGTCGGATGGCGCGCGAGCAGCCAGTTCCACGCCGCATAACCAAACAGGCTATTGCCGGCCGATTGCCAGATCAGGGCGGCCCAGCCGATGGGGTCGGCATGGTCCACAGCGCTGGCGATCCTGGCCGGGCCGTCAAAGATCAGGGTCAATACGCCCAGTGGGATGGTCGCAAACAGGCCGGACCAGACCACTAGGCCCAGCATGTTGGCGCCCGGCAGACCCTTGGCGATCATATTGCCCAGCGCCCAGCTCATCGAGGCCCCCAGCACCAGCCCAAGCCCAAGCGGCGACACCTCGCCGCCGCCCTTGGCGATGATCAGCGCCACGCCGCAGGCCGCGATGGCCGTCGCCACCCACTGATAGGCGCGCACGCGCTCCGACGTGGTCCAGATCGCCATGGCGATCGTGAAAAAGGCCTGGGTTTGCATCAGAAGCGACGCCAGACCGGGCGAGATATGGCCCTGCATGGCGATGAACAACATGCCGAACTGCCCGCCTCCGATCAGCACGCCATAGGCGGCCAGTCGGCTCCAGGGCGCGTCCGGCTTTGGCACGAACAGGGCCGCAGGAAAGAAGACGAGCACAAAGCGCAGGAAGGCGAAGAAAAACGGTGGAAAATAGTGAAGACCATATTTGATGACCGCGAAATTGGCGCCCCAGACCGCCGTCACCAGAAGGCCCAGCAACAGATCGCTGGCCGGAAGAGCAGGGGACAGGGCCGGTACCGTCGGCGAATGGGTCATGAGGTCTAGCGCTACCCAGGCTTTGCGCCCGACGCACGATGCGAAGGCGCTGCATCCCTGCCGCTTTAGCTGCACCGGCGCGAATTAGCCACAGGCGCAGGCGGCGGCGGCTTGTTTCAGCTTCGCACTACCTCTTGTCGGCGACGGCTGAGCACCAAAAAGACAGCGGGCAGCAGGAACAGGACCAGTGGCGCGCCCGCCAAGAGGCCCGCAATGATGGCGATGGCGAGCGGCCTTTGCATCGCTGCGCCCTCGCCCAGACCGAGCGCCAGGGGCGACAGGGCCAGAATAGCAATGGCGGCGGACATCAGGATCGGTCGCAGGCGCGCCCGGCCGGCCTCCAGAAGGCGCTCAGCCGGTGCGCCTCTGGCCTCGCCCAGTTCCGCGAAGAAGAAGATGGCCAGCTCCGCCACCACCCCCACCACCATGGTCAGCCCCATCAGGGCGGATATATTCAGCTCTGTTCCCGTCAGCCAAAGGCCGCTGAACACCGCTGAAGCCGCCAGAATGACCACAGTGATCACCGATCCGGTGACCGCCCAGCTCTCGAACAGATAGAGCAACAGCAACGACACCAGCATCAGGGCGGCGGCGAAGACCACCGCCAATTGGCTGAACGACTGCTTCTGCTGAGCATAGAGACCGCCATATTCGACCCGAACGCCGGGCGGCAGGGCGACATTGGCCACTGTGCGACGCACCTCGCCCATGGCCGAGCCCAGATCGCGGCCTTCGAGCCGTGCGGTGACGTCGATGAAGGGTTGCAGGTTCTCACGCGTGATCTGGGCCTGACCGGGTGAAATGGCGATGTCGGCGATGCGAGACAGGACCACTTCATGTCCGTCCGCAGCGCGCAGACGCAGCCGTCCAATCGCCGATATACGGTCGCGCAGCTCGGGCAGGGCGCGCAGTCGGACATCGACGCCGGTCTCGCCCTGCTGCACCTGCGTCGCGACAGCGCCCTCCATCAGGGCCTGCACCTGATGGGCCACAGAATCGGGGTCCAGCCCTTCAAGCGCTGCGGCGGGGCGGTTGACCGTGATGGTCGCCGCATCACCCGCCACGCGCAGCCCGTCGACCACCTCGACCACGCCCTTGATCTTCGAGACCGCGGGCGCAATGCGGGCGGCGGCCTTGCGCAGCGCAGCCGTGTCTGGCCCGAGCAGCTTGATCTCGATCGGCTGTGGCACGGCGGTCAGGTCGCCGATCAGGTCTTCCATCAGTTGGGCCGTTTCGATGTCCAGGCCCGGAATGGTCGTCTGCACCTGTTTGCGGATATCGGCCATGACCTCTTCCACCGGGCGTCGGCCGCCGCGCTTCAGATGGATGAAGAAATCGCCTTCGTCGGCCTCGCTCAGGTCTCCGCCCAGTTGCAGACCCGTGCGCCGGGAATAGGAATCCACGTCAGGCGTGTCGCGGATGATCTTTTCCAACTGACGCAGCAGACGGTCGGTTTCGCTCAGCGCGGCGCCGGGATGGGCCTTGTAGTCCAGCACAAACCCGCCCTCGTCCATCCTGGGCATGAAGCCCGACGGCAACTGGCTATAGGCCAGACCGCCAAGCGCCAGCAGAACGACGCTGACCAGGCCGGCCAGGCGGGCCGGGCGCTTCAGGAGACGCAAAGTGAAGCGGCCATAGCGCGCGCGCCAAACATCCATGGCGGCGTCTGCTTTTTCGGCAAGCGCCACATCGCTCTCGCGCAGCCAGCCCGCGGCCAGGATCGGCGCCACAAACAGGCTGAAGACCAGCGAAATGGCGAGCGCGCTGGCCATGGTCACCGCCAGAGCCCGGAAAAACCCGCCCGTGACCCCGCCAAGAAAGGCGAGGGGAATGAAGATGACGATGGTGGACAGGCTCGACCCGATCAACGGGCGGGCCATTTCACCCGCCGCCGGGGCGAGGGCGGCATGGCCGCGCGCCGCGCCATCGGCGTCCTTCTCCTGAAACCGGCGCACCATATGCTCCAGCATGACCACGGCGTCGTCGACCACCAGCCCGACCGCGGCGGCCATGCCGCCCAGCGTCATCATGTTGAAGCTCATGCCCAGCAGGGTCAGGATCAGCACGGCGGAGGCCAGCGTGGCCGGCAGCAACAGGGCCGTGACCAGCATCAGCCGCGTGGAGCGCAAGAACAGATAGAGCACGAACCCCGCCAGAACCGCGCCGAGCAGGATAGCGTCACGTACGCTGCCCGCCGCGGCGGTGACCAGTTCGGACTGGTCGTAGAAGGTTGCGATCTTGACATCCGCTGGAACCAGTCCGCCGGCGTTCTTGAGCTTGTCGCGGATGTGACCGACCAGATGCACGCTGTCAGCGTCAGGCGTCTGGCGCACATTGATCAGCACCGCATCGCGGCCCTGAGCCGTGACTCGCGTCCAGTCCGGCGCGGTGGAGGGACGGATCGCCGCGATCTGGCCCAGGGTGATCAGGCCCACAGGATCGCCGGGGGCCGCGCCGCCGGTGCGGATCGGGATGGCCTTGAGCTGTTCAATATCCTGCAGCCGGTTGTCAACCAGGGTCAGGTAGAGTCGGCGGCGGTCTTCCAGTCGGCCCACGGCGGCCACGGTGTTTCCCGAACTGGCGGCGTGAACCACGTCGTCCAGACTGAGGCCCAGCGCAGCCAGACGCGCAGGCTCGATGGCGATCTCATATTCGCGCTTGCGTCCGCCCAGCACCTCGACCCCCGCCACGCCGGGGGTCGCCGCGATCAGGGGCCGAAGCTGAAGCTCCGCCACCTGACGCAGGCTGACCTGATCGCGACTGGCGGAGCTGAGCGCCAGGCCCAGCACGGGGAACACGGTCGGGTCCATGCGGCGCACAGAATAGCGCACGCCTTGCGGCAGGTCGGGCAGGGCGCTGTTCATGGCGGCCTGGGTCTGCAACAGGCTGGCCACCATGTCGCGACCCCAGTCAAAGCTCAACGATATTTCAGCTGCGCCGCGCGAAGTGGTTGAGCGGATCGACTGAACGCCGGGCACGCCGCGCAGCCCCTGCTCCAGCGGTCGCGTCACCTGCGCCGCCATCTGGTCCGCCGCGCGATCGCCCGCGTCGATGCTGATCACCACACGCGGAAAGTCGATCCGGGGAAACAGGCTGACCGGCAGCCGCACCGCGGCTGCAAGTCCAGCCAGGGTCAAAAGTACGAAGGCGAAGATCAGGGAGCGGGCGTGGACATTGATCCAGTTGATCATTTGCTGGCGGCCTCGCGCACGGCCATGCCGTCTTCCAGCACCGCGGCGCCCTCGACCGCGACACGCTCGCCGGGCTTGAGGCCATCGACCACTGCAACCTTGTCGCCATCCTCCGCGCCGACCCTGACCGTGCGCTTGTGCGCCACGCCCTGTTCGACCACGAAGACGCAAGCCTTGTCGTCCTCATAGACCAATGCAGCGCGCGGAACCGCCGGGCTATGGTCGCGAGACAGGGCGATCCTGCCTTGCACGGGCTGGCCCGGCGCCAGTCCGGCATGGACCGCCACCCAGGCGGTCGCCAGATGGGTTTGCGGGTCGATGCGTTGCGACACCTGGCTCACCACGCCCTCGGTCCGGTCGGCGGCGTCGTCGTCGCCTGGCGTTTTCAGGACCACCGAAGCGCCCGGTCTGACACGCGCAGCGTCGGCCAGGTCGAGATTGAGCCGGACCCGCAGCGCGGCGGTCTGGCCCAACCGGCCAAGGGCTGCGCCCGCCGAGACCTGCTCGCCCGGATTGACGCTGAGCGCTTCGATCACACCGTCGGCGGGCGCCTTTACGGCGTCAATGGCGGCGATGCGTGCGCCGAGTGACCTGTGTGTTTCGGTCGCGGAAAGATCTGCGGCCCGCGCCGTTTCCACATCCCCGTCGCTGACCAGACCGCCGCCGCGCAGACGCAAGGCGCGTTCCAGTGCGCGATGGGCGACATCCAGATCGGCGGCGCTCTTTTTCAGGTCGAGCTCCGATTGTGCAGAGGCCTTGAGGCGCATCAGAACCTGCCCGGCACGAACCGTGGCGCCTTGCGAGACCAGCACGCTGTCGACGACCGCCTCCACGGGCGCGACCAGGCTGCGCTCCCCTTCCGGCGCCACCTCCGCCACGCCATAGGCGGTCGCGCCCTCGGCGCTGGCCGTGGTCTCGACGGCGGCTGTCGTAATCAGGGCGGAGGGCTTGGCCGCATCCTCTGCATCCGGCCCGTGGCCCTTGCTGCAGGCGCACAGCGTCAATACGGCGCAGCCGCAGATCAGGGCGAGGCGCAGGTTTGTGGTCATGTGAGACTTTGTGCTGGTCATTTCAGGGGGCCGCCAGTGGCGAGTTCCAGACTGATGATTTGTTCCTCGAAGGCCTGGTCCAGACCCTGAAGGGCGATTTCCCGGTCGCGCAGGGTCTGGCGCACGGCTGTGGCGGCAGTGTCCGACAGGTCGCCGCGATGGTCCGCCGAATTGGAGGCGGACGCGATCCGGCGCAGGTCGACCAACTGTTCCCTCACGACCCGGCGCTCCTGCTCGGTGCGCAGCACGCCGTCCGCTGCGGCGTAGATTTCAGCGCGGGCGGCGAAGACGCGCGCGGCGTACTCGGCGCGCAGGGCGTCCTGCGTTGCGCGCGCCACGGCGACGCCGCCGCGATTGAAGTTCCACACCGGCAGGGTGAAGCTGACCGCTGGACCCAGCGTCTTGTTGTTCGCCGTATCCTGCGCGCTGTTGAGGCTGAGCTGGAAGGCGGGGAAACGATCCATCACGGCCTTTCGCACGGCGGCGTTCTGGCTTTCATAGCCCGACTTCAGCGCCAGCAGGTCGAGGCGCTGGCGGCGCGCGGCTTCAAAAAGGGCGGCGGGGTCGAGGTGCAGCGCCGACCGCGGCGGGGGATCGGCCGCCAGGGTCAGGACAGTGGCGGGGGGCAGGCCCAGAAGGACGTTCAGGTCCTGCCGCGCCGTGGCCAGATCGCGCAGGGCCTGGGTCTGGCGGTCGGCGGCGTCGACGACCGCCAGACGTCGCGTCGCCAGTTCATCCGCCCGGATATCCCCGTGCTGCGCGGCAGCCGCGCCGGCTTTCAGGGCCTTGTCGGCGTCCTGGCGCGCCTCGGCGGCGAGGCGGCTGATCTGGTCGAGGCTGACAATGCGAACAGCGAGCAGACGGGCCTGCTGCGCTATGCTCCATTCCTGCCAGGCCAGATCAAGGCGCACCTGCGCCAGCGCCTTTTGGGCCTCGTCCAGCACGATGCCCCGGTCGCGCAGCGCGGTCAGCTCATAGGCGAGCGCGCCGGTCCAGCCATTGAAACGATCGGGCCCGGACTGACGAAAATCAGCGCCAAGGCTGATACTGGGGTCAGGCAACAGTCCGGCGGCAAAGGACTGGGCCTGGGCGATTTGCGCCTGGGCGCGTGCGGCCTTCAGGTCCGGGCTGGCGATCACCGCCAGGACAGCGACCGCCTGGGGAGAGAGGGCGTGGGTCGGGTCGATAGTGATCGGCTGCAGGCGGGGATGGCGCAGTTCAGCGGCGGGTCTGACCAGACTGACCAGGTCCTGTCCAGGCAGAAGGGCGTCTGTGGCCCTGTCGAGCGACGGGGGCTTGCCCGCCGCGCAGCCGGTCAGGACGAGCACCGACGCCAGGACTGGAAACAACCGCCTCATGCACTCCCCAACATCACTCATCCGGCGATCCCGACCCGACTTCCCTATAGCTGCATATTTCCGACATCTGCGTGACACACAATGGCTGTATCGGCCAAAGCAGGATGCAGCGCCCCTATTCGCCTGTGCATTTTGCGTCTTGCCTGATGGTGAGAAGCGGGAGCGTATTTCGCGCACCATATTGTTGTCGGTCACTTCAGTCGAGGATGCTGCATGTCTGTGAAATCTCTGCTTCTGGCGGGCGCAAGCCTTGGGCTGTCCCTGGTCGCGTCGGTATCGGTTGCGGCGGCTCCGCCCGCCGTGGCCGGCAAGCTCGCCGGACCGGATGGCGGCTGGGACTATGTGACCGTGGATTCCAGCGCTGGCCGCGCCTATGTGGCGCGTACGGCGGGGATTTCGGTCTTTGATCTGGCGGGCAAGACGGTGTCCACCATCGCGTCTGACCTGACGCGGACCCATATCGCCCTGCCGATCAATGGCGGCAAGGAGCTGCTGGTGACGGTCGGCTCGACCGGCGAAGCCGTCATCATTGACGCCAGGACGGGCTTGGTCCGCACGCGGGTCAAGACCGGTGAAAAGCCTGACGCCGCGGGTTTCGATCCCGTATCCGGACTGGTCTGGGTCATGGACAACAAGGGCGGCGGCGTGGCTCTGGTCAACCCGACCACGGGCGCGCTGGATGGCAAGATCGCGGTGGAAGGCGCACTGGAATTCGTCGTCAGCAACGGTCAGGGCAAGGTGTTCATCAATGTCGAGGACAAGAACGAGCTTGTCACGATCGATGTCGCTTCGCGCAAGGTCATTGCGCACACGCCTCTGGCGGCCTGCGATGGTCCGAGCGGACTGGCCTATGACGCCGCCCATGACGCGACGGTGTCGGTCTGCTCCAACAAGTTGGCGGTGATTGTGTCGGGCAAGACAAGTCAGGTCGTTGGAACCGTAGCCATAGGCGCGGGTCCGGATGCGGCGGTCTATGACGCAGCCAGTCAGCTGGTGTTTGTCCCGGCGGGTCGTGAAGGCAAGCTCTATGGTCTGGATGCCGCCAAGGCGTCGGTGGTGAGTGTGACGCCGACCCAGGTCAGCGCCCGCACCGCCAATATCGACCCCGCCACGGGCCTGATCTATCTGCCCGCCGCCGCCTATGGGCCTCCCGCCACCCCGGGCGCTCGCCCCAGCGCCGTGCCGGGCAGCTTCAATCTGGTGGTGGTGTCCACGCGCTAGACATTGGCGGCGGGCTCTGGAACGAGGCCGTTTCATCGCTGCGGGCAAGGGCCTATAGTCCTCGCCGGAACGGCGGCGGGGACAGGCCATGAAATTTGACCAGATGAGGCTCGCAACGGTGGCGGCTGTGTCCACCGCCGTATTGGGCGGCTGTGGTCCGTCCGGTCATTCTGCTGCCAATAATTGCGCGCCGACAGGCGCGAACAGGGATTGGAACGACACCAATTCCGGCGCCAACCCCGCCAATTGCCAGCGAACTGGCGGCGGCGGGCCGCATTTCTTCTTCTTCGGCGGCGCTTTTGGCGGGGCTCGCCGCATGGGCGCGCCCGCGGCTGTGTCCCGCGGCGGTTTTGGCGGCACGGCGGGCATGGTGGGCGGCGAAGGCGGCGTGGGCGAATAGATGCGGCGTATCGCGCTTGATCCCCGTCCAGACTGGCGGGCCAGGGTCGAGGCCCTGGGGCTGGTCTGGCACTCCACCGCCGGCGCGCCCTATTGGAACGAGAGTGCGGCCTATCTGTTCACCCGCGCCGATATTGAGGCGGTGGAGACGGCGACGGGCGAGCTCTACGCCATGTTCGTCAAGGCGGGGCAGTATGTCGTGGACAACCGGCTCTATGAGCGGTTTTCGATCCCGGAATATTGCTGGCCTCTGATCGAATCCGCCTGGAACCGGGAGCCCCCCGCCCTCAATCATGGCCGTTTTGATCTGGCCTATGACGGCGCCGGGCCGCCTCGCCTTCTGGAGTTCAACTGCGACACGCCGACTGCGCTCCTCGAGGCGGCGGTGGTGCAGTGGGCCTGGAAGGAAGAGGTCTTTCCGCACAACGACCAGTTCAACAGCCTGCATGAGCAGCTTGTGGCCAAGTGGCGCGACATGGGCCCCTATCTGGCGCCTGGCGCGCCGGTTCATTTCAGCCATGCGGCCGAGGCGGCCGGCGAGGACGCCGTGACGACCGCCTATCTGATGGATACCGCCCGTGAGGCGGGGCTTCAGACCGAGCGCATCCTTGTGTCTGACCTTGGCTGGAACGGCCGCGACTTTGTCGATCTGGACGGTCGCATCATCCGCACCCTGCACCACCTCTATCCGTGGGAGTGGCTGGTGAACGAACCGTTTGGTCGTCATCTGGCGCAGACGCAGACCGCGACCCAGTGGATCGAGCCGATCTGGAAGATGATCTGGAGCAACAAGGCGATCCTGCCGATCCTGTGGGACCTGTTTCCGCGCCATCCCAACCTGACATGGGCCACGCGCGACCGGCCCGCCGCGCCCAGCTATGCGCAAAAGCCGATTCTGTCGCGTGAAGGCGCCAATGTGCGGCTGGTGCGCGATGGCGCGCAGATCGCCGCCACGGACGGCGCCTATGGCCAGACGCCGGTGATCTATCAGGGCCTTCTCGACCTGCCGCAGTTCGACGGCGCCTATCCGGTCATCGGCAGTTGGGTGGTCGACGGCCAGCCCGCAGGCATGGGCATAAGGGAAGACGGGCTGATCACCGGCAATCTGGCCCGCTTCGTCCCTCACATCATCGCGCAGTTCTGAAGGCCGGATTTCAGGCGCTGGCGGCGTCGAGTTCGGCCAGATCGGCGATCGACAGGGACAGCCTCATCGCGCCGATCAGTTCGGCAAGCTGAGCTGTGCTGGTGGCCGAGGCCAGAGGCGCAGCAAGGCTCGGCTTGGCCATGATCCAGGCCAGGGCGACCTGGGCCGGCGTGGCGCCTAGCCCTTTGGACACCTGATCCAGCGCCGCCAGGATGCGCAGGCCGCGCGCGCTCAGATAGGCCTTCATCCGGCCGCCGCGCACGCTCTTGCCGAAATCAGCCTCAGAGCGGTACTTGCCGGTCAAGAACCCCGAGGCCAGGCCGTAATAGGGAATGACCGAAATCTCTTCGCGCAGGCACAGGTCCTGAACCGCGCCTTCGAAACCGCTGCGATCATGCAGGTTATATTCGGGCTGCAGGGTCTCATAACGCGGCAGGCCCAGCCGGGCGCTGGTTTCGAGGGCTTGGCTCAGCCGCTCCGCGGTGAAGTTGGAGGCCCCGATCACACGCACCTTGCCGGCGGAAATCAGGCTGGCATAGGCCGTCAGCGTTTCTTCCATGGGCGTGTCCGCATCGTCGCGATGGGATTGATAGAGGTCGATGGTTTCGATGTTCAGGCGGCGCAGGCTGTCTTCGCAGGCGGCCAGGATATTGTCCTTCTTCAGGCCGGGGCGGGCGGGCCACATGGCGACCTTGGTGGCGATGACCAGCCTGTCGCGCGCCGCCGCGCCGCGCGCCTTGACCCATTCCCCGATCACCGTTTCGGACTCGCCGCCCTTATGGCCCGGAACCCAGGCTGAATAGACGTCAGCCGTGTCGATCAGGTTCACGCCCGCCTCGATACAGGCGTCCAGCAGCCTGAACGATGTATCCTTGTCGGCGGTCCAGCCGAATACATTGCCGCCAAGAGCCAGGGGCGCGACCTTCAGGTCCGAGCGGCCAAGTCTGCGAAGCTCCATGGATCTATCCTCCTGCCTGAAATTCCTAATCCGTTCTCAGCGCGGACGCGCCATTTCAAACATGGCGTCCTGTTTGATCTCGAAATAGTCGCCCATGCGGCCTGCCCGCAATATCGGCCCGGCGGCGGCGGTCTGATAGACCCCTTCCACGATCAGCGAGGGGTCGATGTGCACCGCCACGACCTCGCCCAGAGCCAGCCAGCTGGTCACCTTGCGGCCGTCCGCCGCCTGAAGCTGGATCAGCTGGGTCAGGCGGCATTCGAAATTGACCGGGCTTTCCAGCACCCGGTCAGGGACGACCAGTCGGCTGGGCGCAGGCGTCAGGCCAGCCAGGGCGAACTCGTCCACCTCCGGCCCGGCTGAGGCGCAGGTGGCGTTCATGGCCTCGGCCAGCTTGCGTGTCGCCAGGCTCCAGACGAACTCGCCCGTCGCCTCGACATTGGCGATGGTGTCCTTCCAGCCGATGGTCGAGAATCCGATAATGGGCGGCGTATAGTTGAAGGCGTTGAAGAAACTGTAGGGCGCCAGATTGCGCACGCCGTCCTTGCTGGTGGTGGAGATCCAGCCGATCGGGCGCGGGCCGACAATGGCGTTGAAGGGGTCGTGGCGCAGCCCGTGGCCGGCTAAGGGCTCATAAAAATGGGCGCTGGAATTGGTCATGGGCGACGCATCCGAAGGAGCGGAGTTGCGCCTCCGCTGGTTGCTCAACCTAACAAGCCCGCTTGCCGACGACCACCGAAATGAGGCTGAGGTTGTTTCATTCGCAACCGAGATTGACATCGGGTACGGGCGCCGATTGGCTGGACCTGTTTTTTGCATCCTCTCTGGAGCCGTCTTCATGCTTGTTGTCGCCGCTGCGCTCGCCCTCGCCACGTCTGGTCAGTCGGCTGCGGCGCCCAATGCGCCGCCCGCGCCGATGTTTCATGGCGTCGCCAGTCTGGCCATCTCGCCCGTTGGTGACGAACTCGCCGCCATTGAGGCGGATGAGCCTGAATCGGGGGATGAGGAGCCGCATCGCAAGGTGATCGTGCGCACCGCCGCCACGGGCGCGGTCCGCGGCGTGATCGATCCATGCCCCGCCTGCACCTATGTCGATCCGGTCTTCTCGCCCGATGGGTCGACGGTGGCTGTGATCGGGCGTGACCGCAAGGCGGGAACCTCGACCCTCTATTTCGCTTCGGCCAGCGGCGTTGTGGTTCGCACGGTGATCAAGGGGCTGGCGGCGCATCCCAAATATTCCCCGGACGGAAAGGTTATCGCCTTTCAGGCGGTGATCGATCCGCACAAGGAGGTCGGCGCGACCCAGGCCGCGGCCCCGCAGGTGGGCGAAATCGGCGAGCATTTTGACGAGCAGCGAATTGCGGTCTTAGCCGTGGGCGATTCCAGCGCGGTGCGGCTGGTCTCGCCCGCCGACACCTTCATCTACGAATATGACTGGACCCCCGACGGCAGTGGCTTTGTCGCGACTGCGGCCAAGGGGGACGGCGACAATAACTGGTGGCTGGCTGATCTGGAGGGGTTCGATCTGGTCACTGGCGCGGTCCGCCGGATCGCCAGGCCAAAGGACCAGCTCAACCTCCCCCGCGTATCCAATGACGGCAAGCTGGTCGCGTATATTGGCGGTCTGATGAGCGACTTCGGCCCGGTCGGCGGCGACGTTTTCGTGGTCCCCGCATCGGGCGGCGCGCCGGTGAACCTGACGCCCGGATTCAAGGGTAGCTTCACCTCCCTGACCTGGCGCAAGGGCAAGATCATCGCCACGGCCCTGATCAGCGACCGCACCGCCCTTGTCAGCATCGATCCGATCAAGGGCCGCATCGCCACCCTGTCGTCCGCACCCCTCACCTATGAGGCGGGCGAGGGCCGAATCGCGATCGACGCCCGGGGCGAACATGTCGCCGCCGTCGTTCAGGATTTCGAGCACGCGCCGGAAATCGCCGTCGGAACCCTGGCGAAGCTTGATCTCGGCGCTCGCATCACCCAGGCCAATGCAGCTCTCCCTTCGGTCACAAACGCCCGCAGCGTGACCTGGACCAGCGAGGGGCGTGACGTGCAGGGCTGGCTTCTGGCGCCCAAGGCCGCGACGGCGGGCGGCCTCGCCCCCATGGTGGTGATGATCCATGGCGGGCCGTCCAGCGCGGTCACCCCGACCTTTCCCCGTTCCGGCTTTCGCGGCGGTCTGACCCGCAGGCTGCTGGCGGGCGGCTATTATGTGTTCGAGCCCAATCCTCGCGGCAGCTACGGGCAGGGCGAGGATTTCACCCGCGCCAATATCCGCGACTTTGGCGGCGGCGACCTGCGCGACATTCTGGCGGGCGTGGATGCGGTGGAAAAGCTCGCGCCGGTCGATGATCAGCGTCTGGGCGTGATGGGCCATTCCTATGGGGGGTTCATGACCATGTGGACGGTCAGCCATTCCACCCGCTTCCATGCAGCCGTCAGCGGCGCAGGCATCGCCAACTGGATCAGCTATTACGGCCAGAACGGCATTGATCAGTGGATGATCCCGTTCTTTGGCGCTTCTGCCTATGACGACCCGGCCATCTATCAGAAGCTGTCGCCCCTGACCGACATCAAGGCTGCGAAAACGCCTACCTTCATCTATGTGGGCGAGCGTGATGTGGAATGCCCCGCGCCCCAGTCGGTGGAGTTCTGGCACGCGCTGAAGGCGGTTGGCGTGGCGACCAGGCTGCTGATTCTGGAGGGCGAAGGTCATGGCGTCCGCAAGCCGGATCATATCCGCGCTCTGGGCGATGCGGAGCTTGGCTGGTTCGATCACTATCTGAAGGCGGGCGGTTCCCACTAACGAATTGATATCGCGCAAGGACCGGCGCCCGGTCTCGCCTGCACAGTTGCGCAAACGTGCAGGGGGCGGAAGGACCGGGCGATGTTGGATGAGGCGGCGTTTCTGAGCGAAGTGCGCGCCTTTCTCGACGTCCAGCTTACGCCGGACCTGCGCGAGGCGGGGCGCAACACCATTGGCGTCCATTCCGACATGGCCGCCTGTCGCCTCTGGCAAAGGCGGCTGCACGCCAGAGGCTGGATTGCCCCCACCTGGCCGCGCGCCTATGGCGGAGCAGAATGGGGCGCGAGGCAGCGCTATCTATTCGATCGCGAATGTGTGGCCAATGATGCGCCGGTGCTTTTCGCTGGCGGCATTCGCAGTCTTGGACCCCTTTTGATCGAATCCGCGACCGAGGCGCAAAAGGCGCGCTATCTGCCCGCCATCCTGACCGGCGAGGATATGTGGTGTCAGGGCTTTTCAGAGCCAGGCGCGGGAACAGATCTAGCCGCCGTCGCGACGCGGGCGCGGCGCCAGGGCGAGCAATATGTGGTCAACGGAACCAAGATCTGGACCACGGGCGCGCACCTGTCCAATCGCATGTTCGCCCTTGTGCGCACCTGTGATCGGGGCAAGCGCCAGGAGGGGCTGACCTTCCTGCTGATCGACATGGACAGCCCCGGTCTGACCGTGAAGCCGATCCTGGGGCTGGCGGGCGATCACGAGTGCAACCAGATCTTTTTTGACGATGTGGCCGTGCCGGTGGAGAATCGGGTTGGCGCAGAGAATGACGGCTGGTCGGTCGCCAAGCGGTTGATGCAGCTGGCGCGTTCCAACAACACGCCTTCGGCACTGGTGCGCCGCTCCCTCAAACGGGCGCGGGAGGCCTTGGTTCTGTCCGGGGCCAGTGTCGAACCGTCCTTGCGCCACAGACTGAGCGCGCTCGATATCGAGCTGTCGGCCTATGAACAGTTGGAACTGGCGTCTCTGCCCAGCGGGCGCGTCGGCGGGGAGAATGTCTGTCTTCCGTCCATGCTCAAGCTGACCGGCACCGAACTGCATCAAAGGGTGGTCGAACTGGCCGCCGAGATTTCCGGTCCCTATGGCGCAGGAGCGCTCGCCGCCATCGGCGTCAACGGGATCGAACTGGACCGCGGGGCGCGCGCCATGGCCAAGCATTTTGCCGTGCGCGCGGCCACAATCTATTCCGGCGCCAGCGAGATGCAGCGCAATGTCATTGCAAAGCAGTTGCTGAGCTGAGGTCGGACCGTGCAGGCTTGACCCAGCGCAAGGCCAACTGCCCCGAAAATGCCGATATAGCCGCCGCGCCCATGGTTTGAGAGATGGGCGGGGTGGGAGATGAACCAATGGTTCTGGACAGTTCTGCAACCGGCGTGGACGCCAAGACCCGCTTCGCCCCGCAGGCGCAACGCAACCTGCCGCGCTACACCAGCTATCCGACGGCGCTGGCGTTTAACGAAGGCGTGGGCGAGAGCGAGGCCCGTGTCTGGGCGGGCGCCGTGGACGCCGACCAGACCATTTCAGTCTATGTCCATATCCCGTTCTGCGATCAGCTCTGCTGGTATTGCGGCTGTCACACCACGGTCCCCAACGGCTATAAGCGGATTTCCGCCTATATGGAGGTCCTGCATCGCGAGATCGACCTGTGGGCCGCCGCCATGGGGCCGCATGCCGGCGCCGCGCATCTGCATTTTGGCGGCGGCAGCCCCAATTCGCTCAAGGCCGACGATTTCACCTCGCTTGTCACCCATCTGCGCGCTGCGTTTCGGGTGCGCCCCGACGCAGAGGTCGCCATCGAGCTTGATCCGCGCGCTCTGGATCAAGCCTTCATCACAGCCATCGCCGAGGCGGGCGTCAACCGGGCGAGCCTGGGCGTCCAGACCTTTGACCCCGGGGTTCAGGCCAAGGTCAACCGCATCCAGCCGTTCGAGATGATCGAGCAGTCGGTTGCGGCCCTGCGTGCAGCGGGCGTCGAGGGGATCAATTTTGACCTCATGTACGGCCTGCCCGCCCAGACCCCGCAAAGCGTGGCCGACAGTGCAAGACTGGCCGCCACATTGCGGCCGGACCGGATCTCGGTTTTCGGCTACGCCCATGTGCCCTGGTTCAAGAAGAGCCAGAGCCTGATCCGTGACGAGGATCTGGCGGGCTTTGAAGGGCGATGGGATCAGGCCGACGCGGCTGACGCCGTGCTGGTCGAGGCCGGCTATGAGCGCGTCGGGCTGGATCACTACGCCCTGCCGCAGGATGCGCTTTGCGTGGCGCTGCACGAGGGTCGGCTGCGGCGCAACTTTCAGGGCTACACCCCCGATCCCGCCGACGTGCTGATCCCGTTGGGCGCCTCGGCCATTGGCAATTTTCAACAGGGCTATGTCCAGAACGCCCGTGCGACGGACCAATGGGCCAAGGCGATCAATGACGGTGGCTTGGCCGTGGATCGGGGTGTGAAGATCACGGACGAGGACAGGCTGCGCGCGGGCGTGATCGAGCGCGT
>CAIOJR010000273.1 GCA_903858685.1 uncultured Caulobacterales bacterium | reverse complement strand
CCGTCTGGCCAAGGACTGGGAGCGAATGAACCGCAACGCTCTCGCCTTCTTGCGCTGGGCGTCAATCAGGGTGATGCTACGAAAACTCTGCAAAATCAGAAATTGATCCCGGATGGACTCTGAGATCGTGACTCTCTGGGGCTTCCACGACGCGGGTGAGTTCTGATTCGGTGTGAGGCGAACGAAGGAGGTTCGCCATGCCCGTGCCGCTCCGCTCTGATTTCGACGCTTTTCAACTCCGCTCTGCCGCTCGCAAGAGCAAAGACGCTGGTCAGGCGCGGCGTCTGCTGGCGCTGGCGGCGATCTACGAGGGCGCCACGCGCACCGAGGCGGCCAAGATCGGCGGTGTGACGCTGCAAATCGTCCGGGACTGGGTGCTGAAGTTCAACGCCCACGGCCCTGCTGGCCTGATCGACCGCCGCGCGCCCGGCCAGCCGTCACGTCTGAACGACACGCATCGCGCAGCGTTGGCGGGCATCGTCGAGAGCGGCCCGATCCCCGCCATCCACGGGGTGGTGCGCTGGCGGATTGTCGATCTGTGCCAATGGATATGGGAGGAGTTCAGGGTCAGCGTCGCGCCGCAGACTTTGAGCCGCGAACTGCGCGCCATGGGCTTTCGCAGGCTGTCGGCCCGGCCGCGCCATCACGCCCAGGCCGAGGGGGCGATTGAGGATTTTAAAAAAACTTCCCCGCCGTCCTGGACAAAGTCGCACAGCAGAAGGGCATCAAGCCCGACGCGATAGAGGTCTGGTTCGCTGACGAAGCCAGGGTTGGCCAAAAGAACAAGATCACCCGCCGATGGGCCAGACGCGGCAGCAGACCTTCAGCGCCCCAGGATCAGCGCACCGCCTCGACCTATATTTTCGGCGCAATCTGTCCCAGGCAGGGCAAGGGTGCGGCTCTCGTTCTGCCGCGATGCAACACCACTGCGATGAGCCTGCATCTGGCCGAGATCGCCACTGCCGTCGCACTGGGCGCGCACGCCGTGCTGTTGATGGATCAGGCCGGTTGGCACCTGTCGCATCAGCTCGTCGTGCCGCCCAACATCACTATCATCCCGTTGCCGCCCAAATGCCCTGAGCTCAACCCGGTCGAGAACGTCTGGCAGTTCATGCGCCAAAACTGGCTCTCAAACCGAGTCTTCCGCTCCTATGACGAAATTCTCGACCACTGCTGCGAGGCCGGGAACAAACTCACCGACCAGCCCTGGCGCATCATGTCAATCGGATTGCGGGATTGGGCGCATGGGTACTGATCAAAGAGAGTTGGTATAACTGTCGCCGCCGCCTCGATTCTCGAATGGGCGGTCTCACTAGAGGTTAAAGCGTTTGGCCGGGATGGCCATCCTTGATCGTGGCTGAGCGCGACAGATACATGCAGGAGGTTCCCGGGACTTAGAATCAGGGCTCGACCGAGCATCGAAACACCTAAACGATGGGCATGGCGCAGGTTCCAACTCTTACCTACGGAGCGACAGGGCTCACAACATTGTGACTCTGACTAACAGACCTTACATCGCTTCCAAGCATCCCTGTATGTCGCCGCAACCCTGTTGCCCCAGTGCATTTTCAGAAACGCAACAGGCGGAAAGACTTTCGTCTAACCGCCTGTTTTATAATGGTGAGCGCGGTGGGATTCGAACCCACGACCCCATG
>CAIOJR010000272.1 GCA_903858685.1 uncultured Caulobacterales bacterium | reverse complement strand
CGGCCAGGGCCAGGCGCCCATCATCGTCCGACAGGGGAGATATCCGCCCCGACCATCCCTCTCCCGGCAGCTTGGCGGCGGCGCGGATGCAGGCGTCCAGCGCCTCGCGCGCGCCCTCCTGATCAGACACCAGATCGGCCAGTCTCTGCTCCAGACCGCGACCGCGACGGCGCCCCTCCGGCCCGCGTATCCAGCGGCGAAGTTCGGCGGTTTCCTGTCCGGACAGCGCGGCGGAAAAGGCGGCGTCGGCGGCGTCGAACAGATGGTGGCCTTCGTCGAAGACGATGCGTTTGAGGTGGGTGGTCTCCACATCGCCCTTGGCGCCGCGCGCGGTCCTTGCGCCGTCAAAGGCGGCCTGGGACAGGACCAGGGCGTGGTTGGCGATCACGACATCGGCCTTGCGCGAGGCCCGGATGGCCTTTTCCACAAAGCAGGCGCGGTAATGGGCGCAGGCGGCGTGAACGCACTCGCCGCGCCGGTCGACCAACAGGGCGGGATTGGCGGTCTGGCCGACGCCGGGCGCAAAAAGTCCGGGCAGCCAGGCTGGAAAATCGCCGCCGGTCATGTCGCCGTCGCGCGTGGCGCCGATCCAGCGGGCGATCAGGGCCGCGCCCACCAGATCGCCATTGCCAAGCTGGGCGGCCTGGGCCAGTTCCTGATAGTTCAGCAGACACAGATAGTTCTCGCGGCCCTTGCGCACCACGGCCTTGCGGGCGCGCACCTCCGGGTCGGGATAGACCGACGCGCTTTCGCGCTCGATCTGGCGCTGGAGGGCGCGGGTATAGGTCGAGATCCAGACCGCCGGTCCATTGGCCTCTGACCAGAGCGAAGCTGGCGCCAGATAGCCCAAGGTCTTGCCAATGCCGGTCCCCGCCTCGGCCAGCATCATGCGGGGCTGGCCCTCTCGGTCGCGGGGCGAGAAGGCGAAGGCGGCCTGAGCGGTAAATTCGGCCTGAGCGGGACGCGCCTCGTCCAGGCCGGACCGCGCCAGAAGTTCCGACAGGCGCTGGCGGGCCGCCTCGGGCGTGACGGGGGTGGAGCCGGGCTCGCCCGCAGGCGCGCTGTCCTCCCATTCCGGCAGACGCGCCCAGGCGTCCAGGCCCGAGCCCCGATAGAGCCGGTCGCGCACCGGCT
Source organism: uncultured Caulobacterales bacterium (assembly GCA_903858685.1). Lineage (GTDB taxonomy): Bacteria > Pseudomonadota > Alphaproteobacteria > Caulobacterales > Caulobacteraceae > CAIMFV01. The sequence goes on along the minus strand of CAIOJR010000272.1, from coordinate 7,431 downwards.
GGGCGCGCAGGGCCTGGACCACCGCCTCGCCCCAGGCCCAGTTGGCGCGGCGCAGGTTTTCCGCCAGGGCCAGGGCCTCCGTCCGGCCGGGATAGGCGGGGTCGGCCAGTTCCGACAGCAACGCCTGGGCCGCGGGCGACAGAATGGCGGCGAAGGCCTCCACCCCATGGGGTTCGGCAAGCCCCAGCGCCTGGGCCAGACCCGCAGGCGAGGGGGCGGTGAAGCGGGCGGGTCGGACGAAGGCGAACAACTCCAGCACGTCGAACAGGCCCGAAGCGCGCGGCGCGGGCGGCAGGCCCAGGCGGCGCGCAATCATGCCGGCATGGGCCACCATCAGATCCGCGCGCTGAAACAGTCCCCGGGCTGCGCTCGCATCAAGCCGCTGGACGCCGGAGCCATCCGCCAGGGCCGCCCGTGCGCCGGGCAGCACGGCCAGTCCCGGCGGCAGGGCCAGTCCCGGCGGCAGGGGATGGGCCGCTGTGGCGCGGTCAGGATCGGCTGTGGGGGATTCCATCCAGCCAGTCATAGAACGAAACGGGGACGGGTTGGAATGGCCAGATGCATCTGGGCGAACACAGTGCGGCGCACACTGGACCGCGCGGCTCGCCCTTGCTCCAAGGCCCTGGCCCGCCTAAAGACTGGGGCCTCTTTTCGTCCTTGGAGCGACAGGTTTTGGCGGCCTTACCGCGGCGCGGCGTATTCACCACCTTTGACGGACTGCGGGGCGCCGCCGCCCTGTTGGTGGTGACCCATCACGCCGGACCCTTTTTCGGCCCTTTGAGCTTTCCGGAAAGCTTTCTGGCGGTGGACCTGTTCTTTCTTTTGTCCGGCTTCGTCATCGCCTACGCCTATGAGGCGCGCATTCAGGCCGGCGGCTTTTTCGAAAGCTTTGTGAAGATCCGGCTGATCCGGCTCTACCCGCTTTATCTGGCGGGTCTGGGCGTGGCTCTGGCGCTTCGTTTCTATATGCTGGACAAGGAGGGCGACCCCTGGTCCATGAAGATGATCGTGGAGACGGCGGCCCTTGCGCTCGTCATGCTGCCCGGACCGCCAGGCGACCCGACATCGGGTTATAGTCTGAACTCTCCGACCTGGACCCTGCTGCCGGAACTGGCGTTCAATTTCATCTATGCCCTGTTCATGCGCTGGATGAGCACGCCGGTGCTGATCGGGCTGGTCGTGGTCTGCGGCGCAGGTCTGATCCCGGCGGTGCTGGTGCGCCAGACGTTGGATATCGGCTATCCGGCCCATGCGGAATGGGCGACGCCGTTTCGGATGGGCTTTTCCTTCTTCCTGGGCGTTCTGATGTTTCGCTGGCTGGGCGACAAGCGACGCGATGCGCCCTGGCTGGCCCTGGGCTGCGTGGCCGCGCTCGTCGCCGCGCTGACCTTTCACCCTCCAGAACATCTCAGGGTGGCCTATGAGCTGGCGCTGGTCCTGCTGGGCTTTCCAGCCCTGATCCTGGTCGCCGCCCGGGTGGACGCGCCGGGCTGGGCGGGCGGTCTGCTGCATGGACTGGGGCTGATTTCCTATGGGGTCTACACCCTGCATGTGCCGCTCAGCACGCTGGCCTATGAGCTTCTGAAGCGCAAGAAGATCATTGATGTCTGGTACTCCGCCCCGGTGTCGGGCTTTGTGCTGCTGCTGGTCCTGTCCGTGGTCGTCTGGGCGGTTGACGCCGTCTATGACCAGCCGGTGCGACGCGCCCTGACCAAACTGTTCGTCCCGCGCCCCGCCAAGGCCTGAGACCGCAGCTTTCCGCCACTTGCCTTACGTGGCGGCGCCCCCGCACTCTGCCGCCAAACACCCCAAAAGGGTTCAGCGGAGAGAAACACCCATGGCCACGCCAGACTTCGAGACCATCCGACTCGAGATCGCTGACGGCATTGCGATCCTGACCTTGAACCGTCCCGACAAGATGAACAGCTTCACCAGCAAGATGATGTCGGAGATGATCGAGGCGTTCGACATCACCGACGCCGATGACTCGGTGGGCGCCGTGATCGTGACCGGCGCGGGCGACCGCGCATTTTGCGCCGGCGCCGACCTGTCGTCCGGCGGCGCGACCTTCGACTACGCCAAGCGCGGCGAAGACGTGCGCGAGGAGGCCAAGGTCAACGAGGTCTATCGCGACGGCGGCGGTCGCGTCACCCTGCGCATCTTCGACAGCCTGAAGCCGGTGATCGCAGCGGTGAACGGCGCGGCCGTTGGCATTGGCGCGACCATGCAGCTGGCCATGGACATTCGCATCGCCTCCACCACGGCGCGCTTCGGCTTTGTGTTCAATCGCCGCGGCATTAATCCGGAGGCCTGCTCCAGCTGGTTCCTGCCCCGCCTGGTCGGGATCTCGCAGGCGCTGGAATGGTGCTATTCGGGCCGGGTCTTCCCGGCGTCCGAAGCGCATGAACATGGTCTGGTGCGCTCCACCCATGCGCCGGAAGACCTCATGCCGGCCGCCATCGCCCTGGCGCGCGAGTTCGTTGACAACACCGCTCCGGTCTCCTGCACCCTGACCCGCCAGATGATGTGGCGCATGCTGGGCGCCGCCCATCCGATGGACGCCCACCGCGCCGACAGCCGCGCCATCATGTATCGGGGCCGCTCGGAAGACGCCAGGGAGGGCGTGACCAGCTTCCTCGAAAAGCGCCCCGCCCACTTCCCCAACAAGGTCTCGACCGATCTGCCCGACGTCTGGCCGGACTGGATCGACCCCCAGTTCAGCTAAATCGCCACAAACCCGTGGTTTTACCTCGCCCGCGCGTCGATCTTGGGCGAGGTGAAACGCGTGGTTAACCTGCTGTGAGCTTGAATGACCGGGAGATAAACAACCGGATCATCATGGCCGAGGCCGCGCCCCCCCTAGACCTGAGCCCGTCCGCCAGCGCGCCGCCCGTGAGCGCGGCGTCGGCGCGGCGTGCGCGCGTGGCCATGATCAAGCGTCTGGCCGATGTGGTCAGCCTGCCCTCCAGTCGGGTCAACGCCTTTGAACGCGCCATGACCTCGGACCTGCTGGTCGAGATGTTGCGCGACGCCGAGCCCGGGGAGCGTCGCCGCGTGGCGGAGCGGGTCAGCCAGCTGAGCGACATTCCACGCGATCTGGTCCGGATGCTGCTGTCCAGCGAACTGGAAGTGGCCCAGGCGCTGCTGGCCGAGGCCAGTCTGAGCGATTCAGACCTGATCCTGTGCGCGCGCACGTCCAGCCATGACCACCGGCTGACCATCGCCAAACGACGCGACGTGTCGGACGTGGTCAGCGACGCCCTGCTGGAGCACGGAGACCTGGCCGTGCTGGAAGCCCTGTTGCGCAACAAGGGCGCGAAATTGACTCAGGCCGGGCTGGAATACGCCATGGCCGCGTCGCGGCGGGCGCCTCGCCTGACGCCCATCCTGCTGCGACGCCCGGAAATGCGCCCGGCCCAGGCCTATGTGCTGTTCTGGTGGAGCGGCCCGGATGAGCGACGGATTATTCTCCAGCGCTTCGCCGTGGGCCGCGAAGTCCTGCAGGAGGCGACGTCCGACGTCTTCCCGCTGGCCGCCGCGGAGGGCTGGAGCGATCCTCTGGTGCGCAAGGCCCTGCAATTCATCGAGCGCCGACAACGCAATCGCAGCGCCATCGAAAAGAGCCCCTTTTCCGATCTGGAAGCCGCTGTTCAGGCGGCGGAAGGCGGATTGACCCGTAATCTGGCGGCCGAGATCGGTTTTCTGTCCGGACTGAAGCCCACAACCGCCGCGAAAATCCTCACCGACCCCCTGGGAGAACCTCTGGCGGTGCTGTGCAAGGCGACAGGCCTGTCTCGTCATGCACTGATGAGCCTGTGGCGCAGCATGAAGCGGCCAGAGACCAACGAGTCGGGCGACATGTCCGACGCCCTGTCACGCACCCTTCAGGCCTTTGACATGATGGCGGTGGATCGGGCGCAAACCGTCCTGCGCTATTGGAACTGGGCCCTGTCTTCCGCCCTGACGCCCGCCCTCCTTCGCGCAATCCGCGACGGAGACGACACCGGCATGGACCAATATTCCATCCCCGAACGCGCGGCTGTTCTGGCCCTGAGCGCGGGCAAGGCCTAAACGCTCAAGGTCTTGTCGCCGCTTTGCGGATCCGCCCGCGGCTGAACACTTAAAACGCCCTTCACATCCGTCACGCCTCTCCTTTTGCGTGAGTGACAGTCTGGGACATGCCAAGGTCTGACGTCGTGTTTTTCGCATTTGAAAATCAGGGCATATAGTCGCAACACCCATTGGTTACTGGTAGATCATGTTTATTATTGAATGACATAATGTTACATAGATCAGGAATTGATTTCCCATGGCCTCGGCAGAGATTGTATTCGAAATAAAAGTTCTTTATTCGAATGAATATCATCCGAATCGACCGAAATCCGAACTGAGACATCAACTGGACCTGACGTCGATCCTGGACCGGACGCAAATGAGAGACACCAATGGAAGATAAAGCCGAACTGATCGAGATGACCACTGAGATCGTGTCCGCCTATGTGGGCAAGAACGCGGTGACGACTTCAGACCTGCCCATGCTGATCCAGAGCGTTCATCGTGCGCTCGCCACCATCAATCAGGCGCCAGAGCCGGTTGAGGCGGCGCCCAGGGACCCGGCCGTGCCGATAAAGAAGTCCATTACGGCGGACTATCTGATCTGCCTTGAAGACGGACGTCGCTTCAAATCGCTGAAGCGCCACCTTCGCACCAAATACAATCTGAGCCCGGAAGACTATCGCGCCAAGTGGAGCTTGCCGAAGGACTATCCGATGGTTGCGCCGAACTATGCCCGCGCGCGATCGGATCTGGCCAAGCAGATGGGTCTGGGCCAGGGCGGACGGTCCGGCGGGCGTTAATCGCCCCAAGCCATTGAAGTCCCGGCGCCATTTGCGTCGCCTGAAAGCCCAGAGCGCCCGCCTGACCTATCCGGCGGGCGTTTTGCCGCAGATTCATCCCCACTTGATCCCGTTTGCGAATCAAAAATCGCTTGCCGCCGATTCGATGTTTAAGACATAGTTACCAAAGTGATTCCAAAGGCTTGTGGGCGAATTTGAACATGTTGGGTCAAAAGGGGGCGTCTCAGTCTGCTGCGCGCGGCCACCAGGAGGTGTTCGCCTACTGGTCGTCTCTGCGCTCAGGCGGGCAATTGCCCTCGCGCGCCCAGATCGATCCCCGCGCGCTGAAACGCCTGCTGCCCACGGTCAGCCTGATCGATGTGACCGCGGAAGCGACTGCGACTGTCTATCGTCAGCGTCTGGCCGGGACGGGTCTTTACAATATTTACGGCCGCGAAATTACCGGCTGCACCCTGGAAGAGATCTATTCCGCCGAGGAGGCGGGCTACTGGCGCGAACAGTTCGACAAGGTCGTGCGCGAGGCCCGCCCCTCGGTCGGATGTCAGACGATCGCCGCACGCCCGGGCCATAGCTGTTCGCTGTTGTGGATCCGCCTGCCGCTGGCATCAGACGGCAAAAACGTGGATATGATCCTGGGCTATGACACAGTTATCGGCGCCCCCATAGGTCGCATGTCCTCGGGCATCCGCGCAGCCTGACCCTGAAAAAATCAGGGCTTTTGCGCCTTCAGGGTTGCATAATACGGCGATTTATCCTCGCTTAAATAGCAATCTTATCCACACCTCAACCTGTGGTGGCTAAAATCCTCGTCATTGCGGTCTTTTCCGCGACGACCTTGGGGATGATTCATGATTTTCAGACAGACTGCAGAATGGAATCGGCATGATCGTCGAGAGGGGAGCGCGACAGCTCAGCTTACACCCCCTGCACGAGACAGGATCGTCGATTCCGCTCGCGTCGGCTTTGTCACCTATCTCGTTTCCGTGGCGACAGGGGTGGACGCCGGTGAAATATCAGCGCCCACCCGCCACTCCGCCGAGGCCGCTCTGGCGCGCCAGATCGCCATGTATCTTGCCCATGTCGGCTTTTCCTGGCCGATGAGCCGGGTGGGCGCGGCCTTTGGACGCGACCGCACCACCGCCAGCCACGCCTGCCATCGGGTGGAAGACCTGCGCGACGCGCCGGACTTCGACGCCGCGCTCGACCATCTGGAGGCGTGCGTGCGGGCCGCGCCCACCCTGTCCGGCGTGGGACAATATGCATGAGCGCGGGGCCGGACATGACGTCGGCGCCAGGCCGTCTGGAAAGCGGCCTCACGGGCCGGGCCCTGCGCGCCCTCCTTGCGCCGGACGCGGTATTGACGCTGGACGGCGACGGCTGCGCCATCCGCATCGGCACGGACCGCCGCAGACGGCCACGCCTGCGCCTGTCCCGGCAGGATCTGGAACGCCTGCTCGCCGTAGACGCCCTGAGCCGTCGCCCCGGGGGCGCCTATGGGCTGTCCGCCAGCGGCTATGAGCTGGCGCGGGCGCCTGTGAGCGCCGCCATTCTGGACCTGCCCCAGGCCGTCACAAGGCAGCGACCGCCCTGCGCGCTTCGCCGCCGCCGTCATGATGCGGTGGCGTGGCTCGCCTCGCGGCGCGACGGCGTCGGCGCGCCCTGGCTGACCCATGATGAGGTGAACGCCGCCGCCCGACTGGCCCGCGAGCACGAATTGTCCCTGACCTGGCCCGCAGAAGACGGAAATCGGGCGCACCGTGCAGATCCGGCCGCCAGGGTGAAGGATTGCGCGCAAACCGCTGTGGAGCCGGCTGAACGCCGGGTGCGGGCGGCCCTGTCCGCCATCGGCTCAGCCGCACCGCTGATCGTCCTCATCGTCCTGAAACACAAGGGATTATGCGCCAGCGAGCGCACCCTGCGACTGCCCAGGCGAAGCGCAAGACACAGCCTTGCGGCGGGGCTGCGGCGTCTCGCCCTCCACTACGCCCAGACACCCCCCTGAAGGCGAGTTCAACGCCGCGCCTTGTCGCCTGAAACGTTTCAGGTCTGGCGGTGAGGCGCGCAATCATCTAAAGAGACGGCTTCACGGGCGTGGTGCAGACGGTGGTCAGCCCCCGCCGTCTCGCGCGAACACAGGCGCCACTCCGATCCTGATCCGAATGACAGACGTCCATTTCAGCGCTAACAGCTATTGCGAATCCGCCAGTCGGCACGCCAAGAGGTCGCGCGCTTGATGAACGTATCCATCCGTCCGGACGTCGCTGCGCCCGAACGCTTCGCCACGACGGTGGAGCGGTTCGGCGCGCCCCTGCGCTCTGCGCCCAAGGTGGTTGTGGCGGTCCCCGTCAAGGACGAAGAGGAGCGCATCGTGCAATGCCTGGGCGCTCTGGCCGGTCAGGTGGGCGTGGATCTGGGCGAGGTCTGCGTGGTGCTGCTGTTGAACAATTGCCGTGACGGCACTCTGGAGCGTGTGCGCGAGATTTCCGCGCAACTGCCCTTTGCGGTCGAGACCCACAGCGTGGAACTGCCCAAGGGCTTCGCCAACGCCGGCTGGGCGCGCAAGCTGGGCATGGAT
>CAIOJR010000271.1 GCA_903858685.1 uncultured Caulobacterales bacterium | reverse complement strand
GTCACCAGCAAAAGCGAGGGAAGCCTGGGCGCGCGGTTCTTGATCAACTCGATCAGGATGATGCAACTCAGCGCCAGGCAGGCCGTCAGGGGCGCGATCTGCCCGATCTGGGCGCTGAGCGCTGCAAGCTTGGGGATGACGTCCGCAGAGCGGGTGGCGAGGTGGACGCCCAGCGCGTCCGGCAACTGGCTGACGCCAATGATGATGGCGATGCCGGTCGTGAAGCCTGCAATGACCGGTTCGGGGACGAGATGCACGAAGCCCCCGAGCCGCAGCACCGCTGCGAAGCACAGGATCAGGCCGGCCATGGCGGTGGCTGTCACCAGACCGGCATAGCCGAACTGGCCGATCACGCCTGACACGACAACGACAAAAGCCCCCGTCGGTCCGCCGATCTGGACACGACTTCCGCCCAGTAGCGAAATGATGAAGCCCGCCGCGACCGCTGTGACCAGACCCTTGTCCGGCGTGGCCCCTGATGCGATGGCCAGGGCCATGGACAGCGGCAGGGCGACCACGGCCACGGTCAGACCGGCCAGCAGGTCGGCTTTCAGGTCCGCCCAGCCATATCCCTCCTTGAACACAAGGTGCAATTTGGGAACCAGCGTGGACGGCGGTGGGGCAGGCATAGAAACCATGAGGCGGGCCCAATCGAGCGAGGAATCCCTTTTTTCAGACTCGGGCTCGCCAGTCATTGACGCGGGTTAAGCCGTCGAAAATCTTCATCCCGATCAATCGGGCCCATATATTTTGGCTTGCAGACCGTCAGATCGCCTTATCTAGCGCCGTTTGCATAGGCCTTGACGGCTTCCATGGCCTTGGCGACGTGTTGATCCGGGCTCATTGCGGTGTAGGCCAAAGTGATCTTGCCGCCGGGAATGATGACATAGGATGTGCGGTCGGAGATGCCCATGACGGGCAGGGTCGACTTGTATTCGGCGGCGATCTTGGCGCCAGGATCGGCGGCCACGGCGAACTTGTCGCGGCATTCCACTTTGGAGAACTCGGCAACCCGGTCGACGTGTCCGGCGGTGACGCCGATCACGGTGGCGCCGAGCTTGTTGAAGTCTTCTGTGGCTTCGGCAAAGTCATGGGCTTCCTTGGTGCAGCCCGACGTGAAGGCGGCAGGGAAGAAATAGAGCACGACCGGCCCCTTCTTCAGGGCGTCGGACAGCTTGAAATCAAAGGTCTTGCCGCCAAGGGCCGCGCTGGCCTGGAAATCGGGCGCGGTGGCGCCGACGGGCAGGGCGGCGATGGAGGGGGCGGCCAGACCCAGAGCGCCGATCGTGGCGGCGGCGGCGAATGCGAGCTTGATAGGCGAACGATTCATGACTTTGTTTCCTCCGGCGACGAGCGCGATTAACTGAACGTGGGGCGCCGGACGGGCTTTCGCAATCAGTCGCATCCAAGAAGCGATGAATTCCGCCTCTTCCCCTTTGCCTCAGCCCGCTTTACGGGTGTCGCCAGCAAATTGAACAATCCGGGATGACAATCAATGAGCCTCGCCTTTCTGTTTCCGGGTCAGGGAAGCCAGGCCGTCGGCATGGGTGTTGAACTGGCTGAGACCTTCACCGCGGCCCGCGAAGTCTTCGCCGCCGTGGACGAGGCCCTGGGGCAAAACCTGTTCCACCTGATGAAGGACGGCCCGGAAGACGAACTGACCCTGACGGAAAACGCCCAGCCCGCCCTGATGGCGGTCAGCATGGCCGTGGTGCGGGTTCTGGCGCAGGACTTCAACGTGTCGGTCGATGGCGTGGCCTATGTCGCGGGACATAGCCTTGGAGAATATTCGGCCCTGGCCGCGGCGGAAGCCTTGTCGCTCGCGGACACGGCGCGGCTGTTGAAGCTTCGCGGTCAGGCCATGCAACGCGCGGTGCCGGTGGGCGTGGGCGCCATGGCGTCCCTCATCGGTCCCAAGGTGGACGTGGCTCTGGCTGAGGCCGCCGCCGCCGCCGGCGCCCTGGTGGGACCCTGCGCGGTCGCCAATGACAACAACCAGGGCAATGTGGTCATTTCCGGCACGAAGGAAGCCGTCGAAGCGGCAATCGCCAAGGCCAAGGAACTCGGTGGTCGGGCGATCCTGCTGAACGTGTCCGCTCCGTTTCATTGCCCGCTGATGCAGCCCGCCGCCGAGGCCATGGCCGCCGCCCTGTCGGGAACCGAGGTGCGCGAGCCCCTCGCCGCCCTGGTCGCCAATATTACAGCGCGCCCTGTGACGGACCCCGACATGATTCGGCAATTGCTGGTCGAGCAGGTCACCGGGCGGGTGCGCTGGCGCGAATCCATCACCTGGCTGGCGGGGGAGGGCGGGGTCACCCGTTTCGCTGAACTGGGCGCGGGCAAGGTGCTGACGGGCATGGCCAAGCGCATTGCGCCGGACGCTGAAGCCGTGGCGCTAAACACATCCCATGACCTTGAAGCTTTCGCCCAGTCCTTATAAGCGCGCAGCGGCGCAGCCGCGCAACACACGACCCTATGAGATTGGAGACCCCCTATGTTCAACCTGACAGGCAAGACCGCGCTGGTGACCGGCGCATCGGGCGGCCTGGGCGGCGCCATCGCCCGCGCCTATCACGCCCAGGGTGCGACCGTCGTCCTGTCCGGCACCCGCGAAGCCGCGCTGAACCTTCTGGCTGAAGAACTGGGGGAGCGCGCATTTGTCGCAGTCGCTGATCTGTCCGACAGCGCCTCCGTTGACAGCCTCGTCTCCCGCGCCGAGGCCGCGGCGGGCCAGATCGATATTCTCGTATCGAACGCGGGCCTTACGCGCGACGGCCTGTTGCTGCGGATGAAGGACGAGGACTGGGAGACCGTGCTCAAGGTCAATCTTGAGGCCTATTTCCGCCTGAGCCGCGCCGCCCTGAAAGGGATGTTCAAACGCCGCCATGGCCGCATCATCGGCATCACCTCCGTCGTGGGTGTGACCGGAAATCCGGGCCAAGCCAATTATGCAGCCTCGAAAGCCGGCATGATCGGCTTTTCCAAGGCGCTGGCCCAGGAAGTGGCGGGGCGAAATGTGACCGTCAATTGCGTCGCGCCCGGATTTATCGCCAGCCCCATGACCGATGCCCTCAACGACGCGCAGAAAGCCGCCATTCTGGGCCGCATTCCGGCAGGCCGACTTGGGGCGGGGGATGACATCGCCGCTGCATGTGTTTATCTGGCCAGCGATGAAGCCGGTTATGTGACGGGTCAGACCTTGCACGTAAACGGCGGCATGGCGATGGTGTAACCGTAGCCCTTACCGGCTCGCCCGGACTGGTCTGCGGAAAATTAGTATGGTAGGCGTCCCTCCGAAGGTAGTCCTGACAACGGCGTGAAGAACCCGTGTCGGACGGCTGCCTCACCGGGCAGTTTTCTGTCGAACAACCTCAACGCGGCGACGGCCGATTAAAATCTAGTCGCCGCTTCCAAACCAAAAAAGGGTCTAACTGTATGTCCGACATCCTCGAACGCGTGCGTAAGATCGTGATCGAGCACCTTGACGCGGATCCTGCCAAGGTGACCGATAAGGCCAGCTTCATTGACGATCTGGGCGCCGACAGTCTCGACAACGTCGAACTCGTCATGGCGTTCGAAGAAGAATTCGACATCGAAATTCCCGATGACGCCGCCGAACATATCCAAACCGTCGGCGACGCGGTGAAGTTCATTGCGGAACGTCTGGGCGCCTGATTGGCGGCCAGCTGAACGCCTTGCCCAGCGTTTCGGCGCTGGGGCGGAACATCGGCGCGTCGTGCGTGTGCCTATTGGGGCATGCACGGCGCGCCGAACCTGTTTATGGTGTAGCCGTTTAGGGTTCGGATTCGGTCAGTCTGACGTTTCTCTTCCGGATGACGCCTAGGTCGTGTCACAGGAGATCGCCGCCGGACTTGAGAAACAGGCCGGAACGACCAGATTTATCAATCGGAACGGGTAACAGGAACTGGATCGGATGCGTCGAGTCGTCATTACCGGAATTGGCCTCATCACGCCTCTGGCCGCCAATCGCGAAACGACCTGGAAGCGTCTTCTGGCGGGTGAGTCAGGTGCTGGACCCATCACGGCCTTCGATACCGAAGCCTATGCCTGCAAGGTCGCGTGCGAGGTGCCGCGCAAGGACGGTCGGGGACATGGGACGCCGGACATGGAGGGCGTGTTCGATCCTGAGCAGATCCTGCCGGCGCGGGAACTGCGCCGCGTGGACGACTTCATCCTCTACGCCATCGCCGCCGCAGACGAGGCCGTGCACGATTCCGGCTGGTTGCCGCAGGACGATGAGGGGCGCGAGCGCACCGGCGTCATCATTGGGTCCGGCATAGGCGGGCTCAACACGATTGCCGAGACGGCGATAGAGCTGGAGGCCAAGGGGCCGCGCCGGATCAGCCCGTTCTTCATCCCTTCGGCCCTGATCAATCTGGCGTCCGGCCATGTGTCGATCCGGTTTGGCTTCAAGGGGCCGAACCATTCCGTGGTCACGGCCTGCGCGACCGGCGCCCACGCCATCGGCGACGCCATGCGCATGATCCGTTACGGCGACGCCGACGTGATGGTGGCGGGCGGCGCGGAGGCTGCGGTCTGCAAGATCGGCATTGCCGGATTCATCGCCTGTCGCGCCATGTCCACGGGCTTCAATGACGAGCCGACCCGTGCGTCGCGTCCCTATGACAAGGACCGGGACGGCTTTGTGATGGGCGAGGGCGCGGGCGTTCTGGTGCTGGAGGAGTACGAGCACGCCAAGGCGCGTGGCGCCAAGATCTATGCAGAGGTGCTGGGATACGGCCTGTCTGGCGACGCCTATCACATCACCTCGCCCGCTTCGGACGGCGACGGCGGGTTCCGCGCCATGAAGGCTTCACTGAAGGACGCCGGCATTCAGCCTGCTGACCTCGACTATATCAATGCGCACGGCACATCTACGCCTCTGGGCGACGAGATTGAACTGGGCGCCGTGGAGCGTCTGCTGGGCGATGCGGCGGCGGGCATGTCCATGTCGTCCACCAAATCGTCTACCGGGCATCTGCTGGGCGCGGCGGGCGCGATTGAGGCGGCGTTCACGGCCCTGGCGATTCGCGATCAGATCGCGCCGCCGACCATCAATCTCGACAATCCGTCTGTGGAAACCCGGATCGATCTCATCCCGCACAAGGCCAAGCCGATGAAGATCGATCTGGCCCTTTCCAACAGCTTCGGCTTTGGCGGGACCAATGCGTCGATCGTGCTCGCGAAGGTGCAATGAGCAAATCCGCCCGGCGCAACAGGGCTCGCCCCGGCGCTGCTTCCGGGGGGCGTTGGCTGACGGGCCTGCTCAGCGGCTCGGTGACGCTGGCCATCATTGCCGGGCTGATTGGAGCCGCCGGGCTGGGCGCCTATTTCGCGCCCGGACCCGCCACGCCCAAGGGCGGGGAGGGCGCGACGGTGATCCTGCGAAAGGGCGCCGGGCTTGCCGAGATTGCGGGTGAGATGAAGCGGGCGGGCGTGATCGTCAATGCGCCGGTCTTCATGGGTCTGGCGGAGATCAGCGGCTCGGCTCGCAAGATCAAGTCCGGTGAATATCTCGTTCCAAGTCGGGCCTCAGTCTCCGCCATCCTGAGGAAGCTGCGCTCTGGCGATATTGTCCACCACCATGTCACTGTGCCCGAGGGCGCGAGCGCGCGGCAGGTGCGCGACCTATTGGATCATGCCGATGTGCTGACCGGCGAGACGCCCGACATCGAAGAGGGTTCGATCCTGCCCGAGACCTATGATGTTCTGCGAGGCGAAAGCCGGGCCGATGTCGTCAAGACCATGACGGAGGCCATGGATCGCACCATGGGACAGATCTGGGCCAAACGTCAGGACGGCCTGCCCGTCCATTCGCCGGAAGAGGCGATCATCCTGGCCTCGATCGTGGAAAAGGAAACGGGGCAGGAGGCGGACCGCCCTCGTGTGGCGGCGGTCTACATCAATCGGTTGCGCATCGGCATGAAACTCGATGCCGACCCCACCGTGATCTATGGCGTGACGCAAGGCCTGCCGCTCGGCCGGGGACTGAAGGCGTCGGAACTGGCGGCGGATACGCCGTTCAACACCTATCTCCATCCCGGACTGCCGCCCACAGCGATCGCCAATCCCGGGCGTGCGTCGCTCGCGGCGGTGCTCGATCCGCCTCACACCACCGACCTCTATTTTGTGGCGGACGGCAAGGGGGGGGCTTTGTTCGCCTCCAGGCTGGAAGAGCACGAAAAGAACGTCGCGCACTGGCGCCAGATTGAAAAGCAGCGCGACACGGCGAGTGCGCCGCCACCGTCGAACCACAGGGGCAGGCGCTGACATGGCGGACCATAAGGCGTTGCTCTCCGGCATGACCGGCTTTGCAAGGGTGGAAGGCGCGCTGGGCCTCTGGTCGTGGTCGGTCGAGGCGCGCTCCGTTAACGGACGCAATCTGGAGACCCGGTTTCGCGCGCCGTCTGGCTTTGAGGGACTGGAGCGTATTGTGCGCGAGGGCGGACAGGCGCGTTTCGCCCGCGGGCAGGTGCAGGTGGCCCTGTCGGCGCGTCGTGCGGAAACCGAGGCTTCGGTTCGCATCAACACCGCCCTGATCGAGCAGCTTCTGAAGCTGTGCGAGACCTATGCCGACCAGCCGGGCGTGGACCGTCCGCGTCTGGATGGTCTTCTGACGGTGCGCGGCGTGGTGGAGGCCGCGGATGAAAGCGATCGCCCCGAAGACCGCGTCGCGGTGGAGGCCGCCATGGCCCGCTCCATCCATGAGGCGCTGGACGGGCTGAAGCAGTCGCGTCAGGCGGAGGGGGCAGCGCTGGCCCCCCTGCTCAGCGGGCTCGTGGATCGCGTGGCCGCCCTGACCGCTCAGGCCGAGGTCGAAGCCGCAGGCCAGCCGGCGGCCATTCGTGAGCGCTTCGAACGTCGGATGGGCGAACTCATCGCCGATCCCCGCCCCATCGAAGACCGCATCTTTCAAGAAGCGGCGATCATGGCGGGCAAGGCAGATGTACGGGAAGAACTGGACCGACTGGCCGCGCACGTCGACAGTGCGCGTCAGCTTCTGGTCAGCGATGCGGCGTCGGGTCGGCGCCTGGATTTCCTGACTCAGGAGTTCCTGCGTGAGACAAACACCCTCTGTTCAAAATCCGCGACCGTGGCCCTGACCGGGATCGGGCTGGAGCTGAAGGCGGTGATCGAGCAGTTCCGCGAACAAATTCAGAATGTAGAGTAGTCCGCCATGCCCGCCACCCTTTCTCGTCGTGGTCTGATGCTGGTGATTTCCAGCCCCAGCGGCGCCGGCAAAACGTCGCTGTCACGCCGACTGGTTGCAGACCACGAGGCGCTGGACCTGTCGATTTCGTGCACGACGCGCGGGCCAAGGCCGGGCGAACAGCATGGGCGCGAATATCATTTCATCAATCGCTCGGCGTTTGACACGCTGATCGGGGATGACGCTTTTCTCGAATGGGCGGATGTGCACGACAATCGGTATGGCACGCTTAGCGCGCCGGTGTTCGAAGCGCTCGGCGGCGGCCACGACATCTTGTTCGACATTGACTGGCAGGGCGCGCGTCAGATTGCGGACAAGGCGGCGTCGGATGTGGTCCGCGTCTTCATCCTGCCGCCGAGCATGCCCGCCTTGCGCCGCCGTCTGGAGGCGCGCGCTCAGGATAGCGCCGCGGTGATTGAGCGTCGTCTGGAGCGCGCCAAGGGCGAGATCGAGCACTATGGCGAATATGACTATGTGATCGTCAATGATGATTTTGACCGGGCCTATGCTCAACTGGCCCACATATATCACGCCGAACAGCTGCGGCTTTCGCGACATCCGGAGATTTTGGGCTTTGTTGATGGGCTGATGTCTCAGAAGACGTGAGCGCTTCGACCGCGCCAACACGGGTGCGGACGACTTCTTGCGTCCCCTAAACGCCCCATTAATCGCAATCTGCGACAAATCCTTCAGGAAATGTCGTCGAAGGGGCGAAACCATGGCCTCCTATTCATCATCCGTCTTGCGCGGTGACCATTTTGTTCCGGAAAACTCCTCGGATCCTGCGGTCCAGCGAAAGCTTCGCGGTCAACTGGAGCAGATCGACTACACGGCATTCGCCTCCAACCGCGAACTGATCGGACAGGCCCTCGGGCAGGCCGATCTGAAGACCTTTCAGCGGATGGCTTTGGCCTGCGCTGCGGCGCGCGCCACCTGGGTTGGAGAGGCGCTGGCGGCGACCGCTCATTCCCACATTCTACCGCCTGAAAAGGTGCAGAGGCTGGCCGAACTTCGCGCCGCCTTTGAAGAGCTTTCCGCCGCCTATGAGGCCGCACGCCGCCTGGTCGAGCGGGGCTATCTGAACTATCATAGCGAGCCCAAATAGCGCCAGGCGCCCTCGACAGACGTCCCGACGTCGGCGCCACTGGCCCGCACGTCGACGGATCCGGAGCCTTGTCCATGCGAACCTCCATGTTGGGCGTGTGCTGGGATGTTCACTCGTCCCATGCCCACGGCGCCGCATTAGGGCCTGGCGCCATTCGCCAAGCCCTGTGGGACGAGGCGGGCAACCGCTATAGCCTCTCGCTTGTCGACGCGCTCGACACTTCCATGCTTGTGGATCGCGGAGATGTGGCCCTGACCGGCGGCGAGGGCGACGCCGATCTGATCACTGCGGCGGCTTTTGATATTCTGGATGGTGGTGATCAGCTTCTGGCGCTGGGCGGGGACCACGCCGTCACCTATCCGCTGATCCGGGCGGTGGCCAGCCTCTATCCCGGCGTGCGCATCGTCCATATCGACGCCCACCCTGACCTCTATCATGACTTTGGCGCAGACCCTCTCAGTCACGCCTCGCCCTTCGCCAGGATCATGGAGCAGGGGCTGGCCAGCCAGTTGATTCAGATCGGCATCCGGGCCGACACGCCGCATCTGCGCGAGCAGGCGCAGCGCTTTGGCGTGCAGAGTTTCTCGCCCGACCAGATTGGCCGCGCTCTGGCCGCTGTGGCGGCGCTGGGCGACGGGCCGGTCTATCTGTCCTTCGATCTGGACGGCCTTGATCCGGCTTTTGCCCCCGGCGTCAATCACTATGAACCCGGCGGCCTGACCGTGCGCGAAGCCCTGTCCGTCATTCACGCCCTGCCCGGGCGTCTGGTCGGCGCCGACATTGTTGAACTGGTTCCCGGACGCGACCTGCAAAACGCCACCGCGAAGGTGGCGGCCCGCCTGGTCAAGGAACTGGTGGCGCGAATGGCGCTGCGCGACTGAAACAGGGCGGCGCTACAGATTTGATTCCGTAAAGGCCGAATAGACCAGGGTGCGCAGTTCCCGCCGGATCGGATAGGCGCCGGACGGGATCATCTGGGTCATGAGGGTGACGATCAGGTCTTCGACCGGGTCGATCCAGAAGAAGGTGGAGGCCATGCCGCCCCACCACAGATCGCCATTGGAGCCTGGGATGAGGGTGGCGGGCGCATGGGTGGTGGTGGCAAAGCCCAGCCCGAAACCGACGCCGGAATAGGTCGCCTCGCTGAACAGCGAGACGGAGGTGGCGGACAGGTCCTTGCCGCCGGGCAGGTGGTTGGCGCCCATCAGCTGCAGCGTCTTTGGGCTGACAAAGCGCGCGCCGTTCAGCTCGCCCTTGTTCAGCACCATGCGGCAGAAGGTCATGTAGTCGGTAAGGGTCGAGACCAGACCGCCGCCGCCGGACACCATCTTCGGCGAGGACAGATAGGGGCTGCGGGTGGGGTCGTCTTCGAGAGTGATGCCGCCAGGCCCGCGCACATAGCAGGCGGTGAAGCGCGACTGATTTTCGGGTGCGACGATGAAGGCGGTGTCGCGCATGCCCAGAGGCTTGAAGATGCGCTCCTCCAGAAAAGTCTCGAAGGGAGTCCCGCTGATCTTGCCCACCAGATAGCCGAGCACATCGGTCGCCACCGAATAGTTCCAGGCTTCACCCGGTGAGAATTCAAGCGGGATGTCGGCCAGAGCCTCGATCATGCCGTCCAGACCCACGGTCTTGCCCAGCACGCCAATACCGGCCCGGCGGTAGGCGGCGTCGACATTGGTGCGGTTCTGGAAGCCGTAGGTCAGGCCGGATGTGTGGCGCAAAAGATCGACGATCTGCATGGGCCGTGCAACCGGGCGGGTGATATAGGCCCCGTCGATTCCGCTCTGATAGACGCCGAGATTTTTCCAGGACGGAATGTAGCGGCTGACCGGGTCGTCCAGCGCCACCTTGCCTTCCTCCACCAGCATCATGAAGGCGAGCGAGGTGATCGGCTTGGTCATGGAATAGATGCGGAAGATGGAGTCGTCCTTCAGGGGGGCGCCGCGCTCGGCGTCCGCCAGACCCATCACCGCCGTGTGGGCGATCTCGCCTCGGCGGAAGACCTGATAGCTGACGCCCTTCAGGCGCCCCTTGTCCACATATCTCTCCTGCATAAAGCGGTCGGCCAGGGCCAGGCGTTGGGACGACAGGCCAAGCGCTTCGGGACGTGCGGACATGGGGCTTCCTCGTGATGCGTTTTTTTTACAGACTGTCACGGTCTGGTGGCGTCGGGCAATGCCGCCGTTTGCGTCATCTTGTGTTGAGTGAGGGCGACAGAGGCGCGGAATCGACGCTTCGCCATACCGCTCGCCGTCAACCGGGCCTATAGAGGAAACAATCAGCCCGGAACGGGTGGCGATGCGCGAGGGGAAATCATGGATGGCGACACAGGGCTGACGGCGCCCTTCCGCGAACCGCTTTATGCGCCCAGGTCCATCGCGGTTGATCGCCGGGAGGACGGCGCCCTGGTGCTGGTCAATACGACGCCCTGGTCGGATCGCTTTTCCACCACGAATGCGGCGCTCGATCATTGGGCCGGGACGACGCCGGACCGCAATGTCATCGCCGAGCGGGACGGCGACGGCTGGCGCATCGTGACGTTCGGACAGGCGCATGATCGGATCAGCCGACTGGCGACCGATCTCAAGCTGATGGGCCTGGGGCCGGACCGTCCGCTCATGATTCTGGCGCGCAACAGCATTGATCACGCGCTGATCGCCTATGCCGCCATGCGGATCGGCTGCCCTATAGCGCCGCTGTCGCCCCAATATGCACAACCTGGCGCCGATCCCACACGTCTGGCCCACGCCAGCGCCCTGATCCGTCCGTCGGTGGTGTTTGTCGAGGATGGAGAGGCCGCCGCCGCCGCCATAGCCCGCGACCCGGTGCTCCACGCCGTTCCGGTGATCGCCAGCCGTCGCGCTCGCCCGGGCCAGATGGCGTTTGCTTCGCTTGACGCCGCGACGCCGACGGACAATGAGGCCAGGCCAGACCAGATCGCCAAGCTGCTCCTGACATCAGGCTCCACCGGCAAGCCAAAGGCGGTGATTTGCAGCCACGCCACCGTGTCTTTCAACGCCGCACAGATCGAGGCCTGTTACGAGGACCGTGATCCGCCGGTCGTGGTCAACGCAGCACCCTGGAGCCATAGTCTGGGCGCGAACGCCATCCTGCACATGGTGATCCACCGGGGCGGGACACTCTATATCGACCATGGCCAGCCCGTGGCGGGTCGCTTTGAAGAGACGCTACGCAATCTGCGCGAAATCGCGCCGACCTATCACAACATGGTGCCGGCGGGCTGGGCGTTGTTCGCCGACGCGCTGGAGGCGGACGAGGCTCTGGCCCGCACGTTTTTCAGCCGCGTGCGGGTGATCCAGTATGGGGGTGCCGGCCTGCCCCAGTCTGTGTGCGACCGGGTGCAGGCGGCGGCGGTGCGCAGTTGCGGCCATCGCATCAGCTTTGCTGCGGGCTATGGCTCCACCGAGACAGGGCCTACGGCCTGCAACGTCCACTGGATTAATGCGCGCGCGGGGCTTTGCGGACTGCCCACGCCGGGGACGACGGTCAAGTTGGCGCCCGAGGGTGAAAAACTGGAGGTCCGGGTCAAAGGGCCGCAAATCTCGCCCGGCTATCGCGGCGAGGATGGCGGTCTGATCCCCTTGAGCGTCGACGAGGAGGGCTATTACCGGTTGGGCGACGCGGCGAAGCTGGCTGATCCGGCCGATCCCCTCATGGGTCTGGTGTTCGACGGGCGGTTGGTGGAGAACTTCAAGCTGGCGTCCGGCACCTTTGTCGCGGCTGGCGCGTTACGGCTCTCGGCGCTGTCGGCCATGCAGGGGCTGGCGGCGGACGCCGTGGTCTGCGGGGAAGGGCAGGATGGCGTCGGTCTGCTGGTTTTCCTCAATGCCGAGAGATGCTCTGCCCTCGCTCCGGAGGCGGACGGGCTGAGCGCTCTGGCGCATCATGCGGCGGTCAAGGCGGCGCTTGCCGAGGGCGTGCGACGTCTGAACGCAGAGGCGCGCGGAGGTTCGGCGCGGGTGACGCGGGTGCTGATCCAGCGCGACACGCCTGACCTGCGCTCGGGCGAACTCACCGACAAGGGTTATATCAATCAGGCTCTGGCGCGGTCGCGTCGTGCGGATGACCTGGCGCGCCTTTTTGCAGCCCAGCCTGATGACGAGGTGATGGCGCTATGACCCGCGCTCGCGACACGAAACAGCGGCCTGTTGGCCAACAAGAGGGAAGACATCCATGAACGGCGCAGAAGCCATCCTCAAGACGCTCGCCGATAACGGCGTCGATGTCTGCTTCTCCAATCCGGGCACCAGCGAGATGCAGATGGTGTCCGCCTTTGACCGGGAGCCGCGCGTGCGGCCTGTGCTCTGCCTGTTCGAGGGCGTGGCCACAGGGGCTGCGGACGGTTACGCCCGGATGGCGCGCAAGCCCGGCTCAACGCTCCTGCATCTGGGCGCAGGCCTGGCCAATGGCTCGGCCAATTTGCACAACGCCCGGCGCGCCCATTCGCCCATTGTCAATATTGTGGGTGATCATGCCACCTATCACCGCCAGTTCGACGCGCCCCTGACCTCTGACATCGCCGGTCTCGCCTGGCCGAACTCGGTCTGGGTCAAGGCGGGCGAAACGCCTGACGAGGCCGTGGCCCTGTCCAGCGAGGCCGTTCTGGCCAGTCAGGCGGGCGCAGGCGGCGTGGCGACCCTGATCCTGCCGGCGGACTCCGCCTGGTCTCAGGCCAGTGCGACCGGGCCGGTGGTGAGCGTGCCTGCGCGTGGCAAGCCAGTCGATACACGGATCGAACTGGTGGCGCGCTCATTGAAATCGGCGAAAAAGCCGCTGATCCTGATCGGCTCCAACGCCCTGACGGAGCAGGGGATCGCGGCCGCGGGGCGGATCGCCCTCACCGGCGTGCGCGTCATGGTCGATACCTTTATCGCCCGCCAGCCTCGCGGGGCTGGGCGCTATGCGCCGGACCGGATGCTCTATTTCGGTGAAATGGCGCTGGCGGATCTGGAGGGTGTTGACCTGATGGTTCTGACCTCGACCAAGACGCCGGTGGCCTTCTTCGCCTATCCCGCCATGCCCAGCGTGCTCGTGCCCGAAGGATGCGCTCTGGAGACGCTCGCCACACCCGACGAGGATGGCGTCTATGCTCTGCAGGCGCTGGCGGATCTGTTGATGGCGCCAGAGCGTCCGGTTCTGGTGGACCGTCAGATCAGCGAGGCCAGCCCGACCGGTGAACTGACCGCCTATACGATCGGCGAGTCGATCGCGCGCCACATGCCCGACCATGCGATCATTTCCGACGATGCTGTCACGGCGGGCCTACCCATCTATATGCAGACCAAGGGGGCGAGGCCGCACGACTGGCTTTGCCTGACGGGCGGCGCCATAGGGCAGGGCATACCCGCCGCAATCGGGGCCGCCATCGCCTCGCCCGGCCGCAAGGTGCTGGCCCTGACCGGGGATGGCGCCGGCGCATATACGGTGCAGGGGCTGTGGACCGCCGTGCGTGAGAATCTCGACATTGTGACCGTGGTCTTCGCCAATAACGCCTATCGCATCCTCAATATCGAACTGGCGCGCACCAAGTCGGGCAATGCGGGACCGGCGGCGCGACAGTTGCTGAACCTGGGCGACCCGAACATGGACTGGGTGTCCATGGCCAAGGGGTTTGGCATGCCTGCGGTGAGGTGTGAGACGGCGGAGAGTTTCGACGCGGCCCTGGCGCGCGCTCTGGCCTCCAGCGGGCCCGTCCTGATTGAGGCGGTCCTGGGCTGACGGCCAGACCGACCAGCCAGCGGATCAATAAAAAACCCGCGAGGATCGCTCCTCGCGGGTTTTCTGTGTCAGCCCGTGAGAGGGGCTTATTTCTTGACGTTGCCCGCGAGCTTGCAGGCGATGCCGCCGCCAGCCGAAGCACAAGGCGTCAGGGTGTCTGCGGTGTAGGTGTCTCCGGCTGTCTTCACAACCCAGCCAGAGCCGCCATCGGCGCAGGTGGTTTCGATGAAGTTGCCGCCGCCTTCAGCGCCGCCGATATAGCGGGCGCCGGACACCTTGCAGGAGCCCTTGCCCTTGCTGGCGAGTGCTGCTGACAGCTTGTCATAGAGCGGCGCCTGGGTGGTGCCGAGCTTGCATTCCTGGCCGAGCGCGCCGACCTGGATGCAGTCATAGATCTTTGACTTGGAGGCGTCTTCGGAGAAGGCGCCGACCGCGCCGTCCGGGCGGTTGGAGCAGGCCAGTTCCACGACATCGGTATTGCCGGCCATCACGCCGATCAGGCGATATTTGGAGACATTGCAGGCGAAGCCCGCCTTCTTGGACAGATCGGTATAGGTCTTGGCTTCCGCCGTCTCCGCCTTTGTGGCGTCGGTCAGCTTGCAGCCGCCGAGGAAGGCTGAGGCAAGGGCGCAGTCCACGGCCTGACCAAGCTTGCCGGTCTGGTCGATGGTGAACATGTAACCCGTCTCGCCGCAGGCCACTTCATAGCCGTCCTGACCCGAGGCAGTGGAGCCGACAAAGCGGATGTCGGTGATCGCGCAGGTCTTCTTCGTGCCAGCGGCCAGGGTCTTGGCGTATTCCTTGGCCTTGTCCAGCGGCGTCAGGGTGCAGGCCAGCTTGGTTTCCGCCATGCCCATGCAGGGGATGACGGCGGCGGGCTTGCTCGCTTCCTTCTGGATCACATAGCCTGCGCCCGTCTGGCAGGTGACTTCATAGAAGCTCGCCCCGGCAGAGGTTGCGCCGAGATATTTTGCGCCCGTCACGCCGCACTGGCGGCCCGATTCTGCGACAAAGGCGTTCAGACCTGACTTCGGGTCGGCGTTTTCCGGCAGACGGCAGGTCAGGACGGGGCTGGCGGCGGAAGCCACGCAGTCCTGAATGACCGGCTTGGGCTGCATGGTGATGAGGCTGTAGCCGAGGCCTTCCTTACAGGCGACTTCATAACCGGCGACGGAGGTCGGCTTGGCGTCCTTGGCCTTCGGGTCCGCCGGGGGCATGTTCAGAGTGCCAATGAAGCGGGCATTGACCACCGTGCAGGTCACGCCTGTCGAAGCGACGATCGCCGGCGCTTCCTTCATGCCACGATCCAGATCAGCCTTGGTGATCTTGGGCGGTTCAACCGGCGCAGCGGCCTGGGCGGCCATCGGCGCTAGGGCCATACACAGCGTCGCTGCCACGGCCATCCCTATGCGTTTCATATTTTATCTCTCCTGAGCGGCGCTTGCGGCCTCTGCAAAATGTCTTAAGCCGCTTGCCTCCCCCTTGGTCAAGCGCGCTCCGATGGCTGGACTTTGACGAAACCGCCAAAATCGGGCCAAACCTACTTTAAACGGGGAGAACACAATGGCGGAAGACACAGAAACCGAAGAACGACGGCCTTTGTTGACCTATCCGTTCGAAACGGCGCCCGTTGAGGGCGCCGGAGACGCGGTCGAGGTTGCGCCGGGCGTTCTGTGGCTGCGAATGCCTCTGGGCGGCTCGCTGAAATTCATCAATGTCTGGGCGATTCGCGACGGCGAAGGCTGGGCCGTGGTGGACACCGGCATCCAGACCAAGGAGACGGCCCAGGGCTGGCGGCAGGCTTTTGCCGGCGCCATGGGCGGCCTGCCCGTCACGCGCATTCTGGTCACCCACCTGCATCCGGACCACTGCGGCATGGCGGGCTGGCTGGCGCGCAAATTTGAAGCGCGGCTCTGGATGAGCCGACTGGAATATATCACCTGCCGTATGCTGGCCGCCGATACAGGCCGAGAGGCGCCCAAGGACGGGGAACTGTTCTACCGCGCCTGCGGTTGGGATGATGACGGGATCGAGAACTACCGCGCCCGGTTCGGCGGCTTTGGCAAGGGCATCTACCCACTGCCAGACAGCTATCACCGGATGAGCCAGGGCGATATCATTCGCATTGGCGACAATGACTGGCAGGTGATTGTCGGCTGTGGCCACTCTCCGGAGCATGTTTGTCTGTATTGCGAGGCGCTGAACCTGTTCATTTCCGGGGATCAGGTCCTGCCGAAAATATCGTCCAACGTCTCCGTGTTCCCGACCGAACCGGAAGCCGATACATTGGACGACTGGCTGACCTCGCTCGCCCGGGTGAAGACCCAGGCGCCTGAGGGGGTGCTTGTGCTGCCATCGCACAATGACCCATTCTATGGCCTGCATGTGCGGATCGACCATCTGATACGGGGACACGAGCGTTCGCTGATCCGCTTGTTGCGCAAGCTGTCGGAACCCAGGCGCGCCATAGACGTCTTCGGGGTGCTGTTCGCCCGTCCCATTGGCCCGGACCTGTTGGGCATGGCTACGGGGGAGAGCATGGCGCACCTGAACTGCCTGCTTCATCGCGGTCTGATCACCAGACGCCGCGACGAAGCCGGCGTGGACTGGTATCAGGCCGTCTGACCCAGCCATTCGGAAATTTGCAATGACATTGACGATCAGAAGCGCCCGTCCAGACGATGCAGGCCTCATACTCGGCTTCATCAGCGACCTGGCCGACTATGAAAAATTGTCGCATGAGGTCGTGGCGACTGAGGCGGGCCTGTCACAGGTTCTGTTCGCTGCTCAGCCGCGCGCCTTTTGCGACATTGCCGAGCTGGATGGCCAGCCGGTAGGGTTCGCCCTGTGGTTCTATAATTTTTCCACCTTTGTCGGGCGCTGCGGCATCTATCTGGAGGACCTCTATGTCCGGCCTCAGGCGCGCGGCTGTGGGGCCGGCAAGGCGCTGTTGCAACGCCTGGCGCAGCGCT
>CAIOJR010000270.1 GCA_903858685.1 uncultured Caulobacterales bacterium | reverse complement strand
GGTAATAGCGCGCCCGGTCAAACGCCAGTCCGGGATCGTCGCGCAGGGCGTCCGGCACTTTTGCGACGGCGTCGGCGGCGTCGGCGCGTTCTGCGCGGAGTGCAATGCGTGCATTGGCCAGAACCTGATGATCTGCATCGACCAGGTCCATCATGGCGCGGGCGGAGGGGCCTTGCTGCGCGTAGAGCAGGGTCGACAGGCGTGTATTATGGTCATCGGCCGACAGGAGGAGGCCGAACCGGGTCAGCATCTTGCGTTGGGCGTCCAGCTCGAAAATATGGTCGCGCCAGATGTGGCGCACCACGTCCCTCGCATTATCGTTCTGGCCCAGCGACTGGTAGGCGGCGGCCAGAGCCATGCCGCCTTCGGGCGTTTCCGGATCGCGGCCATTGAACCAGTCAATGACCTTCTGGGGCGGCAGGGATGCGGCCTCGATCGCTTTTTCAGCCCCCGCCACACGCCGGTAGCCGCGCGGCCAGCCCGCCAGGTCCCGAACTGCGATATCGAGCGTTGTGAAATCGAGGCGGGAGGCGGCGTTGTCGATCAAGGCCCACAACACGACCTTCCGGGCATTGGCGTCGGCGATGCCTGCGGAAAGGCTCATGGCGCGGGCGGAATCCCCGGCATGAGCCGCGTGGATCGCTTCGCGCAGGGCGCTCAGCGGGGCCGAAATCGCGGGCGCCTTGGCGTCCGACGCGGCCGCGTGGGGGTGGTCAGGGGGCGATGGCGGCTGCGCCGGGTTCGGCGCTTCAGCAGTTGGCGGCGTTTCGGCGTCCTGCAACGATGTATAGGGGATCGGATCGGCCAGGGCTGGCATGGCCATAGCAATCGCAAGTCCGGCGGCGAACCACCGTCCTTGTCGGCTGAAAAGCCCTGACCGGGTAAATTTCACGCGTTTCAACTCCTGTTTGGCGTCCACATTAACGCAGAAGCGCTAAAGCGCTGTTGCGGGCAAGTGGTTCAGATCGCTAGTGTATGCGCCTCAAACGCGCTGACCGCGTGCTTGTGCCGTATTTTTGCGGCGATTCTATTGCGAACGCAGGATTATGCCTCAACCGCTTTTCAAGGGCGTTTTTACAGCCCTCGTCACTCCATTCCGAAACGGCGCTGTGGATGAGGCGGCCTTTCGCAATCTTGTGGAACGTCAGATCGCGGGCGGCGTTCACGGTCTGGTGCCGGTCGGCACGACCGGTGAGACCGCGACCCTGTCGCATGACGAACATCGCCGTGTTGTGGAGCTGTGTGTGGAGGTCAACGCCGGTCGGGTGCCGATCATCGCCGGCGCCGGCTCCAATTCGACCGCCGAAGCCATTGCGCTGGTGCGTCACGCAAAAACGGTGGGCGCCGATGCGGCGCTGGTGGTCACACCCTATTATAATCGTCCGGGCCAGGACGGCCTTTACGGCCATTATGCGGCGATCAACGACGCGGTGGAACTGCCGGTCATCGTCTATAATGTGCCGTCGCGAACCTCCTGCGACATCGCCAATGAGACTCTGGAGCGGCTGTCGAAGCTGCCCAATATTGTGGGCGTCAAGGATGCGACGGGCGATCTGGTTCGCGCAAGCCTGCAACGGATCCAGTGCGGTCCGGACTGGGTCATGCTGTCTGGTGATGACCCGACGGCGCTGGGCTATATCGCCCATGGCGGTCATGGATGCATTTCTGTTTCGTCCAATGTCGCCCCCCAGGCTTGCTCGACCTTCATGAATGCGGCGCTGTCCGGCGATTTCCCCACGGCGCTCTACTGGCAGGATAGATTGGTTCAGCTTCACAAGGCGCTGTTCCTTGACGCGTCGCCCGCGCCCACCAAGTACGCGCTTGCGCAACTTGGCCTGTGCGAACTGGGCGTTCGCCTGCCGCTGGCCGATTGTTCGGAGGCCGTAAAGCCCGCCATTCTGGCGGCGATGAAGGAGGCCGGCCTCTAGGGGCCCTGATCATGTCTGAAGCCAAGGTTCAGGAACGCAAGCTCGTCGCGGAAAACCGGCGCGCCAAGTTCGACTATTTTCTTGAAGATTCGTTCGAGGCGGGGCTGGTGCTGACCGGCTCGGAAGTGAAATCCCTGCGCCTGGGCCGGGCCAATATCGCTGAAAGTTACGCCTCGGCTGAGGGGCGCGAACTGGTGCTGATCAACGGCTATATTCCCGAATATCCGGGCGCGAACCGCTTCAACCACGAGCCGCGCCGTCCGCGGAAACTGTTGCTGCACCGACGCCAGATCAACAAGCTGCTGGCCGCCGTGCAGCGCGAGGGACGCACCATTGTCCCGGTGAAGCTGTTTTTCGATGAAAAGGGCCGCGCCAAACTGGAGATTGCACTGGCCAAGGGCAAGAAGCAGCATGACAAGCGCGCCGCTGAAGCGGACCGCGACTGGAAGCGCGATCAGGGACGCCTGATGCGTAATCTGGGCTAATCGTCGGCTGCGAGCGGATCGGCTTCCGGTCGCGTCGCCCACCATGCCCAGACCGCGCCCAGGACCAGCAGCGCCGAGGCCAGCAGGAACGGCGCGCCCGACAGGGCCACTGGCTGTCCCGGCCGGACAAACCACGCAAAGACGAAGGGAAAGATCAACGGCCCGACCAGCTCCGATATTCCCGTCAGGCTGGAGGTTGCGCCCTGAAGCTGCCCCTGCTCGGCGGCGCTGACATGACGGGTCATGAGCGAGGCGGCGGCGGCGCCGAATATGCCCCACAGGGCCAATATCGGAATCCCCAGCCACAAGATGTCGCCCGTGGGCGCCAGACCCGCAACGATCATGCCCAGGGCGCCGAACAACAGGCCCGCAATGATGGACTTGCGGTTGCCAAGCCATTTGATCGCTCGCGGCACCGCAAAGACCTGCGCCAACACCAGTGCGACGCCGACCAGGGTCAGGGTCACGCCCAGCGTCCTCAGGGTCCAGCCGTAGCGATAGGTGGCGTAGAGCACGATGGTCGAGGGCAGGGACACCTGCGCCAGGGTGGAGATGAAGGAAACGCCCGCCAGCCCCGACAATTCCGGGTGACGGCGCAGCAGGACAAGCGCGCCGATCGGGTTGGCCCGCCGCCAGCTGAAATCCACCCGCAGGTCGCGCGGCAGGGATTCGGGCAGAACGAGCAAACCATAGCCGGCGTTGGCGAGGCTGAACCCCGCAGCGACATAGAGCGGCAGCCGGATATCATAGCTGCCGAGCATCCCGCCAATGCCGGGGCCCAGAACCAGCCCGAGACCGAAGGCGGCGCCGAGCAGTCCATAGGCGGTGGCGCGCTTTTCCTGGGGCGTGGTGTCAGCGACATAGGCGCTGGCTATGGCGAAGCTCGCTCCGGTGACGCCAGACACCACCCGCCCGATGAACAGAAAGATCAGGCTGGGCGCCCAGGCCATGGCCGCGTAGCTCAGTCCCAGACCGACATTGGACGCCAGGATCAGCGGCCGCCGTCCGAAGCGGTCGGACAGCGAGCCGACCAGCGGCGAGCAGAAGAACTGCATCAGTGCAAAGATGGCGTTGAACACGCCATAGATCACCGCCGCCTCTGATGTATTGCCCGAGACGAACTGGCGCACCAGCGCCGGCAGGATCGGGGCCACCATGCCCAGCGCCATGATGTCGAGCAGCACCGTCACGAAGACAAACAGGACAGCGCCGCGTCGGTGGGGGACCGTCGGTGTCGTCTCCGGGGTTTCGCTCGACGAAGTTTGCGCCATCAGTTTCGCCATTCCTCCACGGCTCAGGCGTCCAGATAGGTTCGCACGTCTGCAAAGACGGCGTGAAACATCTCGGTCGTCAATCGCCCGGTGTTCGTGTTGAGGCGTGAGCAATGATAGGAATTGAACAACCGGTAAGGGCCGATATCGGTTGTGACGCCATGCCCAGGCGCTGCGGCGCTGGCCTTGGCGCCCAGAGCCTTCAAGACGTTTCGTCGCGACACGTCGCCAAGCGTCACAATGGCGCGCAACTTCGGCAAGGCTCTGATTCTGGCCGTCAGGAAGGGACGGCAGGCGTTCTCCTCCTGAGTGGTGGGCTTGTTTCCCGGCGGCGCGCAGCGGACGGCGTTGGACACCATGCAGTCTGTCAGTTCCAGACCATCGTCCGGCCGCGCCAGAAACTGACCCCTGGCGAAGCCGAACCTCAGCAGGGTCTCGAACAGAAGGGCGCCCGCATAATCGCCTGTGAAGGGGCGGCCGGTCCGGTTTGCGCCGGTTCTGCCGGGCGCCAGGCCCATGACCAGAAGCCTCGCCTGTGGGTCGCCGAACGAGGGCGCGGGCCCGTTGAACCAGTCCGGGTGCGCGGCCCTGTTCTCATCGCGATAGCTTACAAGTCTGGGGCACAGGGAGCAGTCGCGCTCAGGCTCGGCGGAAACCACAGCCAAAGGCCCTAGTCCTCATCGTCGCGGTCGTCGCGGCGCTCGCCCACTGAGTCTGGCTGCAGGAAGCGGGGCAGGGGGTTCTGCCGCGGGCGGCCGATCAGCTGGGCCAGATCCTGAAGATCGATATAGGTGTCAGCCTGGCGACGCAGATCGTCTGAGACCATGGGCGGGTTCGACTTGGTGGTGGAGACGACGGTCACCCGAACGCCCTTGCGCTGCACCGCTTCGATCAGCTTGCGGAAGTCGCCGTCGCCGGAGAACAGGACGATGTGATCGACGCTTGGCGCGATTTCCAGCATGTCCACCGCGATCTCGATATCCATGTTGCCCTTGGTGCGGGTAATGCCGGTCGATTGCTCGGTATAGCGGCGCACAGGCTTCGTGATCATGGTGAAGCCGTTATAGTCCAGCCAGTCGACCAGAGGCCGGATCGGGGAATATTCCTGATCCTCCATCATGGCTGTGTAATAATAGGCCCTGATGAGAATGCCGCGCTTACGGAACTCTTCGAGCAACTTCTTGTAATCAATGTCGAAATTGAGATTTTTGACCGTAGCGTAAAGATTGGCCCCATCGATGAAGAGGGCCAGTCGGTCCGTCGGATAAAAGGTCATTAAAACGACTTTCTTGAGAATGATATGACGAGCAATGGGTTAGAGGCGCTGATCATCGTGGCTTTGGGAGCAAATCTCCCGGGTGAATTGAATCGACCTCGCCAAAATCTGGAAAAGGCCTTGGTCGAGATGAGGACCGAGCATATTCATCCCGTTGAACGCTCACACTGGTGGCGTTCGGCGGCCTGGCCCGATCCGTCCCAGCCTGACTACATCAATGGTGTCGCACTTGTCGAGACAACCCTCTCGCCGCGCGATGTTCTGGCGGCGCTGCATCGGATCGAAGCGCGATTGGGGCGGGTTCGGCTGGGTGCGAACGCCGCCCGCACGCTGGATCTGGATCTGATCGCCTATGGACGCGAGGTCATTTCCGAGCCCGACCTTGAGCTGCCTCATCCCAGGGCGGCGCAGCGATTGTTCGTGATGGGACCTTTGGCCCAACTGGCGCCGGACTGGACCCATCCGGTGTCGGGCATGACGGCTCACAGCCTGGCCTCCTGCGCTACGGTTGGACGCGACGCCAGACCGCTCAGCCTTGATCCACCAACATGGGGATGACCGTCTCTGCACGGGCGGCGGCGTCCAGGCTCTTGGCGGGCTGACCAAATATTTCACGATAGATCCAGTAATTGGCCACCACGTGATGAACGAAATCGCGCGTACTTCCGCCGGGCACGCTTTCCAGCATCAGCAGGCTGTCGGCATTGGGCATCTGGCTCGATAGTCTGGTGATCGGACCGGGTCCGGCGTTATAGGCGGCGACCGCCTTGATCAGGTCGCCTTTCACCTGGGTGAGCAGTCTGGCCACATAGTCCTGCCCCAGACGCAGATTGACCGCAGGATCTTGCAGACGGGCCGGGCGGGTGGCGAGGCTGCGATCGCCGGAAATGCGCGCCGCGGTCGCAGGCGTGATCTGCATCAGACCGCGTGCGCCGCCGCCCCGGGCGTTGGTGTTGAATCGACTTTCCTGCTTGACCAGGGCCAGAACCAGCGCGCGGTCGAGCGTATAGCCGCCTTTGGGCTGGAAATCGGGGGTGGCGTAGCTGGCGAGGCTGAAATGACGGCTGGCCTGATCGGCATAGGCGCCTGTAATCAGGGGCGCATTCAGCGCCAGCGCCAGATCCGACCAGTTTCGACGCTCGCTCTCTGCGGAGGCCAGAGCCAGCGCGCTGCGCACTTCAAGCCCCGCCTCCGGCTTCAGGCCGATCTGGGCAAGCGCTGCAGCGCGGTGTGCGCGTTCATCGCTGCCGGTCAGTCGGGCCAGTTCGGCGCCAAACTCCAGAGGCACAGGCGGCTCTTCCTGCGCGCCGGGCTGACCGGACGCGAGCCCGTCGGCGCTCACAGCCGGGTCTAGACCAAGCTGGCGTTCTGCGATCAGGCCATAAAAGGTATAGGGGGTCGCTGCGGCCAGACGCAGATAGGATGGCGCCTTTTCCGCTGCACCTGAAGCGATGGCTGCACGCGCCGCCCAATAGCCGCCTGCGGATCGGGTCCACTCCGTGCCCGAGCGGTCATGAGCCACCAGATCAAAAGCTTTGAGCGCCTCGTCAAACCGGCCCTGCCGAAACGTGGTCAGCCCGGAAATCCAGTGGTCCTGCGCGTCAAGCGACAAGCTGGCGGCTTGTTCTAGTCGGCCTGCGAAATAGGCCTCGCGGGCCGCTTCGGCCTTGCGCGACAGATGGAGGGCGGGCTCTGGCGATTCGTATCGTTGCGCCAGTCGCTCCACCCGCGCCCAGCCGCCCGGCGCGCCCGACCCGATTGCGGGGACAGAGGGTTCTGGCAGTTCAGGATCGCCGGGTTGCTGCGCGCGGCGCGCCATGGCGTGAATGCGGTCCGCGCCGGGCTGGTCGCGGAAGTGCTCCAGCCAGTTGCGCAGTTCACCGTAACTGGCCGCATAGCCGGGGCGGGTCAGCTTGTCATAGCTCAAACGCCCCATGAGGCAGGGGTCGGAGATGGCGTCCAGCGCCATTTCAGCGGCTTCGTCTTGACCACGGCGGATGGCGGCGAAAGCCGCGGCATAGGCGCGCGCGTCCGCTGTTGACAGAACGCGCAGAGAACCAGCGGTGGTCAGGGCGGACGTGGACCCTGGCTCCGCTTGGGCCGGCAGCCGGCACAGGACGGTGATCGCAAGAATGGTTGCAGCGAGCCAGATCGTCTTCACCGGTCCTACTCGCAATCGTGTGTTCCAGTCTTTGCCGGTGGGTCGCGGGGGCGGGCCGGCCGGATGGGCGACGCCGTTTGGTAACGTCTTGACGAGGGTTCTTCAAGTCTCCCGGCGGAAGCGGGTCGCCAGCGTCAGCATGTCGGACCAGGCGTGCTTCTTGGCGGCGGGCTGGCGCAGGAGAAAAGTCGGGTGAAGGGTCGCCAGCACCGGGATCTCATCGCCCTGGGCGTTGCGCCATCCGGCCCAACGCCCGCGCAGGCTCAATATGCCCTCATTGCGCTGGAGCATCGACCGGGTGACGGCGCCGCCCAGCAAAAGCAGAAATTGCGGCTGGACGAGCTCAATGGCGCGTTCCACAAATGGGGCGCAGACCGCCTGTTCGTCCAGCGCCGGTGCGCGATTGGCCGGAGGACGCCAAAAGACGGTGTTGGTGAGAAACACGTCGTCGGCCAATCCCGCCGTTGCGAGCATCCGGTCCATCAGCTTGCCCGCCCGTCCGACAAAGGGCGCGCCCTGCAGATCGTCATCCGGCCCCGGCGCCTCGCCGATCACCATGATCCTTGCATCCAGCCGACCGCGTCCAAAGACGGCCTGTCTGGCGCCCATGCTCTTCAGGGCGCAGCCGTCAAAGGCCGCGATGGCGACCGCCAGCCCCTCGAGGTCGCTGGCGGCGGCGGCCATCTGGCGAGCAAGCTCCACCGCGCCGGCATCTGGCGCGCCGCCACCGGACAGCCTCTGGGCGCCTGCAGGGGCGTGCTGGACCTGGGCCTGAGCCGCACGGGCCGGCGCCTCCAGCCGCTTTCTGCCCTCCGCCAGCCGGTCGACGGGCGCCTCGGCGTACAGGACATCGACCCCTGCATCGGCCCAGAAGGCGAGAAGGCTGGAAATGGACGCATCGATCGGCATAGTCTGCATGTTCATCCGGGGGACGGCTTCAGGCGATCATTGGGACTTGACCGCCGCAGCGACACCTTCGGATAAGACGTGACCGGGATCAATGAGATCCACGCCGAGGAAATTGCGAATGAGCGACGCTGCCGAACGCGAGTCGATGGAATATGACGTGGTCATTGTCGGCGGAGGCCCCGCCGGGCTGGCCTCGGCGATTCGGCTCAAACAGCTTGCCGCAGAGGCCGGGACCGAGGTTTCCGTCGCCCTGATCGAGAAGGGCTCGGAAATCGGCGCGCATATCCTGTCTGGCGCCGTCATCGACCCCAAGGCTCTGACGGAACTGATTCCGGACTGGAAAGAAAAGGGCGCCCCTCTCGAGACGCCGGTCACCAAGGACCGGTTCCTGATTTTCGGGCCCTCGGGGGACATCTCCCTGCCCATGTGGGCCATGCCGCCCTTCATGCACAATCACGGCTGCTACATTGCCTCTCTGGCGAACGTCGCGCGCTGGATGGCGACCCAGGCTGAAGAACTGGGCGTGGAGATCTATCCGGGCTTTGCCGCCTCTGACCTGGTCTATCGCGACGATGGTTCAGTCAAGGGGGTCGTGGTGGGCGTCGTCGGCATCGGCAAGGACGGCCAGGAAAAGGGCGATTATCAGCCGGGCATGGAGCTTCACGGCCGCTATGTCTTTATCGGCGAGGGCGTTCGTGGCTCTCTGGCCAAGGTGCTGATCAACCGGTTCAAGCTGGACGAAGGCAAGGAGCCGCAGAAGTTCGGCATTGGCCTGAAGGAAATCTGGCAGGTGCCGCCTGAAAAGCATCAGCCGGGCCTGGCCCAGCACTCCACCGGCTGGCCCCTCGACATGAACACCGGCGGCGGCAGCTTCATGTACCATTTCGGGGACAATTACGTGGCCATCGGCTTCGTGGTGCACCTGAACTACAAGAACCCCTATCTGTCGCCATTCGACGAGTTCCAGCGGTTCAAGCAGCACCCCTCCGTGCGACCTCATCTGGAAGGCGGTCGCCGCATCGCCTATGGCGCGCGCGCCATCACCGAGGGCGGCTACCAGTCGGTGCCGAAGCTCAGCTTCCCGGGCGGCGTGTTGATTGGCTGTTCTGCGGGCTTCGTCAATGTGCCGCGCATCAAGGGCAGCCACAATGCGATGAAGAGCGGCATGCTGGCGGCTGAGGCGGCCTTTGCGGCGCTGCAGGCCGATCGCACCGGCGACGAACTGGTGGCCTATCAGGCCGCTTACGACGGGAGCTGGATCGCGAAGGAGCTCAAGGTCGTGCGCAACGCCAAGCCCATCCTGTCGCGTTTCGGCACCCTGATTGGCGGCGCGCTCGGCATATTCGACATGTGGACCAACCATCTGTTCGGTCTGTCGGTCTTCGGCACCCTGTCGCACGGCAAGACGGATGCGGCCTCGACCGGTCTGGCCAAGGACTACAAGCCCATCGCCTATCCCAAGCCGGATGGCGTGATCAGCTTTGACAAGCTGTCCTCGGTCTTCATCGCCAACACCAATCACGAAGAAGACCAGCCTGCACACCTGCGGCTGAAGGATCCGTCCGTTCCGATCGCGGTCAACCTGCCCAAATACGGCGAGCCTGCGCGGCTATATTGCCCGGCGGGCGTCTATGAGGTGACCTATAATGAGGCCGGTCAGGATCCGAAATTCGTGATCAACGCCCAGAACTGTGTTCACTGTAAAACCTGCGACATCAAAGACCCGTCGCAGAACATCACCTGGACCACGCCCGAGGGCGGCGGCGGTCCAAACTATCCGAATATGTAGAGTGCACGCCGCGCGCTGCAACGCTTGCAGCGCGCGGGAAAATCGTGGAACTCTGTGGTCATGAAGTCTTTCCCGGTCAGGCCGTTCGCCCCGGTGTCGCTTGCTGCGGCGCTGCTCTTGTCATCCTGCGCAACGGGCCCGGTCACTGCGCCGCCGCCGCCGCCGCCACTCAAAATCGCGCCTGAAGCGGGCAATGGGGCCAAAGACGGTTACGGGCTGTTCCTGTCTGGCCAATCCGCCGTGGCGGCGGGCGATCTAGCGCGCGCGGCGAGCCTGTTTGATCGGGCCAGTTCTGCAGCGCCGTCCGAGCCCTTTCTGCGGGCCAAGGCTTTTTCCATGATGCTGGAGTCCGGCCAGACCCAACGCGCTGCGGCGATCTCAGCGGCGGGTCCGATGGGGGGCGATGACACGATTGACGATCTGGGCGTGCTGGTCCGTGCCGTGGAGGCGCTGGCCGATGGTCGTGGTCGGGACGCCATTGGTCTGTTGAGCGATCCCAAGGCTGTCGGCGTTCACGGCGTGGCCGCCGCGCTTCTGCTGCCCTGGGCGCAGGCGGAAATGGGCGAATGGCAGGCGGCGACCGCGCCAACCCATCTGAGTGCAGACAAGGTGGTGGTGGCCTTCAGCGGCATGGGACGCGCTCAGTTGCTGGAGCGTGCGGGGCGCGCCGCCGAGGCGGAGGGTGTTTTCAAGGCCCTGTCCGCCTCGCACGAAATACTGTTCAGCCTGGCTTATGGCGCGTTTCTGGAGCGACATGGGCGGGGCGCAGAGGCGTTGAAACTCTATGCAGACGCCCTGACGACGTCGCCCGACGACCCCTCTCTGAATCAGGCAAGGTCCCGGGTGGAGGCGCATGGCGCTGCACCGGCCATGCCCAGCCTGCGTGAAGGGGCAGCCCAGGCCCTCGTCAATCCCGCGGCCCTGTTGCTGGCTAATCGCCAGACTGAGGTCGGGCTTGGTTATCTGAGGCTGGCGCTTCGCCTCGACCCTCATCGGGCGGAAGCCTGGGTGCTGGCGGGTGAGGCGGTCTCCATGCTGGGCGACACCGAGGCCGAGCGTTTCGCTTTCAGTCAGGTCAGTCCGGAGAGCGATTCCTACGCTTCCGCGCGCGCCCGTCTGGCTCTGAGCTATCAGCGGGCGGGCGACAAGGCCCAGGCCCTGCAAATTGTGCAACAGACCTTGAAGACCACGCCGGATGACCTGCCGACAGAGGTCGTCTATGCGGAGTTGCTGAGAGACGCCTCGCGCTTTGACGAGGCGGTGGCGGTGCTGGACCGGGTGATCGTCCGGGCCGGGCCAAAGGCCGCTGATGCGCGCCTCTACTATCTGCGCGGCGCCAATGAGGAGCGGGCCGGGCGGTGGCCCGCCGCTGAGTCTGATCTGAAGCGGGCCCTGAAAATCTCTCCCAACGACGCTGAGATCCTCAACTATCTGGGCTTTGCCTGGGTGGATCGCGGCGAGCACATGAAGGAGGCGCTGGACATGCTTCAACGCGCCGTCGCCATCTCGCCGGAATCGGGCGCCATCATTGATAGTCTCGGCTGGGCGCGATACCGCCTGAAGGAATACCCCGCCGCGGTGAAGGAGCTGGAGCGGGCGGCGGCGTTGGAGGCGGCGGACCCGGAGATCAATGATCATCTTGGCGACGCCTATTGGCGCGTGGGTCGGAAAACGGAGGCTCTGTACCAGTGGCGCCTGGTGCTGACCCTGTCGCCTGAAGACAAGTTGCGCAGCCAGGTGGACGTCAAGATTCGCGACGGCCTGGATGCGCCGGTCTCTGGGGCGCAACCCCTGTCGGGCGGCTGAGTCATGCGCCTGAACGCCTTTGCGCCGGCGAAGATCAATCTGTTCTTACACGTGGGCGCTGCGGATGCGCAGAGCGGACTGCATCCGGTGTCCAGCCTGATGGTTTTCGCCGACCTTGGCGACCGGGTGGGGATAGAGGCGTCGGACGCGCCGGAATTCGTCCTGGACGGTCCCATGTCCGAAGGGTTGAGCGATTGCGATCCGGCGGACAATCTGGTGATCCGGGCGCGGGATCTGTTATTGGCCCATATTCGCAGGCCGACCCCGCCCTTTCGCCTGCTCCTCACCAAGCTCCTGCCCACAGCGGCGGGACTGGGGGGCGGGTCCAGCGACGCCGGCGCGGCGCTGCGCATGGTGCGCGACGGACTGGGACTGGCGATCGGCGACGACACGCTGGAGGCGCTGTCAGCTCGACTGGGCTCGGATGGTCCGGCCTGTTTTCGCGCGCGCCCGGTATTGGCGACCGGGCGAGGGGAGGTCCTTTCCGCCGCGCCGCGCCTGCCTGTGCTGCACGCTGTGCTCGTCAATCCGGGCGTGGCCTGCCCGACGGGTCCGGTCTATCGGGCCTTTGATGATCATGCCGGTCAGGCTGGGGCCGACATGCCGCCGATGCCGGACAGTTTTGAAAGCGCGGACGAGATGGCCGCCTGGCTCGCCTTTCAACGCAACGATCTGGAAGCGCCCGCCATCACGGTTTGCCCGGACATCGCCGAGGTGCTGGAGACGCTCAGAGCAGAGCCGCAGACCCAGCTTGCGCGTCTGTCCGGGTCCGGCGCCACCTGCTTCGCCCTCTGCTCTGGAGACTATGAGGCGCAGGGTCTGGCTGAAAGACTGGGCCTGATGCGGCCCGACTGGTGGGTGCGCCGTTGTCGTCTGGGCGGTCCCTGGGCGGATTGATCGCTTTTTTGAATAGCGAACCAAAAAAACCGGGCGCCCCTTGCGGAGCGCCCGGCCTTTCAGATGGGTCTTTGAGCGTAAAGATCAGGCGTGGTCGTGCAGGGCTTCGCCATGCAGGGCCGTGTCCAGACCTTCAACTTCTTCTTCCTCGCTGACCCGCAGGCCAGTTGTGTACTTGCAGATCATGAGGATGACGAAGGTGGCGACGGCGGTCCAGACGATGGTCACAGCGCAACCTTCGATCTGGGTGAGGACGCCATGGCCCTTGGGCAGGGTGTTGATGGCGGCGTCTGCGAAGACACCGGTCAGGATTGCGCCGATCAGGCCGCCGATGCCGTGCACGCCAAAGGCGTCCAGGCTGTCGTCGTACTTGAAGATCTTCTTCAGCCAGACGGCTGACAGGTAGCAGCCCGCACCAGCCACAAGGCCAATGATGAGCGCGCCCATCGGGTTGACGAAGCCGGAAGCCGGGGTGACGGCCACCAGGCCGGCCACGGCGCCCGAAGCGAGGCCCAGAATGCCGGGCTTCTTGCGCTCGAACCATTCCACGATCATCCAGGCCACAGCGGCGGCAGCCGTTGCGATCTGGGTGTTGGCCATGGCCGCGCCGGCCAGGGCATTGGCGCCCACAGCCGAGCCGGCGTTGAAGCCGAACCAGCCCACCCACAGAAGGCTCGCGCCGATCATGGTGAAGACCAGGTTGTGCGGGGCCATGTTGTCGACGCCCAGACCCTTGCGCTTGCCCAGAACCAGAGCGCACACCAGACCAGCAACGCCGGCATTGATGTGAACCACGGTGCCGCCGGCAAAGTCCATCACGCCGAGATTGCCCAGGAAGCCGCCGCCCCATACCCAGTGAGCGATCGGCGCATAGACGATGATCGACCACAGGACGGTGAAGAGGAGCAGGGCCGAGAACTTGAAGCGCTCAGCAAAGGCGCCGCAGATCAGGGCGGGCGTGATGATGGCGAATGTCATCTGATAGGTCATGAAGACATATTCCGGGATCGTCGGCGTGGCGCCGGCGATGGAATACGGCTTGTCCATCGTGATGCCCTTCAGGCCCAGGTTCGCCAGTCCGCCGATATAGTCGTTCAGCTTGGCGTTCGGGTTTGTGCCGAAGGCCAGGCTGTACGAGATCACCGCCCAGACCAGGGTCACCACCGCCGTCATGGCGAAGGACTGGGTGACCGTGGCGATCACGTTCTTCTTGCGGACCATGCCGCCATAGAACAGGGCCAGACCGGGAATGGTCATCATCAGGACGAGGGCGGTGGAGGTCAGCATCCAGGCGGTGTCGCCGGAATCCGTCTTCCAGGGCGCTGCTGGCGCGGCAGCGGCGGGCGCTGCGGCCGCCGGGGCGGCTGCCACGGCGGCCGGAGCGGCCGCCGTGGCGTTATCCGCCGTCTGGGCATGTGCACTCTGAAGCGCCACGGGGCTGACGAGCAATAGGCCCATCAACGCCAGAGCCGCGAGCCCGCGGCCCCACAAACTAAGTTTCATCAAATTATCCCCCTTTTGCAGGTTCATTTTCAGAGCGCCGCAGCGCCGGTTTCGCCGGTACGGATCCGCACCGCCTGCTCGACGTCGAGCACGAAAATCTTGCCGTCGCCGATCTTTCCAGTGGCCGCAGCGCTGGTGATGGTCTGGACCACCTTGTCTGCGATAGATGCTGGAACAACGACTTCAAGCTTCATCTTCGGGATAAAGTTCACCTGATATTCGGCGCCCCGATAGACTTCGGTCTGACCCTTCTGACGGCCAAACCCCTTTACTTCTGAAATGGTCATGCCTTCCACACCGGCTGCGGTGAGTGCTTCACGCACCGCGTCCAGACGAAATGGCTTCACCACGGCGATCACCAATTTCATTCCCTGCTCCCCGTCCCGAGGGCCGCGCCCTCGCTTGACCCAAATTGCAACGCCCTATGGCTAGCTGCCTCTGCTTTAGGCGCCTAAGCCGAAGCCATAATTTACGTTTCGTTGATGAGAATTGGTCAAAAAGTGCACTTCATCGGCATTCCACTCACGGTGAGTGCGCGATAAATGGGCATCTGCGTTTCTGAGGGCCCCGGCGTTCATCTTTTAGGTGAACCAAACGCACACACCGTGGACCCTGAGACATGGACGGAGACCGCAGGCCGTCCTCAAAATGTTACAAGGGGATCTAAACACATGCGTATTTTACCGATCGCCGCTTCCGCTCTGGCGGGCGTGGCGCTTCTCGCAACAGCGGCCTATGCGGATGACGCTCCCGCGTCGGCGCCCGCTGCTGCTCCGGCGGCGCCCGCCGCGCCCGCGCCTCCGGCCTTTTCACTGGGCATGGATGGCCCAATCGTCATCAATCCGACGCCATATGTCGTGAACTCCGGGCCACTCGGCTCTGTCACGATCAATGGCGCGGTGTCTGGCCTCATGTTCGCCCAGAACCACCACGCCCCGGGAGATCACTCCAGCATCGGCGACGTGCCGAACGCTCAGTTGCTGATCGAAAAGACCGACGGCATGTTCCAGTGGTTTGTGGACGCCGGGTCCTATTCCTTCCCGACCGTTGGCGTGCCCTATACCAAGGCCAGCCGCAACACGACCGCCACCTTCGGCAATATCCCGGTGGCCTATGTCAAGTTCGTGCCGAACGCGGCCTTCTCAGTGCAGGTGGGCAAGTTGCCGACCGTGCTTGGCGCTGAGTTCAACTACACGTTTGAAAACATGAATATTCAACGTGGACTGTTGTGGAACCAGGAAAACCTGGTGACGCGCGGCGTTTTGGCCAACTATGCCTACGGCCCGGTCGCGGTCGCCGTATCGGTGAATGACGGCTTCTATTCCAACGCGCTGAGCACCGTTTCCGGGTCGGCCACCTGGACCATCAACGCGGCCAATACCGTGGTAGCGGCGGCGTCGACCAATACACGCAAGTCCTATGTCAGCAATTCGGCGACGTCGCCTGTCTTCAACGACTCGTCGATCTATAACCTGATCTATACCCATACAGACGGCCCGTGGACGATCACGCCCTATGTCCAGTACACCTCGATCCCGTCTCTGCCGGGTCTGGGGACCACCGCTGGCTCCACCACGGGCGCCGCCCTGTTCGTCAGCTACGCATTTCCCAGCGTCAGCGGTCTGAGCCTGCCGGTGCGTCTGGAATATATCAGCTCCAAGGGGCTGGCCAAAACCGGGCCGAACCCGCTGGGCTATGGCAATGGCAGCACCGCCACCTCCTTCACCGTGACGCCGACCTATCAATGGAAGATCTACTTCGTCCGCGGCGAAGTGTCTTATGTGAACGTGTCCGGCGGCTCGGGCTTCGGCGCCAATGGTCTGGCCAAGAGCCAGGCGCGCGCACTGCTTGAGACCGGCGTTCTGTTCTAGAACGACGACGACGGCAGGACCGATCTGAGTGAATCGGCCGGGCGCTTCCCAAGGAGCGTCCGGCCTTTTTGCGTCTGTCCGCGGAGATGGGCGGCGACGTTTTGCACTGCACAACTTGATCGCCCGCCCCTTGGGCCCTATGGTCCGCGCGCCCTTCAAAGCCCAGTGTTCAACCGGATCTGATGCCACAAACTGAACCTCTGTCGTTTCAGGATCTTATCCTGACCCTGCACGCCTATTGGAGTGACAAGGGCTGTGTGATTCTCCAGCCTCATGACATGGAAGTGGGCGCAGGGACGCTGCACCCGGCGACGGTGCTGCGCGCTCTGGGCAAGAAGCCGTGGCGGGCGGCCTATGTGCAGCCGTCTCGGCGTCCCGGCGACGGGCGCTATGGCGAAAATCCCAACCGCTTGCAGCACTATTATCAGTATCAGGTGATCCTGAAGCCCAATCCGGCGGACATGCAGGCGCTTTATCTGGGGTCGCTTAAGGCGATTGGGCTTGACCCCGCCGTGCATGACATCCGCTTCGTGGAAGACGACTGGGAAAACCCCACAGTGGGCGCCTGGGGGCTGGGCTGGGAAGTCTGGTGCGATGGGATGGAGGTCAGCCAGTACACCTATTTCCAGCAGGTGGGCGGACTGGATGTGGAACTGGTGTCGGGTGAGCTGACCTATGGGCTGGAGCGTCTGGCCATGTATGTCCAGGGCGTCGATCACATCATGGATCTGAAATTCAACAAGGCGGGCGTCACCTATGGCGAGGTCTTCCTTGAAAATGAGCGCCAGTGGTCGGCGTTCAATTTCCACGTGTCTGACGTCGACCGCCTGAAGCGCCAGTTCGAGGACATGGAGGCCATGGTGCCCCGCATTCTCGACGCCAGGGGGCCGCAGGGACAGGCCCTGGTTCTGCCGGCCTATGATCACGCCCTCAAGGCCAGCCACCTGTTCAATCTGATGGATGCGCGTGGGGCGATCGCGGTGGCGGAACGTCAGAGCTATATTGGCCGCATTCGCGACCTGACCAGGATGTGCGCTCAGAAATACGTTGAAATCGAGAAGGCGGAGGCCACGGCCAATGGCTGAGCTGCTTCTGGAACTGTTTTCCGAAGAAATACCTGCGCGCATGCAGCGTCAGGCTGGCGCTGATCTGGACCGTCTGGCGCGCGCCCATCTGACGGCGGAGGGGCTCAGCTTCAGCGCCCTGACCACCTATGCCGGACCGCGTCGTCTGGTTCTGGTCGTGGACGGTCTGCCGCAACGGCAGGAGGACCGCCGCGAAGAGCGCAAGGGGCCTCGCGCCAATGCGCCGGAACAGGCGCTCGCGGGTTTTCTGCGGTCAACCGGTCTGACTCGCGATCAACTGGTCGAACGGGACGGCGTTCTGTTCGCCATCATGGAAAAGGCCGGACGCGCCACGCCGGTGATCATTGCCGAGATGGTCGAGGCCATTGTGCGCGCCTTCCCCTGGCCGAAATCCATGCGCTGGGGCAGCGGGTCCCTGCGCTGGGTGCGGCCGCTGCAACGGATCACCTGCCTGTTTGACGGTCTGGTCGTGCCCGTGGCGTTTGACGGGATCGAGGCGTCAGACATCACCGAG
>CAIOJR010000269.1 GCA_903858685.1 uncultured Caulobacterales bacterium | reverse complement strand
CACCGCGGCGAGGCGGACGCCCCCATCGCCGTGGTCGACCGGCTGATCGCCCCCTTTCGCCGGGTGCGCATATGACAGGCGCGCCTGGCGTTGGGGCCCTGAGCACCCTGGCCTATGTGCTGGCGCCGGTTGCGGGCCTCGCCGCCAGCGACCTGTCGGGCGAGGTCGTGGCCGACCTGGCCGGCCTGACCGTCCCCGCCGGCTGGACCCTGGCCGGCCTGGTCTGGCTGCAGCTGATCCGTGAGCCTTCAGAGGCGCATCGGGCCCTGCCCGGCCTGCCGCCTTCCCATCTGGACCGGGCCCGGGCCGTGACGCATCGCAACAGCTATCCCGCGCTTGGCCACCGGGTGGTGATTGCGGGCGAGGCGCCCTTTCGCGTCTGCGCCTGCCTGCCGGACACACCCGAGCCCCGCTGGATGACCCTGATGCTGGAGCGCGCCCTCTAGCGCCGCCAATACCCGCCGCCGCCCCCACCGACCCGCTGCGCGCCGAGGCGTCGCCGGGCCCTAGCAGGAACACGCCCCATGTCCGCCGCCGCCGCTTCCGTCCTGCCCGCCGGTCCTGACGCCGCCCTGATGGCCGCTATTGTGGCCGCGCTTCAGACCCAACCGCAACTGAGCGCCGTTATCGGCGGTCGAGTAGCGGACGGGCCGATGCCGGGCATGACCAGCCCCTTCATCTATTGCGTCCAGTCGCAGGTTCAACCCTGGGGCGGCCTGGCGCCCAATGCCGGACCTGAGGCGACCGAGCATGTGCTGATGGCGACCGCGGTGTCGCGATCGGGCCAGATCGGCGACGCCCGCGCCCTGGCTGCCCTGATCCGCGCCACGCTGCATGATGCGCCCCTGACTCTGGCAGGCTTCCATCTGGTCAATCTGCGCGTTGTCTTTACCGATGTTTATCCCGCCGCCGACGCCGTGACCTATCTGGGCGTGGTGCGGCTGCGGGCCGTGGTCGAGCCCGTCTGAGGCGACCCGTCTCCCCCTTTATCACCCCGCATTTTTCGGAGATCCTGATGGCTGCTCAAAAGGGCAAGGCCCTGCTGCTTCGGATCGGCAATGGCGCCGTTCCCGAAGTTTTCACTGCGGTGGCGGGCCTGCGCGCCCGCACCTTCACCCTCAACACCAGGCCGGTGGACATCACCGACAGCGACAGTCCCGGCGGATGGCGAGAGCTGCTGGCCGGAGCCGCCGCCAACGCCCTGTCCATCTCCGGGTCCGGCGTGTTTCGCGACGTGGCGGCGGACGCCATGGTCTGCAACACCTTTCTGGCCCAGACCCTGGCCAACTGGCAGGTCGTGGTGCCGGGCTTTGGAACCTTTTCCGGACCGTTCCTGATCGCCACGCTGGAATATAGCGGCCAGCACGACGCCGAAGCCGCCTTCGCCCTGACGCTCGCCTCCGCCGGCGCCATCAGCTTTACGGCCGGGTCATGAGCCGCACGGCGCCGGCCAATGGCGCGAGAGGCGAGGTCTGTCGGGAACTGGGCGGGCGTCAGCGGCGCCTGTGCCTGACCCTGGGCGCTCTGGCCGAGATGGAAGACGCCTTCGAGGCACAGGGCGCGCAGGCCCTGACGGCGCGGCTGGCCAGCCCGTCGGCGTCGGACCTGATCCTGATCCTCGCCATCCTGCTGCGCGGCGGGGGCGAGACGGTGGATGAGGCGCAGATCGCCCGGTTCAGGGCGAGCGACGCCGCCAGCGCCGCCATAGCCGCCTTTGAAGCCGCCGGTGCGCCATGAACTGGGCGCGCCAGATCCGCCGCGCCAGCCGCGAATTCGGCCTGTCGCCAGACGCCTTCTGGCGGCTGTCGCTGAAGGAATGGCGCGCCCTGGCCGGCCAGCCGTCCGGCCTGTCGCCCCTGAACCGCGCCGATCTGGAGGCGCTGATCGGCGCCTATCCCGACACCGCGCCTGAGGAGGCCGCTCCATGACCCGAATAGTCGATCCTGGCCAGACGGCCGGCGGGAGCGCCGTCGATGAGGCCGCTCAGGCGCTGGGTTCGCTGAAGGCCCCGGGCGAGGCGGCGGCCAGCAGCATCAGCACGGCCTTTGACGAGGCCGCAACCCATCTGGCCACGTCGCTCGCCAATGCGGCGGCGTCTGGTAAGCTCAGCCTCGCGGATCTGGGCAAGGCGGCCCTGAGCGCCATCAACAGCTTTGAACAGGCGATTCTGAGCGGGAGCGGCGCGGGCGCCGGCGGTGCAGGAAACAGCGGCGGCGGGGCCAACCCGATATCGGGTCTGGCGTCCGCCCTGGGCGCGGCGCTGGGTGGAAACGGCGGGGCTGACCCGTTCGGCGGCGCGCGGGCCGATGGCGGCGATGTGAGCGCCGGTCAGTCCTATATTGTGGGCGAGCGCGGGCCGGAAGTGTTCCATCCCGGCGTCAGCGGCGCGGTCGACGCAACGTCTTCCGGTGCGAGCGGCGGCGTGATTGTCAATCTGACGCTTCAGGCGCCCGATGGCGGGCCTGGCCTGTTTCGCTCTGAAACCCAGATCGCCCAGGCGCTGGCCCGCGCCACAGCGCTTGGCGTGCGATGAGCCGGCTCAGATCACCAGATGCTGGCGAGGTCCGTACAGGTTGTCCTCAGGGTCAGCGTCGGTGACGCCCAGCCACAGCACAAACAGGATGGAGTTCACCGCGGCGATGCCGAACACCACCAGGAGCACGCCCGCCCAGGCCAGAACCCCGCCCATCAGGGCGCCGGTCGCTGCGCCCGCCCGGCCATTGACGAAGGCGAACACCACGCCAAGCGCGCCCAGCCATACGCCGATCACCGAACAGACCACATTGATGACGTGGGGCACGACCTGCAACCAGCCCGACCGGCCCAGATCATGCAGCCTTTTGGAGAAGAGACAGACCCAGCAATAGGTCAGGGCGAGCGAAGCCAGGGTGCCGAAGAACAGCACCAGATGCAGCAGATTG
Organism: uncultured Caulobacterales bacterium; assembly: GCA_903858685.1. Taxonomy (GTDB): domain Bacteria; phylum Pseudomonadota; class Alphaproteobacteria; order Caulobacterales; family Caulobacteraceae; genus CAIMFV01. The sequence continues at coordinate 14,162 of CAIOJR010000269.1, read as the reverse complement.
GACACCACTAAAAGGCACAGGAAACCGAACCAGAAGTCCCGGCGACCGATCCGTCCGTTTGGATTGAAGAACAGTTCCCGCCAGTCCAAAGCGCGTCTCCCCGTCCGGCCGATCGGCCATGTGTGCGGGCGCGACTGTAACCGCGTCGGGCGCGCCCGCAAGGCCCCCTTCCAAAATCAAGGACAAATCCAGATGACCGCCTTTTCCGAGGCGCGCCTGCCCGCGCGTCTGGCCTTCGGCTCCACCGCAGGGGTGGAGCGACGCACAGAGATCACCCAGCTCAGTTCCGGCTTTGAGACACGGACCACGCCCTGGGCCAATGGACGCCGGCGCTATGTGCTGGCGGCCTCGCTGCGCTCGCTCAATGATGCGGCGGCGCTGACCGCCTTTTTCGAGGCCCAGCAGGGGCGCCTGATCGGGTTCCGCTTTTCCGACTTCGCCGATTTCAAGTCGTGCCTGCCGCTGGGCGCGGTCAGCCCCAATGATCAGGCGATCGGGACCGGCGACGGCGCCACGCGGGTCTTTCAGCTGACCAAGACCTATGGCGCGGGCGCAAGCGCCTATGTGCGCACCATAGCCAAGCCGGTCGCGGGCAGCGTCGCCCTGGCGGTGGCGGGCAAGGCGCTGGGCGTCAACCAGTTCAGCGTCGACACGACCACAGGCCTTGTCACCCTGTCCGCCGCGCCCGCCGCGGGCGCCGGCGTCACAGCGGGCTTTCTGTTTGACACGCCGGTGCGCTTTGACACCGACCGGCTGGATGTGACGCTGGAGAACTTCACCGCAGGGCGGGTGATTGCGGTGCCTCTGGTAGAGGTGCGGGTCTGATGCGCACGCTTCCCCCAGGCCTCGCCGCCACCTTGAGCCCGGGCGGCGCAGGGCGGCTGGCCACCTGCTGGATACTCGCCCGGCGGGACGGCGCAAGGCTCGGCTTCACGGACCACGACCAGCCCCTGACCCTGAATGACGTGGCCTGCACGGCGGCCACGGGCATGACGGCAGGCGCCGCAGAGGCCGAGCTGGGCGCCAAACCGGGGACGGCGGCCCTGCAGGGCGTGCTCAATTGCGGCGCGATACGGGAGGCTGACATTGCCGCGGGCCTCTATGACCGATGCGCGGTCGAGGCCTGGCGACTGGACTGGGGCGCGCCGTCACAGGCCATGCTGCTATGGCGCGGAACCATCGCCAGGATCACGCGCGACGGAAACGGCTATGTGGCCGAGGTCGAAGGCCCTCTGGCGGCGCTGCAATATGTCTGTGGCCGCACCTATCAGCGCAGCTGCGACGCGGTGCTGGGCGATGCGCGCTGTCAGGTCAATCTGGCCCTTCCGGCCTATGCGGGCCAGGTCTGCGACAAGAGCTGGCGGACCTGCCTCAACGCCTTTTCCAACCTCATCAATTTTCAGGGCTTTCCGGACATTCCGGGGGACGACTTCCTCACCGTCTACGGAACCGACAGCCCCAGCAATACGGGCGGGAGCCGACGCACAACATGAACCATGCCGAGATCAATGTACGTGACGCCGCCGCCGCAGAGGCGCGGCTCTGGCTGGGCACGCCCTATCGCCATCAGGCCTCGCTGCGCGGAGTGGGCTGCGACTGTCTGGGGCTGGTGCGCGGGGTGTGGCGCGAGGTGGTCGGGGCGGAGCCTCAGGCCATGCCCGCCTATCGCCCGGACTGGGCCGAAGCGGGCGAGGCCGAGACCCTGCTGAGCGCTGCGCGCGCCCACCTGGTGGAGATCGACCCGGGCGAGGCGCAACCCGGCGACGTGGTTCTGTTTCGCATGAGCCTCGACGCCCTGGTCAAGCACGCCGCCATCCTGTCGGTCGCGGCGAGCGCGGCGTACAGCCAGCCCCGCATGATCCACGCCTATTGGGGCCGGGCCTGTGTCGAGAGCTGGATCGGGCCATGGTGGGCGCGTCGGCTGACCCACGCCTTCAGCTTTCCGGTGCGGTGAGCCATGGCGCAGATCGCACTGACCGCCGCAGGACAGATGATCGGCGGACCGGCGGGCGCCGCTATCGGCCGCACCCTGGGCGCCTATGTGGACAACGCCATCATCGCCAGCCTGACGCCGGACCGCGCCGTGGGCCGACGCCTGACCGGCGTGCAGCTGAGCAACGCCGCCGAGGGCGCGCCGGTCCCCGCCAGTTTCGGCCGCGTCCGGGTCGGCGCCCAGATCATCTGGGCCGCCCAGTTCAAAGAAAGCCGCATCGACCAGTCCAGCAGCGGGGGCAAGGGCGGCGGCGGCGGAACCTATCGCTACAGCTACAGCCTGTCCTTCGCGGTGGGCCTGGGCGAGGGACCGATCGACGGGATCGGCCGGATCTGGGCGGACGGCGTGGTGCTGGACACCTCCAGCATCGACATGCGCCTCTATACCGGAACCGCCAGCCAGACGCCCGACCCTTTGATCGAAGCCATAGAAGGCGCCGTGCCCGCCTATCGCGGTCTGGCCTATCTTGTGTTCGAGGACATGGTGCTCGACAGGTTTGGCGGACGCCCCCCCAACCTGACCGTGGAGGTGTTTCGCCGCCCTCAATGGCCAGGCGGACCGCTGGCGCTGGAGGACATGCTGCAAAGCGTCTGCCTCATCCCCGGCGCAGGCGAGGCGGTCTATGCAACCGTTCCAGTCATCCGCAACGACGGCTATGGCGTGTCGACGGCGGAGAATGTGAACAGCGCGGCCGGACGGACCGACCTTCTCGTCTCGCTCGATACGCTTCAGGCGCAACTGCCTAATGTGCGCCATGTGAACCTGATCGTGTCATGGTTCGGCACGGACCTGCGGGCGGGCGTCTGTCAGGTCATGCCCGGCGTGGAATCGGCGACCAAGGAGACCCTGGCCCCCTTATGGAGCGCCGGCGGGGTCGGGCGGGCCCAGGCCCGTCTGGTCTCGCAGATCCATGGCGCGCCCGCCTTTGGCGGCACGCCGTCCGACGCCAGCATCATGGCCGCCATCACCGAGCTGAAGGCGCGCGGCTTCGGCGTCACCCTCTATCCGTTCCTGATGATGGACATCCCGGCCAATAACGGTCTGCCGGACCCCTATGGCGGCACGCAGCAGGCGGCCTATCCGTGGCGCGGGCGCATGACGGGGGCCGTGGCGCCGGGTCTGGCCGGGACCACCGACCTGACGGCGGCGGCGGCGGCGCAGATCAGCGCCTTTTTCGGCGCGGCCAGCGCAAGCGACTTCACCGTCACGCCCGGTCAGGTGAATTGGCATGGAACCGACGGCTGGACCTATCGGCGCATGGTGCTGCACTGCGCGGCACTGGCCCGGGCGGCGGGCGGCGTGGAAAGCGTCCTGATCGGCTCGGAGCTGCGCGGCCTGACCAGCTTGCGCGGGGCCGACGGCGCCTATCCCGCCGTGGCCTGCCTCGATGCGCTGGCGGGACAGGTCAAGGCCATGCTGGGAGCCGGAACCGCTGTGGGCTACAGCGCGGACTGGAGCGAGTATTTCGGCCATCAGCCAACAGACGGCAGCCACAACGCCATCTTCCATCTCGACCCCCTGTGGAGCAGCCCCAATCTGGATTTCGTGGGCGTGGACTGGTATCCGCCGCTCACCGACTGGCGCGACGGGACGGCGCATCTGGACGCGGCGTCGGGCTATGCCGGAACCACCGATCCGTCCTATCTGGCGGCGCGCATGGCGGGCGGCGAGGCCTATGACTGGTATTACGCCACGCCCGCCGACCGGTTGGCGCAGCGCCGCACCCCGATCACCGACGGCGCCTATGGCGAGCCGTGGATCTTTCGGCCCAAGGACCTGAAAGGCTGGTGGTCGAACCTCCACTACGACCGCCCGGGCGGGGTGCGAAATGCGCAACCGACTGGCTGGATCCCCCAGATGAAACCGATCCGCATCATCGAGTTCGGCTGTCCCGCCGTGGACAGGGGCGCCAATTCGCCCAACCTGTTCATCGATCCCAAGAGCAGTGAAAGCGCCCTGCCGCCCTTCTCCAGCGGGATGCGCGACGATGTGGGGCAGAGACGAATGCTGGAGGCGGCGCTCGGCTTTTTTTCCAGCCCCGCCAATAATCCCACATCAAGCGTCTATGGCGGCCCGATGATCCCCCTGTCGGCCATGTCGGCCTGGTGCTGGGACGCGCGACCCTTCCCCGACTTTCCCGCTCGCACGGATCTGTGGTCAGACGCCGCCAACTGGACCTGCGGCCACTGGCTGAACGGGCGGACCGGTCTGGCGACGCTCCTCAATCTGGTCGCCGACCTTCTGGCCAGAGGGGGGATCAATCCGGCGCAGGTCGACCTGTCGGGGGTGTCTGATCCGGCCAGGGCGCTTGTGCAGGGCTTCAGCGTCACGGGACCGGCCAGGCTGTCCGACATCCTGGGCGAACTGGGCGGCGCCTTCGCCTTTGATCTGGCGGAGCGCGGCGGCATGATCAGCCTGACCCGTCGCGACGCGCCGGTGAGCGCGGTTCTGGACCCAACCGATCTGGCCCTGCCCGACGCGACGGCAGCGGGGGCGGCGCCGGACAGCGCCGCCAGCGGGATCAGCCTGACCCGGATCTTGAAGCCCGCGCCCGACACGTCGCGCATCCGCTATTGCGATGCAGGACGCGACTATCAGACCGGGCAGGTGCTGGCCCGCGCCGACCCCCCGGAAGGCGGCGGTTCGGACAATCTGGACCTGCCCATGGTGATGAGCGCGCCTCAGGCCTTGCAGATCGGCCAGCGTCGCCTGAGACGCGCGCGAGCCGAGCGGGACACGGCCACGGTGATGATCGGCGCGCTTATGGCCCACCAGCTGGAGCCGGGCGACCTGGTCACCCTGCCCAATGCCGGCACAATCTGGCGCGTTGCGCGCGTGGTGACGGACGGCAGGCCAAGCCTCAACCTGATCGGAGTGGAGGCGCCGGATGCGCCCTTTTCCGACACCAGCCTGATCGAGGTGGCGCCTCCGGTTCAGCCCAGCGGACCGCCCGCCGTGGCATTGTTGGACCTGCCGCCCCTGTCCGGGTCGGAATCAGACAGCCGCCCGCTGGCGGCGGTGTTCGCCTCGCCGTGGCGGGCGACGGACCTGTCTGCGGGCCCATCGACCGACGCGCTCACCCTTCGCGCCAGCTTTGTCGCGCCAAGCCCCCTGGGTCGGACCCTGACCCCGCTGTCGCCCGGTCCGCTCTATCGGTTCGATATGGCCAACAGCCTGACGGTCAGCCTGTCAGGCGCGACCCTCGCCAGCCAGTCGGTCAACGCCGTCCTGGCGGGCGCCAATGCTTGCGCGGTGCAGAGCCAGACCGGCGAGTGGGAGGTGCTGCAATATGTCAACGCCGTCATGGTCGGGCCCAATAGCTGGCGGCTGAGCCAGCTGCTTCGCGGTCAGGCCGGGTCCGACCCGGCTATGCTGGCGGGTGCGCTGGCGGGCGCGGCCTTCATGCCCCTGACGCCAGATCTGCAAAGGGTCAATGTCAGCCAGTCGGAACGCGGGCTGCCCCTGTTGTTCCGCGCCGCCCCGGCGGGCTCCACGGCCATCGGTCAGAGTTCTGCGGACCTGAACGCCGTCTGGAATGGCCTGGCCCTGCGCCCCTTCTCACCCTGTCACACCGCGGCGAAGCGCCAGGCGGACGGTTCCCTGCTGATCAGCTGGATCCGGCGCGCGCGGCTGAACGGCGACAATCTGGATGTGGAGCCGCCGCTTTGCGAGGAAACAGAGGCCTATCAGGTGAATATCTGGTCCGGCGCTCGTCTGGTGCGCAGTCTCAGCGCCAGCCAGTCCAGCCTCATCTACAGCCCAGCCCTGCAGACGGTTGATTTTCCGACCGGAACCCCCAACCCCTTGTCGGTCAGTGTGCAGCAAGGGTCCGCCGTCTATGGCTGGGGCGCGCCAGGACAAGGGTTACTGTTGTATTAATATCACACGGTCCCCTTGCGCAATGCCGCTGAAGGTTTAAGTGACAGTCTGACGGCGGGCGCATCGGTCTTTTCCTGAAGGGACCGGAGGGCGGCGCGTAACCAACAGCATCCGGTTTTTCTTGTGGCGCAAGATCCATATGTGACACTCGGCGTGCCGAGATCAGCTAATTCGGACGAGATTCGCAAAGCGTTTCGCAAACTGGCCAAGGAACTGCATCCCGACCGCAATCCTGGCGACAAGGCGGCGGAGGAAAAGTTCAAACGCGTGGCCTCGGCCTTCGATCTTCTCGGCGATCCGGACAAGCGCAAGAAGTTCGATCACGGCGAGATCGACGCCGACGGCCGCGAGACCATGCGCGGCTTCAGCGGCGGCCCCGGCGGAGGCAACCCCTTTGGCGGGGCAGGCTTTGGCGACTTCAGACGCGGCGCAGGCGGCGGCGCGCGCAAAGGCGGCGGCGGACAGTTCGAGGGTCCGGAGTTCGAGGATATTTTGTCCGACCTGTTCGGGGGTCGCGCAGGCGGCGGCTTTTCCGCTCGCCCCACACCCAGCAGAGGCGAAGACCTGCGGCTGAAAATGCCAGTCGATCTGGAAGACGCGATCAGGGGCGGCCCCCAGCGCGTGACCCTGCCGGACGGCCAGACCCTTGATCTGACCGTGCCCAAGGGCGCGCGGGAAGGGCAGGTCCTGCGCCTGCGCGGCAAGGGCTCGGCAGGCCGACTGGGCGGACCCGCCGGTGACGCCCTGGTGGAGTTGTCCATTCGCCCTCATCCAGTCTATCGGCTGGAAGGCTCGGACCTGCACATGGACCTGCCGATCACCGCGCCCGACGCCATACTGGGCGCCAAGGTGGATGCGCCCACGCCCGACGGCGCCGTCAGCCTGACCGTGCCGCCCAGGGCCAATTCCGGCCAGACCCTGCGCCTCAAGGGACGCGGCGCCATGGGACCGGACGGCAAGCGCGGCGATCTGTTCGCCAGACTGGTCGTAACCCTGCCAGACATGCCGGACGAGGCTTTGGTACGCTTTGCCGAAGAGTGGCGCGACAAGCGGCCCTATCAGCCGCGTCGAAAGGGCTGATCGAAAGCGCCATCGCGTCCCGCCCACTCCCCACAGCCTGCGCCATGGTCTATGGGTTTTGACATCAGCCTGACAACCACGGACCGGCCATGAAGCGACTTATCCTGCTGCGTCACGCCAAGGCGGAGCGGCGCGCGCCCAGCGGCGAGGACTATGATCGCGACCTGACCGACCGCGGCCTCGTCGACGCTCAGATCATGGGCAAGGTTCTGGCGGACAAGGGCATTATCCCCGACCTGGCTCTGGTCTCCGGCGCAGTGCGCACGCGCAGCACCTGGGCGGCGCTGGCCGCAAACCTGCCCACGGCGCGGATGGAGATTGACGAAGACCTCTATAACGCCCCGGCCATGGCCCTGATCGCCGCCGCCCAAGACCATGAGGACGCCGACTGCGTCATCGTGGTGGCGCACAATCCCGGCCTGCATGAGGCGGCGATATTCCTATTGTCCCATTCAGCGCCGGAGGACGCATCGACGGGCCGGATCAGCCTCGGTATGGGCATGCCGACCGCAACGGCGGCGGTGTTTGACCTGTCTGAGGAAACCCCAAGGCTGGAGGCCTGGCTGTTGGCCCGCGATTTTGGAGGCGGCGCAGGTGAATAGACGCATCTACAAGATTCTGGACCGGACGATCTGGGAGGAGGCGCGCGCGGCGGGACGCTTTGAGGGCGCCTCCATCGACCTGACCGACGGCTATATCCATTTTTCCACCGCATCCCAGGCGCAGGAGACGGCCAGGCGCCATTTCCAGGGCGTCGCCGATCTGGTGGTGCTGGAATTGATCGCCGAGGAGCTGGGCGAGACGCTGGTCTGGGAGCCCTCGCGCGGCGGAGACCTGTTCGCCCACCTCTACGGCGTGCTGGACACGTCCCTGGTCAAGGCGGTGAGCAGTGCGCCTCTCGACGCCGACGGCGTACCGCAACTTGGGGCGCTACGACCATGAGCGACCTCTATGGTCTGGCTACCCGCGCCCTGCGCCTGATCGATGCTGAAACCGCCCATGGCCTGACCATCAGGGGACTTTCGCTTGGCCTTGGCCCAGTGGACCCCATGCCCGACCCGTTCAGTCTGGCCGTCGACGTCGCCGGATTGAAGCTGTCCAATCCTGTGGGGCTGGCGGCGGGCTTCGACAAGAATGCTCAGGCTCCGGCCGCAATGCTGGCGGCGGGCTTTGGCATGGTCGAATGTGGCACGGTCACGCCCAGACCGCAGGCGGGCAATCCGCGCCCGCGCCTGTTCCGGCTGACGGAAGATCAGGCTGTGATCAACCGGATGGGCTTCAACAATGAAGGGCTTGCGCCATTCTGTGCGCGACTGGCGGCGCTGAAACGGCCCCTGAGCGGTCCGGTCGGGGCCAATCTGGGCGCCAACAAGGACGCCGACGATCGGACGCAGGACTATGTGACGGGCTTGCAAGCCGTCTGGGGTCTGGCCGACTATGTCACCGTCAATATCTCCTCACCCAACACCCCGGGCCTGCGCAATCTGCAATCGCGCGCGGCTCTGGAGGACCTGACCGGACGGGTGGCGCAGGCGCGCGCAGCACTTCGCACCGACCCCGCCTATAATCCGCCGATCTTCCTGAAGGTCGCACCCGATCTGGCGGAGGAGGAGGTGGGCGATATTGTCGCCTCCGTCACCGCTGGCGGCTTCAACGGGATCATCGTCTCCAACACCACGATCAGCCGCCCAGACACGCTGCGATCAGCTTTGAAGGGCGAGGCTGGAGGCCTGTCCGGCGCGCCCCTGATGACACTGTCCACTCAGATGCTCGGGCTGTTCCATGACGCCGTGAAGAACCAGCCGGCGACCTCGCGCATCGTGCTGATCGGCGCCGGCGGCGTCACCAGCGGCGCCGACGCCTACGCCAAGATCCGGGCCGGCGCGAGCGCGGTGCAGCTCTATTCCGCCATGGCCTATCACGGCCCCGGCCTCGTGCGCGTCATCAAGACCGACCTTGCCGCCCGATTGAAGGCGGATGGCTTTGCGAGTGTGAGCGAGGCGGTGGGGGCGTAACGACGGCAGAACTGGGCACAGCCATGATGTTCACCAAACGGCTGCGAGAGCCGGTCATGCGGGGCGAGATCACGTGCAGCGTGCGGATCTGGCAGAGCCCGCGCGTCAAGGTCGGCGGGGTCTATCCGGTGGGGTCGGGCGCGATTGGCGTGACCGCGATCCACGAGATCAGCGTGCAGGACATCACGCCGGACCTCGCCCGCCGGTCAGGCTTTGCAGGCGTGGTGGACCTGCTGAAAACCGCCAAGCACGGATCCGGCGAGCGCGTTTTTCTGGTTGAGTTCGAGTATCGGGACGCTTTCCCCTAACTCCGCCACCTCAGCGTCGTCGGCTCCACTGGATTGACGAAGGGTTTGTTGTCGCGGCGAGCATTGATCCAGTTGCGCTTCAGGGCCTGATACCACTTGGCCTGTTTGTCGGCGTCGTCGATCCAGATCAGGGCCGGGTCATAGCGCAGGCCCTCGTTTTGCAGGTTCACCATGTCGGCGTCCTGTTGCAGGAAGCGCCGGGCCCCCGCCTTGATCAGGGGCTTGAGGATCAAGAAGGCCGGGTGGTCGGACCAGATGAGCTGGGTGATGCGGGTTTTGGTCTCGCTCACCGGGGTGAGACAGGTCAGGGCCAGAACCTGACGCTTGCCCACAACAATATGCTCCCAGCGCAGGCCGGGCAGGCGGAAGGTGATCTCGGTCAGGGGTTCGCCGCCCAAAATGGCGTAGGCGCGGCTGTTCTTTGACGGCTCGTGCCGCACCATGGAAAAGCCGAAAGGGCGGGGCTCAAAGCGCTTTTGCTTGTCATGCTGGCTGCGCGAGGAGCGCCACCACCATTGCTGATGCACATAGGGGCCGTGAGCGGGGTCCATCAGGCCCACCACCGCGTGGTCGATATGGCTGTCGAAATCCATACGGTCGACAAGCTTGGGGCGACCGCCGACCACGCCGTCAAAGACGGGCGGCGACTCGTCCGGCGTCACATCGGGACTGGAGGTCATGAAGATCCAGACCATGCCCTGGCTCTCCGCCACCGGCCAGCGACGCACGCGGATACGCTCGCTCTCGATCCCCTGCCCCTCCACCAGAGACGGGATCTTTGAGCAGGCGCCGTCGGATGTGCGAAACAGCCAGCCATGATAGGGGCATTCCACGGCCTGGGCGCCCTGATCGTCCTTCACCACCCGGCCCGCCGACAGGGGCGCGGCCCGATGCGGGCAGATGTCGCGCAGGGCATAGGCCTGGCCCGCCTTGTCGCGACCCAGCAGCACCGGCTCGCCCAGAAGCTCATAACGCTTCAGCGCGCCGGGCTTCAAATCGTCGGACAGGGCCGCGAAGTACCACATGTCATAGAGGAAGCCGCGCCCCACGCCGGTGGGGGGCGACGCCGCTTTTGCAGATTGATCACCTTCAGCCATGCGCGCTTGTAACCGGACTGAGCGCGATTGCGAAGTCCGGGCGTCTGCGCAGGGCTGACGGAAGCACGTTCAAGCGCAGTTCAGGACTTGATGCGCAGCGCGCCGAGATAGTCGCGCTTGCCCAGAGGCACGCCGCGCACCCGCAAAATATCATAGGCGGTCGTGGCGTGGAAATGCAGGTTGGGGATGGAGAAGCTCATCAGGAAGTTCTCCGCCGTGAAGGGTATGGCGAAATTGGACATCTTGAACACCACGTCGCGGCCTTGCAGGGCATTGACCTCGTCGGGCGTGACCTTGGCGAGCGCCGCGCTGGCGTCGGCGACCAGCTTTTGCAGACCGGCATAGTCCAGAGGCGCGGTAGCGCCGGGCGGACCGGCGACGCCGCTCCTGGCCTCGTCAATTGCTTCGATCGAGTGGTGGACCACCGAGCGGATCTGGAAGCTGAAGGGCAGCATGTCCGGATGCAGACGCGCTTCGACAATCTCGTTCACATCCAGGCCGTTATCGACGCAATGCGCCAGTCCCCGGTCCATCACGCCCGATACCGCGCCCAGCACCTGCTGGAACGACACGACGCTGAGATCATAGAGTGAAATCGCCATTTTTGGCCGCCTCCCATTATTGTCGCCCAGAACCTATCGGGCCTTGAGCCTGGCGCAAATGAAATTGGCGTGCAAAGCGCCAGTGTTGCGCAATTGACGCGGGACCGGCGCATCCTGAGGCGTCGGCTTGACCGGTTGCGGGGCCTGACCTAACGTCTGTGGATCCTGAGCCTGCGGCTCGTTCTAAAAGACGCCCTGTAACCATGAGCATCGACGCAAACAAACTGCGCTCGACCGCCGGTCTGGCCTTTCGAGGTCCAGGCCGTGCAGGATATTGCTCGCAAGGCGTAAGCCCGACAGCCTGATTACAGGCCAAGGCGCCCACCCTTTCCGAGCGATGCGCTCCGGAAGGGTTGTGAAATCCCCTGATCCAGTGGTGCATTGCTCGGCTTCTCGATCTGTCCGACCGTGAGAGTCGTCATGTTAAAAGTTGAAGAAAAGCAGATAAATAGCGTCAGGTCCGTCGCCCGCTTCGAAGATGAGGGCCATGCCTGGACCGTGGAGCTGCGCGCCCTGATGCGGCTGGCCGGACCGCTGATCCTGACCCAGCTGGCCCAGATGGCGATCATGACCACAGACGTCCTGTTGCTGGGCCGGCTGAGCACCCACGCGCTCGCGGCGGCGGCCATTGGCAACACCGTCTATTATTTCTGCTGGCTCGCCGCGACGGGTCCGGCCCAGGCCATCTCGCCCATGGTGGCGCAGCTGACCGGCGCCAAGGCCGGGCGTCCGCACCAGATCCGGGCGGGCGTGCGCGCCGCCGTGCGGATGGGCCTGTGGTCCACCTTGATGACCACGGCGCCTCTGGCCGTCATTCTGCTGTTTGGCCGCACCATCCTCACCCATCTGGGGCAGGACCCGTCGCTGGCGGCGGACGCGGGACGCTTTACAGCCATGCTGTGCTTTGGCCTGCCCTTCGCCATCGGCTTTCAGGTCCTGCGCAATTTCACCACCGCACTCGACCATCCCAAGGTGGGTCTGTGGGTCATGGTGGCGTCGATCTTCTGGAATGGTCTGGCGGGCTATGCGCTGATCTTCGGCAAGTTCGGCCTGCCCGCTCTGGGCATTGTAGGCGGGGGGCTCGCCACCTCCAGCTCCGCGGTCTTCGCCTTTGCGGCTCTGGCGGTGCTGATCGAGATGACGCCCGACCTGCGCGCCTATCGCCTCTACCGGCGCGCTCACCGGGCCAGGCCAAAGGTGTTGAGCGAGCTGTTCCGACTGGGCGCGCCCATCGGCCTGACCATGCTGTTCGAGGCCATGCTGTTCAATGTCATGACCCTGGTGGTCGGCACGTTCGGGTCGTCGCCTCTGGCCGCCCACCAGATCGCCCTGAATGTCGCCTCCTTCACCTTCATGATCCCGCTGGGCGTGGCCATGGCGGCGACCGTGCGGGTGGGCCAGTTCGCGGGCGGCGGCGATACGCCCGGCGCCCGGCGCGCCGGTCTGGTGGCCATGGCGGCCTGTACGGCTCTGGCGGGCCTGACGGCGCTGTTCATGCTGACCGGGGGGCGGCGGATTGCGGAGTTCTACGTCTCCGGCCGCAATGCCCAGGACATGCAGGTCATCGCCCTGACCGCCCAGTTCCTGATGGTGGCGGGGATCTTTCAGCTCGTCGACGCCTTGCAGGTGGTGGGCAATCTGAGCCTGCGCGGGATGAAGGACGCCCGCGCGCCCATGATCATCGCCGCCGCCAGCTATTGGCTGGCGGGCGCGCCGGTCTGCATCCTGTTGGGCGTCTATCTGAAGATGGCGGGCCTTGGGGTCTGGATCGGCCTGGCCTTCGGTCTGGCCGTGGCGGCGGTCCTGATGTGCGGACGCTTCCTGCGGCTGACGCGGCCGCAGGATCTGGCTGGGGCCGGGGCTGGATAGATCTCGCCTCCCCGCGCGAGGCGATTCGTCGGCCATGCGTCGAATCAGCTGAGGCCTGCTCAGTCCGCGATTGAACACGGCGCCGCAGACCTCAACCCACAAACGCCTTCACCGCCTCGATCGCATCGACGAGGCCCATGCGCTGGACCTCCACCCCCTCGGGCAGGCCGGAGAAGAGGCGGGTGGGGCTGGCGGGGTCCAGCATGACGAAGACGCCGCGGTCGTCGGCGCGGCGGATCAGGCGGCCGAAGGCCTGGGCAATGCGGGCGCGGGCCACGCTGTCGTCATAGTTGCGTCCGCCAAATCGCTCGCGCCTTGCCTTGTGCAACAGATCCGGCCTTGGCCAGGGCGCGCGGTCAAAACAGATCAGGCGCAGCGCCCGGCCCGGCACGTCCACCCCGTCGCGCACAGCGTCGGTGCCCAAGAGGCACGAGTCTTCCTCGGCCCGGAAAATGTCGACCAGCGCGCCGACCTCCAGCTGATCCACATGCTGGGCATAGAGGGCCAGACCCTTGTCGGCCAGCGGACCGGCGATGCGCTCATGCACCGCGCGCAGACGGCGAATGGCGGTGAAGATGCCAAGCCCGCCGCCGCCAGAGGCCAGAAACAGCTCGCGCATGGCCGCCGCCACCTGTTTGGGATCGTTCTTGCCCACATCGGTCACCACAATGGCGCGCGACTGATGGGCGTAGTCGAACGGCGAGGTCAGGCGCAGGATCCTGGGCGCCTCCTCCAGCCGCGCGGCGCCGGTGCGAAGCTCGGCCAGGGCAAATGGCGCCTCATGGCCGGGGTCGCTGAGCGTGGCGCTGGTCACCAGCACCCCATGGGCGGGACGCAGCACTGCGCCCGCCAGGGGTTCGGTTGGATCGACCCAGTGACGGCGAAGGGCGGCGTCGGCGATGCGGCCATGGGAAAAGACCGCTTCGAACCAGTCGACAAAGTCGGGATCGCCCGTCTCATCCTGCAAACCGGCCAGCATGGCGCGCCAGGCCGGAAGCTGCATCCGCGCACGCCGGTCCAGCCCGCGCAGGGCGCCCTCAATCCGGCCCCGGTCCGCGCCGGACAGGGTGTCGCTCTCCTCGTCCAGCAGGGTTTCGAGTGCGCGCGCCAGGGTCAGAAGCGGCTTTTCCACCGCCGCCAGAGCCAGAGCCGCCTGTGGCGCCGCCGCTTTCACCACATCCACCACCGGCCGGGCCGCGCATTCCAGACCCAGATCCGCGCCGGGATTAGCCTCGGAGCGGGCGCGAAGCTGAACCAGAGCCGCCGCCAGAAAGGCCTCGACCGGACCAGACGGCTCGGCCAGGGCCAGGCGCCCAGAT
>CAIOJR010000268.1 GCA_903858685.1 uncultured Caulobacterales bacterium | reverse complement strand
GAGATCTTCGACACCCTGTCCGGCTTCGAGGCCGAGGACCAGCGCCGGATCGACAACACCCTGATCGCCCTGGACGGGACCGCCAACAAGAGCCGTCTGGGCGCCAACGCCATTCTGGGCGTCTCGCTCGCGACCGCCCGCGCGGCGGCGGCCAGCTCTGGTCTTGAACTTTATCGCTATGTGGGCGGCGTTCAGGCTCGCGTGCTGCCTGTGCCGTTGATGAACATCATCAATGGCGGCGCTCACGCTGATAATCCGATCGACATCCAGGAGTTCATGCTGGCGCCGGCGGGCGCGCCGACCTTCTCCGAAGGGCTGCGCATGGGCGCCGAGATCTTCCACGCCCTGAAGAAGGCTTTGAAGGACGCCGGCCACAACACCAATGTCGGCGATGAAGGGGGGTTCGCCCCCAATCTGGCCTCTGCGGAAGCCGCGCTTGAGTTCATCATGAAGGCGGGCGAGCAGGCGGGTTACAAGGCGGGCAAAGACTTCTGGCTGGCTCTGGACGTCGCTTCGACAGAGTTCTTCAAGGGCGGCAAGTACCATCTGGAAGGCGAGGGCAAGGTGCTCGACCGTGACGGCATGGTCGCCTATCTGGCCGATCTGGCGGCGAAATTTCCCATAGTGTCGATAGAGGATGGCTGCGCCGAAGACGATTTCGAGGGCTGGGCGGCGCTGACGGCCGCGCTGGGCAAGAAGATTCAGCTGGTCGGCGACGATCTGTTCGTCACCAATCCTGTGCGTCTGGCGCAAGGGATCAAGGACGGTCTGGCGAACTCCATTCTGGTGAAGGTCAACCAGATCGGCACCCTGTCTGAAACCCTGGATGCGGTCTCCATGGCTCAGCGCGCCAGCTACACCGCCGTCATGTCCCACCGTTCGGGCGAGACCGAGGATTCCACCATTGCTGATCTGGCGGTGGCCACCAATTGTGGGCAGATCAAGACCGGTTCGCTCGCGCGCTCGGACCGGCTGGCCAAATACAATCAGCTGCTGCGCATCGAACAGGAGCTGGGCGATCAGGCCATATATGCGGGGTTGGGCGCCCTGAACCTCGGCTAACGCCGAGGTTGAGGGAGAACCTGTTTAGAATCAGGCGTAACGGGCGATTATTTACACTCGTTTAAGGGTATTGGGCGAAATTGTGACACGCCACAAAACGTGGGTGTTCTGATTTGCCAGAATGGCCGGATGGAGCTGTAAGTGTTCGCTCGAGTTCGCCCCTATATTCCCGCAGCGCTTTTTGCTGTCCTGATCTTCTATTTCGGTGTCAGCGCACTGACAGGCGATCGTGGGCTTCTCAGCCATGCAAGGCTTAATGCAGCACTCGTTGCGCGGACCCGCCAGCTTCAGACCCTGCGGGCGGAGCGTCAACAATTGCAGACAGAGGTGAGGCTGTTGAGCGACTCCAATCTGTCTCGTGATCTTCTGGAAGAGCGCGCCCGAACCATCCTTGGCTTTGCCGATCGCCGTGACTATGTCGTGCGGCAAAGGAACTAGATCGTACACCAAAGCAACTAGCCATTCGTCGCGCCTTCCGCTAGGTCAAGCCGAGTGATTTGGCGATTGCGAGGCGTCATCGGGTCGAGATGACGAATTTGATCAATGACAGCGTTGTCAGATTGCTGCGTCTCGGCTATGCGGATCAGGTCTCAGTCCGTATCGAACGG
>CAIOJR010000267.1 GCA_903858685.1 uncultured Caulobacterales bacterium | reverse complement strand
TCGATCAGCGCCAGACGGCTGTTCAGATCCCATTCACGCCACGGGGCAATTACCTTGATAGCGGGGTTGAAATGGTAGTAGGCCAGTTCAAAACGAACCTGGTCATTGCCCTTGCCGGTGGCGCCGTGGCTGACCGCGTCTGCACCAACCTTGCGGGCGATCTCGATCTGCTTCTTGGCGATCAGCGGCCGCGCGATCGAGGTGCCCAGAAGGTACTGTCCCTCATAGACCGTATTGGCGCGGAACATCGGAAACACATAGTCGCGCACAAACTCTTCGCGAACATCCTCAATGAAGATGTTCTGCGGCTTGACGCCTGCGGCCAGCGCCTTGGCGCGTGCAGGCTCGATCTCCTCGCCCTGGCCCAGATCGGCGGTGAAGGTCACGACCTCCGCGCCATATTCAGTCTGAAGCCACTTCAGAATGATGGATGTGTCCAGACCGCCCGAATAGGCGAGCACCACCTTCTTCACGGACGGATGGCTGGCATTGGCCATGATCATCTCCTAAAAAGCGCCGGGAACATATGGGCGTTGGAATGGAAAAAGCGCGCTGGCTTGGCGAGGTCTGCGCGCGCTTTAGGGACCCGCGACCATCGGGTCAATCACTGAAGTCCACGAACACGCCATCAGTGCGCGGCGTCGCCCGCGGGGACAAAGCGTCGGTCGCAATAAGGGCATTCGACATAGGGCTTGTCGCCCAGTTCCAGATAGATCAGCGGATGGCCCAGAGCGCCGCCGCCGCCGTCACATGCGATGCGATGGGTGTGGACCTCGATCACCTCCGGCGCAGCGGGAGCATCAGTTTCGGCAGGGACGACGAATTGGCGCGACATCAAGTGACGGGCTCCAGCTTGGCAAGGCTCGGGAACGGCCCTACCTAATGCGCGAGGGCGTCCGCCCCGTCAATTCACCCAAGGGCTCGCGCTTGCGTATTTGCGCAGACGAATGCGGCCCTCATAGCCAAAGCACAGACGCCATGTCCCAGCCTGCGACACAACTCCCCGACTGGGCCATCGAAGCCAGGGGTCTGATCAAGACCTATCCCGCGTCCAAGACCGCGCCGGCCAAGACTGCGCTGAAGGGTATTGATCTGGCGATCCCTCGCGGCTCGATCTTCGGGCTGCTGGGACCAAACGGGGCGGGCAAGTCCACCTTCATCAACATTCTGGCGGGTCTGGTGAACAAGACCTCAGGCGATGTGAAGGTCTGGGGCATCGACATTGACGCCCATCCCCGCTCCGCCCGCGCCGCCATCGGCGTGGTGCCGCAGGAACTGGCCGCCGACGTCTTCTTCACACCGCGCGAAAGTCTTGAGACGCAAGCGGGCATGTACGGCGTGCCCAAGGGCGAGCGCCGCACCGACGAAATTCTCAATGCTCTCGGTCTGGGCGACAAGGCCGACGCCTATGTGCGCCAGTTGTCCGGAGGGATGAAGCGACGATTGATGGTGGCCAAGGCCATGGTGCACAACCCGCCCATCCTGATCCTTGACGAGCCGACCGCCGGGGTGGACGTCGAGCTGCGCCGCCAGCTCTGGGCCTATGTGCAGAGTCTCAACGACCTGGGCGTGACCATTGTGCTCACCACCCACTATCTGGAAGAGGCCCAGGCGCTGTGCGACACGATCGCCATCATCAACCGGGGCGAAGTGGTGGCCTGCGAACCGACCGTGGACCTCCTGAAGCGCTTTGACAGCCGCGCTGTTCTGATCACGCCCAAGGCGCCCGTGGCCGCCGCCCCGCCGCTCAATGGATACGAGTCCAAACTGCGCCCCGACGGCCGCCTGGCCGTCACCTTCCGTGCGCAGGATTCAAGCGTCGAGGACGTGCTGGCCGCCGTGCGCGCCGCTGGCGTCGGCATTCAGGATCTCGCGACCGAAGAGCCGGACCTCGAGGACGTCTTCCTCGCCCTCACCTATAACGACCCCAAGGCTGCCGCCCCGACCGACTACTGATTTCACCGCTCCCTATTGAGACCTGGCGCCCATTGCGCTAGGTTCCCCCTCCTCGCGGCGCCCCGGCCCCGCCAGCCAAAAGACGCACCCGTAGCTCAGCTGGATAGAGCGTTGCCCTCCGAAGGCAAAGGTCACACGTTCGAATCGTGTCGGGTGCGCCAATTTTCAAAACATC
>CAIOJR010000266.1 GCA_903858685.1 uncultured Caulobacterales bacterium | reverse complement strand
GCAAGGGACGGCACATCCCCACGGCCAAGCTGGACAACCTGGTCGTGGACCACGTTCAGGAGAAGCTCCTCACGCCGGAGCGCCTGTCATTCATCCTCGAGGCCTTGCTTGAACGCAGCGCCGCGAAGGACGTCGCCGTAGCCGAGCGTCGCCGGTCCCTAGACTCGCAGGTCGCACAGGCCAAGGACAAGCTGGCCCGCCTCTACCGCGCCATCGAGGAGGGGGTGGTCGAGCTAGATGATGACCTGAAGGCCCGGATCGTGGCCCTGAAGGACGAGCGGGACATCGCGGTCGCCTCTCTTGAACGGATCGCTCAGCAGGCCGTTGCCCGGAACGACATCACGCCAGACCGGATCGAGGCGTTTGCTGAGCTGATGCGTCAGAAGCTGGATGACGGCGACGTGCAGGCCCGCCGGGGCTATCTCCGCACCGTCATCTCCAACATCGAGGTGGACGACGACCGGATCCGCATCAGCGGCGACAGGGCGTCTCTTGCCGAGGTCATCGCCGGCAGGGCCGCGGGAGCGGCGAATATTAGTAGTTTGGTTCGGAAATGGCGCACCCGACACGATTCGAACGTGTGACCTTTGCCTTCGGAGGGTATAGTGAGCTAAATTGTGTTAGTCGGCACCAAATGACACACAATGATTTTAAGAGATAACCCGATACTATTCAATACGTTAATGGATTTTCTGCGCCGACACAAACTAAGTCACTTAGTGCGAATTTAGGTGGGCACATGCGGTGTTGGGCCCCTTGTGGCAAAAAAAATGCTGGTCGAATTAGCCTCTTTTTCGATACATAGCTAATTTAACCGACAAGCCCCACCTTCTCCCCCTTCTGGACGCCCATCGAAGCCTCGATGAACAGGATCTGGTGGCCGTTCTGCTTGGAGATATTGTCGAGGCGGATCATGGGGGTCTGCTAACGCGGGTCGAGACGAAACGCCAGACCTGGGGCGGCGCCCTCGACGCTGAAGCGCTTAAAGTTCCGACCTGTTCACCCCATCACCCGAAAACGGGCGCCCGTCTCAGCCGATCCGCTCGCCTCGGTTTCAAGGCCGATATCACGGCGCCGGAGCCGGCCCGCGCCAGCGCCACTGCAGAGATTTCCAGTTTCCGCGACGAACCGCAACGGCCAGAAAGATCAGCCCGGCGGCTGTGCAGATTATGACCGTAATCACGGAGTTTTCGGGACCGAAGGCGCCGCCTGTGATCCAGTCCGGGCCATGCAGCGGGAAACGAAACAGCCCGTCGCCTTTGATGCCGGAGTCGGCGGCGCCGAAAACGCCGCCTTCGGTGAAATTCCATCCGATGTGCAATCCGATGGCCATCCAGAGATTGCGGGTCATCGCGTAGACGGCGGCCAGCAAGATACCCGCTTCCACAGCAATCGCTCCGGCGCTGAAGAGCGTGGCGTGGGGATTGCCCAGATGCACGCCTCCGAAGAACGCTGCAGAGACGACCAGTGCGAACAATGTCCCGCCCATATCTTCGCAGAGTCTGAACAACACCCCACGAAACAGGATTTCTTCACACACCCCCGAGATCACCGCCAAGCCGATCCATTTCAATACGCCTGAAGCGCCCTCGTACCCTTCATACGAAGTGTTTCCGAGGGCCATGAAGGCGACATAGACGCCGCTGATGAGCGCACAGCCCGTCCCCAGTCCGATCAGTGCGTCGCCGAGCTTAAGGTCCAACTCGCTGGCGCGACGCTGTTCCAGACCACGGACGACCAGTCTGTAGAGGCCGATGGTGACGAGGGCGCCCAACAAGGCGACGGCCAGACGCGCCTCACTCTTGATAGGTTCCGCCAGGGCGCGCATTCCGATGAACATTGCCGTATTCGCCAAGCCGTAGCTCAGTAAAATCAGGAAGCCCAGCACGAACAGGCGCAGGAATGATACGCTTGAAACCGCTCTCCAGATTTTCATTTCAGCACCCGGGCAAAATTTACTTCATAAGATCCATCGCCTGAGCATTGGTCAATGTGTGGTCGTATTAAATTAAATTCATGAGTTGTTATCTGACATTCCCCAGATGGACGGCCCGTCCGGCCTTCTGGATCCGCAGAATGGCGGATATGGCCGCATTGTCCACTCCCCTTTCGTAGCGTTTGGGCCGATCCCGCCCAATCAGCGTCATCCAAAGCGGTCCGCGAGCCTGTTTGCGCGGTCGGGCCGATTTTCGGGCGCACCTCGCCCGTCAGCGGGATCGGGGTCTCGGTCGCCTCGGGCGTCAACATCGCGCGACCTGTCGGCTGCGCAGGTCGCCGATCATTTCCAGGATGCGCCGGAACAGGTCG
>CAIOJR010000265.1 GCA_903858685.1 uncultured Caulobacterales bacterium | reverse complement strand
TCGCGCCGCCTTAGCTCAGTTGGTTAGAGCGCCAGATTGTGGCTCTGGAGGTCCTCAGTTCGAACCTGAGAGGTGGTACCATTTAAGCCCCTGATTTATCAGGGGCTTTTTTGTGGCCGGTGCTTGAGGCGTTTTGACGTCTTCGACCTGTTTTACAGTCCATGTTACAGTTTTACGGCCTCACTTTGTTCCGTTCTCATCACAAGCCCGCAAGACCAGACGCCAGGCAGGCAAGTACGACGATCAGAGGCGGACAGTTCCACCTTGTGAGCCCGATCAGGGCGGCGGCGACGACCAGAAAATCAAATGGCGAATGGATCGAACCGATCCAGAGCGGGTTGTAGAGAACGCTGCCCAGCAGACCCACGACCGCCGCATTGGCGCCCTTCATGGCGTGCTGCGCCCATCGCAATCCCCTCAGGCGGCTCCAGAACGGCAGGGCTGCGACAAGGATCAGCAGGCCTGGCAGGAAGATGGCGATAAGCGCCAGGACCGCCCCGAAGACGCCATTGGGACCGGTCTTGAGAATGGCGCCCAGATAGGCGGACAGGGTGAAGAGCGGTCCCGGGATGGCTTGAGCCAGGGCATAGCCGCTCAAAAAGGGTTCGGTCCCCAGCCAGCCCGTGTCGACGAGTTGGGACTTCAAGAGGGGCAACACGACATGGCCCCCTCCGAACACCAAAGCGCCAGACCGGTAAAAGGCGTCGAAGACGGCGAGGTTGCGGCTGTGCAGGACGGGCTGCAGGATCGGCGGGACGAGCAGGAGAAGGGCGAACAGACCCAGGCTGACGAGTCCCGCCGTGCGGCTGACAGGCAGACTGATGTCCATGAGGCTGGAAGTCTCTGAAGCCGCCGCCTTTCTCAGCAGCAATATTGCGCCTGATGCGCCCAGAAGGATGGCGCCGATCTGTCCCATTGCGCCGGGAACCAATGTGGTCAGAGCCAGCCCGAAAAGGGCGAGGGTCGCTCTGGTGCGATCCGGCGCCAGGCTGCGCGCCATGCCCCAGACCGCTTGAGCGACAATCGCGACCGCCGCCAGTTTCAGGCCATGGATGGCCGCGCTCGCCATAGCGGGGCTGATGCCTTGGCTCAAGGCCGGCGCGCTCAGGGCCAATGTCGTCATCAGCAGGGCGGAAGGCAGGGTGAAGCCCGCCCATGCCGCCAGTGCGCCGAGCGGACCCGCCCGGTGAAGCCCGATCGTGAAGCCAACCTGACTCGAAGCCGGTCCTGGCAGGAACTGGCAAAGGGCGATCAGGTCGGCATAGGCCTGGTCGTCCAGCCAGCCGCGACGCCCCACGAATTCGTTTCGGAAATAGCCAAGATGCGCTGCTGGTCCGCCAAAGCTTGTTAGTCCAAGTCGCAAAAATGCGACAAAAACTTCTGCTGCGGCGCCCTTTGGACGGGCAATGTGAGGCGGTGTCGTCATGGACGACATGTGGCTCTGATCAGCGTGCAGGTCGAGTTCCATCATTGCCTCGGGGCTGTGGCGCCTTGGTGACAGCGCAGGTGCAATATGGGGAGAGGCGTCTTATTCGCGGGTTTGCACCTCTGCGGCAGCTGCGCCTCAACCTATTGAACAAGAATATCTATTCGGCCATGTTGGTCGCCTTTTCCGGGTCTGGAATTGTTGATTTGCGCCTTGACCTCTTTGGAGTCTGGGACTTAGATTGAATTGATTGCTGCACTGCGGCATTCGATGGAGGTCTGGGTCGCAAAACGTGCGGGGCAGGCTTCCGGCAGCGCCTGCCTTTCGGGAGGGCTCATGGCTGATGTGATCGTAACGGTGCCTGTGACCTCTGGTGAAGAGGATCGCCTGTTCGGCCGCTATCTGGACAGCTTTATTGAGCGTTGCGCCCAGGAACTGGTGCGGGCCTGCGAAGACGCTCCCTTTCTGATGGTGCGTTCGGACCCCTCGGTCAGCGGTGCGGTCAAGGTTGTGATCTTCCAGGAGCAGGGCGCAGCCTCCGATTTTTCTCAAGGCTGGACACAGGCGCGTCGGCGGTGGACACAGGGCGCGGCCTGATCATTTTCGGTCAGGCTGCGACAACGGGACGCCTGTGAGCCGGAATGACCTTTTCTAGACCGGATGTGCTGGTGATCGGCGCGGGGGTGATCGGGCTGTCTGTGGCGGTGCGTCTGCAGTCGCGCGGACTGAGGACGCAGGTCGTGGCGCCGTCGGAAGGCCTTAGCGCGTCGGATGTTGCGGCTGGAATGATTGCGCCGGTGATGGAGGCCGCGACCGATCCCATGTCCGCCAGCCTTGAGGCCGCATTGACTGGGGCGGCTGGGCTTTGGCCCGGGTTTGCAGATCAGTTCGGCTTGGGGCTTCAGCGGCGGGGCTGTCTGTGGCTGTCGTCCTGCGAGACGGGATTGCGATCCGGAGTGGAAACGGTGACGCCGGTTCAGGCGCGCGAATTGGCGCCGTGGCTGGCCCATGACCTGGACCTGCATATCGCCTATGCGCCCGCAGAGGCCTGCGTCACGCCCGCACAGGCGCTGGCGGCGTTGCGCTGCGCCCTTCAGGCGGCGGGCGGTGAGCTGACGGCAGGACGGGCGGGGTGGCGCGACGGCGCGTTCTGGCGGGACGATGTGCGGCTCAGCGCCGCTTGTGTGGTTCTGGCGACGGGTTATGGGGGCGTTTCCTTTGCTGAGGCGGCGCCGGAGCTTGGCCTTATGGCGCCCATTCGCGGGCAGATCGTGCGGGCCCTTGACGCCGGGATTGGCGACAATGGGCCCTGTGTCCGCGGTCCTGGCGCCTATGTAGCGCCGCAGCGGGGCGGCGGCGCCATGATCGGCGCCACCATGGAGCCCGGTGAAACCGAGGCTGTGACCGACGTTGCCAGTCTTTCGCGACTGATGGCGGCCGCCACAGCCTTTGCGCCGGGCCTGAAAGACCGACCGCATGTCGGTCTGGCGGCCATCCGGGCGGCGACGCCCGACGGGGCGCCGATGGTGGGGCCGGCCTCGTCCTTCCCCGGCCTGTTTCTGGCGACCGGCATGAGGCGCAATGGCTGGCTGCTGGCCCCGCTTGTCGCGGACATGATCTGCGCCTATCTGGCGGGGGAAGACCCTGGCGTTCATGCCGGGACCATGGCGCCAAAGCGTTTCATCCGGACGTGCGGCTGACAAGATATCGGGGGAACGTGCGTGTCGGGATTTTGGCTGAGCGACGAACAGGAAGCGATCCGTGAGGCCGTGGCGCGGGTCTGTAGCCAGTTCACAGACGATTACTGGCGCGAGACCGATGAGACGGGCGCCTTCCCGGAGGCTTTTGTGGCGGCCATGGCGCAAGGCGGCTGGCTGGGCGTGGCCATGCCGGAGTCCGTGGGGGGCGCGGGCCTTGGCCTGACCGAAGCCTCCATCGTCATGCAGACCGTCACCGAAAGCGGGGCGGGCTTTACCGGCGCCTCGTCCATCCATCTGAACATTTTCGGCGCCATGCCGATCGTCAAATATGGAACCGATGCGCAGCGTCAGGACGCCCTGCCGCGCATCATTTCGGGCGAGCACAAGATGTGTTTCGCCGTGACCGAACCCAATTCGGGCCTCGACACCTCCAGTCTGGAAACACGGGCCGTGCGCACCGCCGACGGCTATCGCATCAACGGGCGCAAGATCTGGACGACCTCGGCCCAGCGCGCCAACAAGATCCTGATCATCGCCCGCACCACGCCCAAGGACGAGGTGAAGAAGCCGACCGAGGGGCTGTCCCTGTTCTATTGCGACTTTGACCGCACAAGGATCGAGGCCAAGCCTATTCCCAAGATGGGGCGCAAGGCCGTTGAATGTAACACCCTGTTCCTCGACGACCTGCTGGTCCCGCAGGAGGCCCTGATCGGGCAGGAAGGACAGGGCTTCAAATATCTGTTGCAGGGCCTCAATCCTGAACGCGTGCTGTTCGCCGCAGAGGCCGTGGGGCTGGGGCGCGCGGCGCTGCGCAAGGCGGCCCAATACGCCAAGGAGCGCGTGGTGTTTGGCCGCCCGATCGGCCAGAACCAGGGGATCCAGCATCCCCTGGCGAAATCCTGGGCGGAGCTTGAGGCCGCCAATCTTCTGGCCTTCAAGGCCGCCGCCCTCTATGACGCAGGCCGCGAATGCGGGGCGGAGGCCAATGCGTCCAAATTTCTGGGCGCCGAGGCGGGGTTCCACGCCTGTGAAGCCTCGGTTCTGGCCCATGGCGGCATGGGCTATGCGAAGGAATATGATGTGGAGCGCTATTTCCGCGAGTCCATGATCGCCCGCATTGCACCGGTCAGCCGCGAAATGATTCTGAACTTCATCGCTGAACGCGTGCTGGGCCTGCCCAAGAGCTATTGAGTCCGCAAAGGCTTTCGCGGTTTCGCCGTCTTCTTTGGTTTGGCCGACGCCTTGGGCCGGGGCTTTGGCCCCATTGTGCGGCGGGGATTGAGGCTGGGCGGGTTTCGCCTGTGGCTGGGTTTCAGCGGGGGAAGGGGGCGGGTCCGCATCGCCTCGATCCGCAGGCGGGCCTGTTCAATAAAATGGGCGTCAAGGAGGGGCATGGGCGCTCCTGTCTATGGGCGCGGTTTCGCGGCCTCGCTGCGGATATCCTCAGCGAACGGTGGAGGGGAGAGCGGCGAAGCGCCCGGGCCGCGCCCGGAACAGGGCAGACAGAGTACCGTTTTGACGAGGCGGGTGCGCTTCGCACGGCTGTTTTCCCGAAGGCCTTGGCGCGCAGGCTTGTTCGGCCTTTCACCGCGCACCCCCGGACGGGCCGACGCCTCGGCAGGCGCCGGATGGGCGAGTTTACGTCCCTCGTCCTCTGACGGATCATCGGGCCTTGAGATCGCGGGCCGGGGGCTATGCCTCGCCCGTCCGTTTCAACCGCCGCCGTCTGGCTGATCCGCCTCCGCTCAACCGTTCCCCGCCGCCGCCGATAGAGCCGGATCCAAAGGCGCTCTCCCCAGCGACAGGGACGCCGAACAGTATGGGGGCGGCACAGGGGGCGGGGATAAGTTTTTTGGGTTGGGGTCTTCAGGCGGCAATTATTTTGCGACCATCGGGAGGAATATCGCTGGCCTATGGGCCACTCATACGGCCCAAACAAAAAAGGCCGGGGATTGCGCCCCGGCCTTTTCCGCATCTGAGTCTTAAGGATCAGAGGCTGTAATACATGTCGAACTCAACCGGGTGAGGGGTGATTTCGAAGCGGGTGACTTCTTCCATCTTCAGCTCGATAAAGGCGTCGATGAAGTCGTCGTCCATCACGCCGCCCTTCTTGAGGAAGGCGCGGTCCTTGTCGAGGTTTTCCAGGGCTTCACGCAGCGAGCCGCACACTTCCGGCACCGTCTTTTGCTCTTCCGGCGGCAGGTCGTAGAGGTTCTTGTCCATGGCCGGGCCGGGATCGATCCGGTTTTCGATGCCGTCGAGGCCAGCCATCAGCAGGGCCACGAAGGTCAGATAGGGGTTGCCCATCGGGTCGGGGAAGCGCGTTTCGATGCGCTTGCCCTTGGGCGAGGACACCCAGGGGATACGGATCGAGGCGGAGCGGTTGCGGGCCGAATAGGCCAGCTTCACCGGGGCTTCATAGCCCGGCACCAGGCGCTTGTAGCTGTTGGTCAGCGGGTTGGAGAAGGCGTTGATCGCCTTGGCATGCTTGATGATGCCGCCGATGTAGTAGAGCGCGATGTCGCTGAGATCGGCATAGCCCGAACCGGCGAACAGCGGCTTGCCG
>CAIOJR010000264.1 GCA_903858685.1 uncultured Caulobacterales bacterium | reverse complement strand
CGATCTCCGCCGCCTTCTAAGCGAGATCAGGTCCCAGACAAGGCAGGGGCGGCGGCTGGAAACAGCCGCCGCCCTTTCCTTTTGCGCCGGTCTTTTGTTCGTCGGCCTCAATTCTTAATTGCGCAGAGCTTGCTAAGATCGCACACCACTCACCATCAATGGGGACGCGGACGTGGCGGGCAGTCTGACTCAGATCGAGATGGAGGCGCTTGACGAGGCCGCGCGCACGGCCATGCAGGCGCGCGATTTCCACACGGCCCGGCGCTGTCTGGCGCAACTGGCCGAGGCTGATCCTGATCATGTGGAGCCCTGGCTGAAACTGGCGGCCGTTTGTCGCGGCCTCGGTGACCTGCAGGCGGCCCTGGACGCGCTGGACAGGGGCCTGATCGCTGCGCCCCGCCACTATGTTGCGCTGCTCATGCGCGCCACCTTGATGGAAAAGACCCATCATCCCGACGCGGCCGACGCGTTCGGCATCGCCCTGACCCAGGCGCCGGAAAACGAAGCCCTGCTGGATGGGCCCACCCTGGCCGCCACGCGCCACGCCCGGCAGGTTCACGCGCGCCACATCGCCGCAAAGCGCGACTTTCTGGCCAAAACGGTGGAAGAGGGCGCCCATCAGCGCAGCGCCTTCGAGCAGAAGAAAATCCGGTTCTTTATCGAGGACGCCCTGCATCTGCGCACGCGCTATGTTCAGGAACCCGTCCAGTTCTATTATCCCGGCCTGCCTCATTACGAATATTTCGAGCGCGATCTCTTTCCCTGGCTGGAAGCGTTCGAGGCCGCGACCGACGAGATCCGCGAAGAATTGCTGGGCGTCATAGACGAGGGCTTTACCGGCTTCACCCCCTATGTGGAATATGACGCCACCCTGCCGTTGGATCAGTGGAAGGATCTGAACCACAATCCGGACTGGGGCGCCTTTCACCTGGTCCGGGGCGGTCGCCGGTATGACCAGAATGCGGATCGTTGCCCCAGGACCATGGCGGCGCTGAGCAAATTGCCTCAGCCTTCGATCAGCAATCGTGGTCCGAACGCCATGTTCTCCGCGCTCAAGCCCCACACGCGCATCCCGCCCCATACGGGCGTGTCCAATACCCGGCTTGTCTGTCACCTGCCGCTGATCATGCCGGACCAGTGCTTTTTCCGCGTGGGCAATGAGACCAGGCCTTGGAAGATGGGCGAGGCCTGGGTGTTTGACGACACCATCAATCACGAGGCCTGGAACGACAGCGACGAGGTGCGGATCATCTTGCTGGTCGATGTCTGGAATCCCTTCATCAATCCTGTTGAACAGGTCGCCATCAAGGCGGCGATGGAGGCCATGGACGCCTATGGCGCCAGCGCTCCGACGGAAGATGGCTGAGCGGAGATGATTATGATCCGTATACTGATGGTGATGGCGGCTTGCACAGCCCTGCTGTCCCCGGAGGCGGCGCGCGCCTGGGGATCCTCCGGTCATCGCATGATCACCCAGGCGGCGGGCGCGGGGTTTTCACCGGATCTCCCGGCCTTCCTGCATCGCCCTGAAGCGATTGCGGACATGGCCGAATGGGCGCGGGAGCCGGATCGCTGGCGCCTGGCGGGCGCCGTGCATGACGCCGCGCGGGATGTGCAGCATTTCGCCTATGCCGATGACGCGGGGCGACTGGGCGGCGTGGTGAGCTTTGCGGCGCTGCCCCCGACCCGCGCCGCCTTCGCCGACGCCCTGCGCAAGGCCGGCGCGGACCCCGAAGCGGTGGGCTTTCTGCCCTATGCGATCATCGACAGCTGGCAGCAACTGGCCAAGGACATGGTCTATTGGCGCGCGGACGCGGCGGGGATCCGGCTGGGCCGGGATGCGACCAGGCGCGCCTGGCTCAGCGCCGATCAGCGCCGCCGGGAGGCGCAGCTTGTTCTGGATGCGGGACTTCTGGCCCATTATGTCGGCGATGCGACGCAGCCGATGCACCTTTCGATCCATCATGACGGATGGGGAGAGGGCGCCAATCCCGACGGTTTCACGACCGCCCATGTCCATATCGCCTTTGAAGGCGCCTATGTGGCCCAGACGGTCGCGCTGGCGGATGTGAAATTGGCCATGACGCCGCCGCGCCCGCTGGACGGTTCGATCGAGGCGACGGTGGGCGCCTATCTGGCGCAAGCCTCAACCCAGGTGCGCCCGTGGTATCTGCTTGAAAAGGCAGGTGGATTCAAGGCTGGGGACCCGCGCGGCGCAGCCTTCGCCTCCGCCCGGCTGGGCCTCGCAGCCTCTATGCTCCGTGATCTGATCAATTTCGCCTGGCGCGCAAGCGCGAAGGGGCAGGTCAATTATCCGATCGCCTCGGTCCTGGACATAGAGACGGGCAAGGTGGACGCCTATAATGTTCTGCGGGGGCCGGACTGAGCTTTCGGCCCGGTTCGACAAGTGTGGTGGAGTGACCCAAGTGAAGCGCGTTGCAAGTCTGACGGCCCTGCTGCTGTTGTCCTCCGCCGTTCAGGCCGGGGCCTGGGGCGCCTCGGGTCACAGGATTATCGGCCTGTGCGCCGCTCGCGCCCTGCCGGCGGAGACGCCCGCCTTTCTGCGCACGGCCGACGCCATCTGGGATCTTGGCGAGCTGGCGCGCGAGGCGGACCGCTCCAAGGGCGCGGGGCAGCCCCATGATGCGGATCTGGATCCAGGCCACTATGTCAATGTCGGCGATGATGGCCGCATTGCGGGCGGTCCGGAGCTGGCGGCCCTGCCGCGCACGCGTGCTGACTATGATGCGGCGCTTCGGGCTCAGGGCTCGGACTCCGGCAAGGTCGGCTGGCTGCCCTACGCCGTGGTGGACGGCTGGCAGCAGCTGGTGAAGGACTTCGCCTATTACCGCATTGACCAGATGGGCGTGACGCACGGCGCCGACGCGGCCCAGCGCGCCTGGTTCGTGAAGGATCTCAAGCTGCGCCAGGGTCTGATCCTGCGCGACCTGGGCTATTGGAGCCACTTTGTCGGCGATGCGTCACAGCCTCTGCATGTCACGACCCATTTCAACGCCTGGGGCGACTATCCCAATCCGCACAACTATACGTCAGAGCGCATTCATGGCCCGTTCGAAGGCGAGTTCATCCACCAATTCGTGAGCGATTCGGAGGTGTGCGCCGCGATGGCCCCGCTACGCGCCATGGACGGGTCGATCATGGCCGAAACCGCCGACTATATCGGGGCGACCCGCGCTCAGGTCGAGCCCCTGTTCGCCCTGTGGACCGCTGGCGCCTTCAAGGCGGCAAAGCCGGACCAGGCCAGGGGCTTCGCGGTTGCAAGACTGGCCGTGGGCGCCGCGGAACTGCGCGACCTGGTGGTCGCCGCCTGGCGCGCCAGCCCCGACGCCACGGTCGGCTATCCCGCTGTCAAGGTCAGCGCGATCGAGAGCGGCGCCGCGCCGATCCCGATCGACGCGATCCAGGGCAATGACTGAGCGACGGCTTACACAGACCCCAGCGCGGACAGTCGGGCATAGACCCCGCCCTGCTGCACCAGCTCCGCATGGCGGCCTTCCTCAACGATCCGGCCCTGCTGGAAGACCAGTATCCGGTCGGCAGAGCGGATGGTGGACAGGCGGTGGGCGATGACAATGGTCGTGCGGTTGCGCATCAGGGCCTCTGTCGCCGCCTGAACCTTGCCTTCGGTCTCCACATCCAGTGAGGAGGTGGCCTCGTCCAGCACCAGAATGGGCGCGTCGGCGAGGAAGGCGCGCGCGATGGCGACGCGTTGGCGCTCCCCGCCCGACAGCTTGACCCCGCGCTCGCCCACCAGGGTGTCGTAGCCCTTGGGCAGGGTCTCGATGAAGTCATGCGCCAGGGCGCGCCGGGCGGCCAGCTCCACCTCGTCGCGCGTCGCGTCGGGGCGGCCATAGGCGATGTTCTCCGCGATCGTGCGGTGAAACAGGGCCGGATCCTGCGGCACCACGGCGATGGCGCGCCTCAGGTCCGATTGCCGCACGGAGGCAATGTCCTGACCATCGATCAGGATGCGCCCGCCGTTCAGGTCATAGAGGCGCTGCAACAGCTTCACAAAGGTGGATTTTCCCGCGCCCGTGGGCCCGACCAGAGCGATCCTTTCGCCGGGATGGATGGTCAGGCTGAAATCGCGATAGAGCGCCGCGCCCGCGCCGGCATATTCAAACGTCACACCGTCCAGCCGGACTTCGCCCGCATCCGCATGGAAGGGGGCGGGCGAGGCGGGGTCGGCCACTTGCGGCGGCTGGCGAATATAGGCCGCCACGTCCATCGTGTCGTCCAGACCGCGTTGCAGATTGCGCACGATTTCGCCGAAATTGCGCAGATAGCCCGCCATCAGCATGAAGGCGGTAATGGCGAAGGCCACATCGCCGGGACTGGCCAGGCCCTGCCCCCAGCGGTGCAGCATCAGCGCGCTCAAACCCGCCTGAAGCGCCAGCAACAGAATATTCTGGCCCAGTCCCATGAGGTTGAACCGGTCCCAGGTGTTGATCATGGCGTTGCGCCAGGCGCTGGTGGTCTGGCCGAAGCGCTCGACCTCGCGGGCCTCGGCGCCAAAGCTCTTGACCGCGGCGTTGCCGGCGATGGCGTCGGCAAGGCTGGCGCCGATCCGGCTGTCGATCGCGTTCGATTTGAGGTTGGCGGGGCGGATATAGCGGTTGGTCATGATCAGGTTGAAGGCGATAAAGCCGCAGATGATCAGGGTCGTGAACAGCCCCGCGACGGGCCATCGCAGAGCTATGGATATGGCCAGCCCGCACAGGACCATCAGGGTGGGGGCCAGCATCAACAGAATGGCGTCAGACACGGCGTCATAGCCCCACATGGCGCGGCTGACCCGGCGCACCGTGGCGCCTGCAAAGGTGTTGGCGTGCCAGTCGGCGGAATAGTCCTGCACACGCGCAAACGCGGCGCAGACGATCTTTTCCATATTGACCGCGTAGAAGGTGTTGGAGGTCCGATAGGCGAGGGTGCGGATCAGATAGAAGGCCGCATAGAGGCCGCACAGCATGGCCCAGGCGCTCCAGGCGGCGCTGATATGGCGGGCGGGATGCGATACAATGTCCACCAGCACGCCCGCCGCCCAGGGGATGGACAGGTCCGCCGCTGTGGCGAGCCCCATCAGGCCCAGTATGGCGCCGAAGCGTTGCGGCTGGCTGGTCCAATAGCGGGCGATGAAGCCCAGAACAGCCAGATTCGACAGGGGACGGCGCCGGGCCCTTTCCTTCGGATCGTCCGTCTCGTCCCAGTTCAGCGACATTGGCGTCATGCTCCCTCAAGCCTTCAGGATAGGGCGCCGGTGGATTTGCATAAACCGGTCTCCACCGATAGCGCCGCCTTGCGCGCGCAGTACCCGTCAGGCCAATATCTTATCACAGGGCGCAGACGCGGGGTCGGACGGGCGCGCGCCGGCCGCCGGGCGACGGCTGGGGGTTACTTTCCGCCTCCGGCCGGGTTAGAACCGGGGATGCTAGTCGTTCGACCCGCCGGACCCAGGGACTTTGACGCCCTGATGGAAATGGCCGTGCTTTCCGGGCGCGGCTTCACCAGCCTGCCCACAGATGCGCCCACACTGCGCCAGAGGCTGGCCAATTCCGAATCCAGCTTTCTGGGCCATGTGGCGCCGATAGAGGCCTGGTACACCCTGATGCTGGAGGACGACGCCACCGGCGAAGTGGCGGGCGTGGCCGGGGTGAAGGCGGGCGTCGGGCTGAAAAGGCCGCACTTTTCCTTCCGCGTGGTGACCTTGGCCCAGTCCTCGCCGACCCTGGGCATGCGCTTTGATCACCAGGCGCTGGTGCTGGTCAATGAGTGCTCGGGCTGGTCCGAAGTCGGCTCATTGTTTCTGAAGCCGGAGCGGCGCAAGGGCGGGGCGGGGCGTCTGCTGGCCCAGTCGCGCTACCTGCTGATCGGCTGCGAGCCGCCGCGATTCGCCGACACGGTCCTGGCCGAGCTGCGCGGCTGGTTCGACGAGGACGGGTCCTGTCCCTTCTGGGATACGGTGGGGTCGAAGTTCTTCCGCCTGCCCTTTGACGAGGCGGACCTGATGAGCGCCTCGACCGATGGGCAGTTCATCCTCGATCTGGCGCCGCGTCATCCGATCTATGTAGAGCTTCTGCCCGACAATGTGCGCGAGACCGTGGGGCGCGTGCACCGCGAGGGCGAGGC
Source organism: uncultured Caulobacterales bacterium (assembly GCA_903858685.1). Lineage (GTDB taxonomy): Bacteria > Pseudomonadota > Alphaproteobacteria > Caulobacterales > Caulobacteraceae > CAIMFV01. The sequence goes on along the minus strand of CAIOJR010000264.1, from coordinate 19,295 downwards.
GGCGCGGGTCATGCTGGAGACCGAAGGCTTCCGCTTTTCAGGTCTGGTGGACATTTTCGATGCGGGTCCGACCGTGTCCTGCCGCCGTGACGAGATCCGCACCGTGCGGGAAGCTCAGGAAATGGTGGTCGAGGTGGCCGACAGCGTCACCGGCGAGCCCGCCCTGATTTCAACAGCCCAGATCGCGCGTTTCAGAGCCGTCCGCGCGCCCGTGGCCCTGACCCCCGACGGCGTCCGTATTGATCGCGTCACGGCCAAGGCCCTGCGCATCGACAGCGGCGAACTGGTGAGAGTGCGGGTATGACAGGCGAACTCTATATAGATGGCGCGTGGCGCGTGGGGCGGGGGACGCTTCTGGTCTCCACCAATCCGGCGACCGGCGCGGTGGTGCTGGAGGGGCCCGGCGCCTCGGCGCAGGACGCAGCGCTTGCCGTGGACGCCGCACGCCGCGCGTTCCCGGCCTGGGCCGAGGCCGGACTTGAGGCGCGTATCGAGGTGGTGCGGCGCTACAAGGCGATCCTTCAGGAACGCTCTGAGGCCATGGCGCGCGCCATTTCCGAAGAAACCGGCAAGCCCTTGTGGGAGACCAGGACCGAACTGGCCTCCATGGCGGGCAAGGTGGACATTTCGATTCGTTCGGTGAGCGAGCGAACAGGCTCGCGTGAGGCTCCGACCGCCTTTGGGCGCGCCGTGCTGCGTCACCGTCCGCATGGCGTCATGGCCGTGCTGGGGCCGTTCAACTTCCCCGGCCATCTGCCCAATGGGCATATCGTGCCCGCGCTTCTGGCGGGCGACGCCGTCATATTCAAGCCGTCGGAGGAAACCCCTCTGGTCGGGCGGCTCATGGCCCAGTGTCTGGCCGATGCGGGCGTGCCTGCGGGCGTATTCAACCTGATACAGGGCGGACGCGACGCCGGCGCTGCCTTGCTGGCGCAGGAGATTGACGGCCTGTTGTTCACCGGATCGGCCGGCGCGGGCGATCATTTCCGTCGCCAGTTTGCTGACCGGCCAGACGTCATTCTGGCGCTGGAGCTTGGGGGAAACAATCCTCTCATCGTGTGGGACGCCGACCCCGCGGCAGCGGCCCAGCACATCGTCCAGTCGGCCTATGTGACCACGGGCCAGCGCTGCTCCTGCGCGCGCCGCCTGATTCTGCCGACCGGGCCTGCGGGCGACGCCATGATGGAAGCTGTGGCGGCCCTGTCCGACCGCATCATCGCCGGGCCGTTCGATCAGTCGCCGGAACCCTATATGGGACCGCTGATTTCCGCCCGGGCCGCATCGTCTGCGATCAGCCGGTTCAACGGACTGGCCGAGCGGGGAGGGCGCGTTGTCCGTCCCCTGATGAATGTGGCAGGCTTGTCGGACGCTTTCGTCACGCCCGCCCTGATCGAGGTGGAGGGCGTCGACGGGATCGAAGACGAAGAGATTTTCGCACCCGCTTTGCAGGTCTATCGCGCAGACAGTTTCGACGCCGCTATCGCACGCGCCAACGCCACGCGTTACGGCCTGTCCGCCGGTTTGATCGGCGGGGATGAAGCCCTGTGGTCCCGCTTCCTCAGCCGCATCCGGGCTGGCGTGGTCAACTGGAACCGGCCCACGACCGGTGCGGCGGGCGACATGCCGTTCGGCGGACTGGGCCGGTCGGGCAATCATCGGCCCAGCGCCTATTATGCGGCCGACTATTGCGCCTATCCCGTGGCGAGTTTCGAGGCGACGTCGCCGGCTGATCTCAGCGGCGAGATCAGGGGGCTGCGTCCATGAGCCGGGCGGTCGAGGCCAATGTCGACGGACTGGTGGGGCCGACCCACAGCTTCGCCGGCCTCGCGCCGGGCAATCTGGCCAGCGAGAACAACAAGGGTCTGGTTTCCTCTCCCCGCGGCGCGGTGAAGGAGGGTGTGGCCAAGATGAAGCGCTTGGCGGATATGGGCCTGCCCCAGTTCGCCCTGCCGCCCGTGGCGCGTCCCGATATCGACTTCCTGCGCCGGATCGGCTTTGGCGGAAGCGATGGCGACGTTCTGGCCAAGGCCTGGAAGGACGCGCCCCTTCTGGCGGCTGCGTCCGCTTCGGCCTCATCCATGTGGGCGGCCAATGCGGCGACCGTGACCCCGTCGGCGGACGCCGCTGACGGGCGGGTGCATTTCACGCCCGCCAACCTCGTCTCCAACCTGCATCGCAGCCTGGAGCATGAGCAGACCGGACGCGCCCTGTCGCGCCTGTTCCCGGACGAAACCCGTTTCGCCGTGCATGACGCCCTGCCGCTTCAGCCGCATTTCGCCGACGAGGGCGCGGCCAACCATGTTCGTCTGTGTGCGGATCATGGCGAGCCGGGCGTGAATATTCTGGTCTGGGGTCGCAGCGCCTATGAGCCCTGGACCGGACGTTTCCCGGCGCGTCAGACGCTGGAAGCCTCGCAGGCTGTGGCGCGGCGGCATGGCGCAGCCCGCGCCGTCTTCCCGCAACAGGCCCGGGCGGCGATCAATGACGGCGCCTTTCACAATGACGTGGTCTGTGTCGGCGCGCGGTCTTGCCTGTTCTACCACGAACGCGCCTTCGAAGACGCCGCCGCGATGCGCGAGGCCGTGACCCGCGCCGCCAGCCCTCATTTCGAGCCGGTCTTTGTCGAGGCGCCGGAGGCTGATCTGCCCTTCGCCGACGCGGTGAAGAGCTATCTGTTCAACGCCATGCTGGTCAGCACGCCGGGTCGGGACCGACTGACCCTGATTGCGCCGATAGAGGTTCAGGAGACCCCGACCGCGCGTCGGCTGGTCGAGGGGCTGATCGCGTCCAACAGCCCCATCGGCCAGGTGGTCTATGTCGATGTGCGCCAGTCCATGCGCAATGGCGGCGGCCCGGCCTGTCTGAGACTGCGGGTTGTCCTGACCGACGCCGAGCTTGCCGCCGCCAATCCAGCCCAGAGGGTCGACGAGGGTCTGGTGGCGCGACTGAATGATTGGGCCGACCGGCGCTATCGCGACAGCCTGTCCGTGGCGGATCTGGCCGATCCCCTGCTGATCACCGAGGCGCGCACCGCGCTTGATGAGCTGACCGGGATTCTGGGTCTGGGCGCTGACTTCTACCCCTTCCAGCGAGTCTGAACCGATGACGGCGAGGTCGGGGCGGATGGACTATGCGGCTCTGGGCCTGTGCACCCTGATCTGGGGCACGACCTGGCTCGCCATCAAGTTCCAGCTGGGCAGGGTCGATCCGACAGCCTCGATCTTCTGGCGGTTCGCCATTTCAGCGGCGGTGATCTTTCTGATCAGCCTGGTTCAACGCCGTCCGACGCGCCTGACCCGCAGGCAGCATCTCTACGCCGCCGCACAGGGCGTGCTCGTCTTCTTTGGCGGGTATGGGCTCGTCTATATGGCCGAGGCCCATGCAGTGTCAGCCGTGGTTGCGGTGGCCTTTGCGACGCTCGCCCTGGTCAACACCGCCGTTTTTCGCGTCTTCCTGGGCCAGAAGGCCAGCCGCGCGGCCTGGATCGGCGCCGCCATCGGGGTCAGCGGCGTGGCGGCCCTGTCCGCAGGTCAGATCGCCAGCGCCCCGGTCAAGGGCGATATTGTGCTGGGCGTGGGGCTGACCTTCGCCTCGGTGGTGGTCAACGCCTTTGGCAATGTCTTTACGCGCCTGAGCCAGCAGACCGGCTCGCCCATCTGGGCCTCGACCGGCTGGGCCATGGTCTATGGCTCCGGCGCGACCCTGTTGTTCGGCCTGGTCAAGGGGGTCAGCTTCGCCCTGCCGATGAATGCGGGTTACCTGGCGGGGCTGCTCTATCTCAGCCTGTTCGGTTCGGTGGCGGCGTTTCTGCTCTATTATGGCGTCGCCAGCCGACGCGGCTTTGGTCTGGCTTCCTATATCGGCGTGATGACCCCGCCGGTCGCCATGGCGGCTTCAAGCCTGGTCGAGAAGGTGCGCTGGGACCTTTCAGCCCTGATCGGCCTGTGCCTGATCATTGCGGGGCAGGTGCTGGTGGTCCGCCAAAGCGCGCCCAAACCCGTTTCAATAGATTAATCCGCTTTCACTTTGGCCCGGGGCGGCGCTCTGTTAGATTCCACAGGCTCGCACCGCCCATTGGGGCGGCGCTCATCACACTGGGGATGCTCCACGTGACAAATGCTCGTTGGCGCTTTGGGGCTGTCGCCCTGATCGCAGTCGCCGCCATCAACCTTTCCGGTTGCGGCGTGAACAATATCCCGACCAAGGAAGCGGAAGCCAAGCAGAAGATGGGGGACCTGCAGGCCGCCTATCAGCGCCGCGCAGACCTCATTCCGAATCTCGTCTCGACCGTCAAGGGCTACGCCGCCCAGGAAAAGTCGGTCCTGGTGGAAGTGACCCAGGCGCGCGCCTCGGCCACCAGCGTCAAGCTCGACGCATCCACCATCTCCGACCCGGCCCAGTTCCAGAAGTTCCAGCAGGCCCAGAACAACCTTTCGGGCGTGCTCGGCCGTCTGATGGTCATTCAGGAAAAGTATCCTGAGCTGAAGTCTGACCAGAATTTCATGGCGCTCCAGTCCCAGCTGGAAGGCACTGAAAACCGCATCAACATCTCGCGGCGCGACTATAATGAGGCGGTGACCGCCTATAATCTGACGCTCGTCACCTTCCCCAGCGTGTTCTGGGCCAAGACCCTCTATAGCGCCGAAAAGCCCATGCAGCTGTTTGAGGCGACCGCTCAGGCCCAGACCGCGCCGACGGTGAATTTCGACGCCGCGACGCCAGCGGCGCCGGCCGCCAAGCCGTGACCGGCCAACCCCTGCTCAGGCTCCTGGCCGCCCAGATCTGCATGATCTGGGCGGTTATGGCCCTGTGTTTCGTCGCAGCGCCCGCCGCCCATGCCGACGAGATCAAGTTTCCGGAACTGACCGGACGGGTCGTGGATGACGCCAATATGCTCTCGCCCGAGCAGAAGGCGGACCTGACCACCCGTCTCAAGGCCCTGCAGGACAAGAATGGCCGCCAACTGGTGGTCGTCACCCTGCCCAGCCTTCAGGGACAGGACATCCAGGATTTCGGCTATCAGCTTGGCCGCAAATGGGGCATCGGGCAGAAGGGCCAGAATAACGGCGTCCTGTTCATCATCGCCCCGTCCGAGCGCAAGGTCCGCATCGAGGTCGGCTATGGGCTTGAGCCGATCCTGACCGACGCCCTGTCCAGCCAGATCCTGCAGGCCGCCGTTCTGCCCAAGTTCCGCAGCGGCGACATGCCCGGCGGGATCGTCGACGGGGCGACCGCCCTGAGCGAACAGCTGGGCCTGGATGACGCCGAGGCTCACGCTCGCGTCGTGCAGGCCGAACAGGCGCCGGTCACCCAGCATCGCGCGCGCGGCGGCAGTCCGCTGGGCGCTATATTCACCTTGCTGATCATCTTTTTCGTCATCTCCTCGATCTTTCGGCGCGGACAGGGCGGCGGCGGCGGCTGGTTCTGGCCGCTGATGTTGCTGATGTCGCTGGGACGCGGCGGGCGCGGCGGCGGCGACTGGGGCGGCGGTGGCGGCGGCTTTGGCGGCGGCGACGACAATTTCGGCGGCGGCGGCGGATCTTTTGGCGGCGGCGGATCGTCGGGCAGCTGGTGAGGACGACATGATCTCTGAAGCCGATCATCGCAGCATCATGGACGCTGTGGCCCGGGCGGAGGCCGCGACAGACGGGGAAATCGTCTGCGTCCTGGCCCACCAGGTCTCGCACTATCCCGAAGTGCCCATGGCGGCGGGGGCGGTGGCCGCCCTGGGACTGCCGCCGCTGCTGCTGGCGCTGGGCCTGAAGCCGGTCGAGCTTCTGGCCCGCTTCGACAGCGGCTGGACCGCGGCTCATGCGCTGGGCGATCTGGACGTGGCGCACATTCTGGACGCCTTTGGGCTGAGCCAGGCGCTGCTGTTTCTGACGGCGGCGGCCATCGCCTCGATCCCGTCAGTCAAGCGCGCCCTGACGCCTAAATCCCTGCGTCATCACAGGGTGCACCGGGCGGCGAAGGCGCAATATGCGGCCAATGGCCTGCATCTGGGCGCGGGTCGCACAGGTGTTGTCATCTTCGCCAGCCTCGATGAGCGCATGGTCGAGATCCTGGCGGAAAAGCGCATCCACAAGCTGGTCGGCGACAAGGTCTGGAATGCGGCTGTTGCGGCGGTCCAGTCGGGCATGACGGCCAATGATCCGGCGCGCGGTTTTGTCAGCGCGGTGGAAATCTGCGGTGCGGCTCTGGCCCAGCACTTCCCCTCCACCGGGGCGAGGGCTAACGATATTCCGGACCGACTTCTGGAACTGTGAGCGCAGGCGCGTGAGTGAGCCAACAGAACCCGGCCCCGGCTGGTCGTTCTTCATCGATCGCGGCGGCACCTTTACCGATGTGATCGGTCGCGCCCCGAATGGGCGTCTGGTCGTGCGCAAGCTTCTGTCGGAAAATCCGGAGCAATATGCCGACGCCGCCACGGCGGGCGTGCGCGCCATACTGGCCGAGCATGACCCCGGCGCGGCGATCCTCGCGGTGAAGATGGGCACCACGGTGGCCACCAATGCGCTGCTGGAGCGCAAGGGAGAGCCCACGCTGCTGGCCATCACCGCCGGCCATGCCGACGCCCTGCGCATCGGCTATCAGGCCCGGCCGCGCCTGTTCGACCGGCGCATCGTCCTGCCCGACCTGCTGCACTCGGCGGTGTTGGAAATCTCCGAGCGGGTCAATGTCGATGGCGAGGTCCTGCGCCCGCTGGACCTGCAGGCCGCGCGGGCGGGATTGCAGGCCGCCCATGACCGTGGTCTGCGCTCGGTCGCCGTGGTCCTGATGCATGGCTATCGCCACACGGCGCATGAGACGGCGGTGGCCAATCTGGCCCGCGAGATCGGTTTTACTCAGGTCTCCGTCAGCCATGAGGTCAGTCCGCTGATGAAGCTGGTCGGGCGCGGCGACACCACGGTGGCCGACGCCTATCTGTCGCCGGTGCTCGGCCGCTATGTTGATCAGGTAGCGCAGGATCTGGGGCGCGAGGTGCCCCTGTTCTTCATGCAGTCCAATGGCGGCCTGACCGATGCGGGCGCCTTTCGCGGCAAGGACGCGGTCCTGTCCGGCCCGGCGGGCGGCGTGGTCGGCATGGTCGAGACCGCGCGCGCGGCGGGCTTTGACGCCCTGATCGGCTTTGACATGGGCGGCACCTCCACCGACGTCGCCCATTATGCGGGAGTCTATGAGCGGGCCTACGAGACGACGGTGGCGGGCGTGCGCATCCGTGCGCCGATGATGAGCCTGCACACGGTGGCGGCGGGCGGCGGCTCCATCTGTCGTTTCGACGGCGCGCGCCTGAGGGTGGGGCCGGAATCGGCTGGCGCCAATCCGGGACCGGCCGGCTATCGTCGCGGCGGTCCCCTGACCGTGACCGATTGCAATATCCTGCTGGGCAAGCTGAGACCTGAGTTCTTTCCCGCCGTGTTCGGGCCAGATGCGGATCAGCCGCTGGACGTGGACGCCGTGCGGGCGCGCTTTGACGCCCTCGCCGCAGAGGTCGCCCAGGCGACAGGCCAGCGCGTCGATCCCATGGCCCTGGCCGACGGCTTCATCTCCATCGCGGTGCAGAACATGGCGCGCGCGATCAAGCAGATATCGATCCAGCGCGGTCACGACATATCGGACTACACGCTCGTCTCCTTCGGCGGGGCGGGTGGGCAGCACGCCTGTCTGACGGCCGAGGCTCTGGGCATGCGTCGGGTGTTGCTGCACCCTCTGGCGGGCGTCCTGTCCGCCTATGGCATGGGGTTGGCCGATGTGGCGGCCATGCGGGAGCGAACCGTCGACCGGGTTCTGTCGCCCGACGCGATGGCCCTGTTCGATGAGGTGCGGCAGGACCTGACGGCCCAGGCCCTGGCTGCGCTCGATCCGGACGCCGTGGGCGGGGCGGTGGTGGAGCTTCGCCCCCGCGCCCATCTCAAATATGCCGGCGCCGATATGCCTCTGGAGGTCGCGTTTGCCGGTGTCTTCGCCATGACCGAGGCTTTCGAGGCGGCCCATCTGCGCCAGTTCGGCTTCACCGACCGGGGGCGGGCTCTGGTCGTCGATACGCTGTCGGTGGAGGCGGTGGCCCGCGCGCCGCGGGGCGTCCAGGATGTGGGCTCAGACCTCGACTGCGCGCCGCCGCCGCCTCTCGCCGTCGCGCCCGTGCGGATGGGCGGCGAGACGCGCCAGACGCCTGTTCTTGACCGGGACGCCATGTCGCCCGGCATGCGCATCGACGGCCCCGCCATCATCCGTGAAGCGACGGGCACGACGGTGGTGGAGCCTGGCTGGACCGCCCGCATGGATGGACTGGGCGATCTGATCCTGGAGCATATCGGCGCTGCGCCGCGCGTGCAGGGCGACACCGCGCTCGATCCCGTGCGGCTGGAACTGTTCAATAACCTGTTCATGACCATCGCAGAGCAGATGGGCCAGACCCTTCAGAACACGGCCTATTCTGTCAATATCAAGGAAAGGCTCGACTTTTCCTGCGCCCTGTTCGATCGGCAGGGCGCCCTGATCGCCAATGCGCCGCACATGCCGGTGCATCTGGGCTCCATGGGCGACAGCGTTCGCGCGGTGACGGCGCGACGGCGCGAGGATGGCCGGGGCTTGCGTCCGGGCGACATCTACATGCTCAACGCCCCCTATAATGGCGGCACGCACCTGCCCGACGTGACCGTCGTCATGCCGGTGTTTGATGAAGCCTGCGACGTTCTGGCCTTTGTCGCGGCGCGTGGCCACCACGGCGATATTGGCGGGATCACGCCCGGCTCCATGCCCCCTATGAGCCGGACGGTGGAGGAAGAGGGCGTCCTGATCGACAATGTGCTCCTGGTCGAGAACGGACGGTTTCTGGAAGCCCAGACCCGCGACTTGCTGGCCTCTGGCCGCTGGCCCGCGCGCAATCCGGATCAGAACATCGCCGACCTGAAGGCGCAGGCCGCCGCCTGCGTGGCGGGCGGTCAGGCGGTGGCGACGCTGATGCAGGCCCAGGGCCGGGCTGTGGTCGAGGCCTATATGGGTCATGTGAAGGACAATGCGGCCGAGGCCGTACGCGGCGTGATCGACGGGCTCAGGGACGGTGATTTCCGGCTGGAGATGGATGACGGCGCCGTCATCTGCGTCGCCGTGCGCATCGACAGGGCCAAGCGCGCCTGCGTGATCGACTTCACCGGAACGAGCGAGCAGAGACCCAACAATTTCAATGCGCCATGGTCAGTCTGTCGGGCGGCGGTGCTCTATGTCTTCCGGACCCTGATCAACGACGACATCCCGCTCAATGACGGCTGCATGGCGCCCCTGACCCTGATCGCGCCCAAGGGCTGCATGCTCAATCCAGCCTATCCGGCGGCGGTGGTGGCGGGCAATGTGGAGACGAGCCAGGCCATTACTGACGCGCTTTATGGCGCGCTGGGGGCGCTCGCCGCCGCTCAGGGCACGATGAACAATTTCACCTTTGGCGATGACCGGCGCCAATATTACGAGACCATCTGCGGCGGCTCTGGCGCCGGGCCGGGCTTTGACGGGACGAGCGCGGTCCAGACCCATATGACCAATTCGCGCCTGACCGATCCGGAGGTGCTGGAGAGCCGCTATCCGGTCGTTCTGGAGCGGTTCGCCATCCGTCACGGCTCTGGCGGCGAAGGCCGCTGGCGCGGCGGCGACGGGGTCATCCGTGAGCTGAGTTTTCGCGAGCCCATGACGGTTGGCATCCTGTCCAATCGTCGTCGCGTGGCGCCCTTTGGCCTGGAAGGCGGCGACCCCGCTCAGTGCGGGCGCACCGAAGTGGTGCGGCTGGACGGGCGCGTCGAGGTGCTGGGTTCGGCCGAGGCGACCGAGGTTGCGGCGGGCGAGCGGGTGATCATCTCCACGCCCGGCGGCGGCGGCTTTGGCCGAGCGGTGGGCTAGGCGGTGAGCGCATCCCTGCATGACCTCTGGCCCCTGATCGGCGTGGCGGTGCTGGTGGCGGGCTTCATGCTGCGGTTCAATCCGCTGGCGGTGGTGCTGGCGGCGGCGCTGGCGTCGGGACTGGCGGCGGGCCATGGGCCGCTCGACGTCCTGGCGCGGTTTGGCAAGGCCTTCAACGAGGCGCGCTATGTCAGCCTGATCTGGCTGGTGGTTCCGGTCATCGGCCTTCTGGAGCGGGCGGGGTTGCAGGCCCGGGCGCGGGCTCTGGTCGCCTCGGTGCGCGGCGCCAGCGTCGGGCGGATCCTGGTGGGCTATTTTGTCCTGCGTCAGATCAGCGCCGCCCTGGGCCTGACGGCGCTGGGCGGACAGGCCCAGATGGTGCGGCCCTTGGTGGCGCCCATGGCCGAGGCCGCCGCCGAGCAACAGAGCGCTGCGCCCTTGAGCGAGACGCAGCGCCAGCTTGTCCGGGCACATGCGGCCGGCGCCGACAATGTGGCGGTGTTCTTTGGCGAGGACATCTTCATCGCCTTTGGCTCGGTGCTGCTGATCAAGGGCGTACTGGCCGGCGCGGGCCATGATGTCGCGCCTTTGTCCATTTCGGTCTACGCCATCCCGACAGCGGCTCTGGCTCTGTTGATCCATGGATTTCGGCTGATCAGGCTGGATCGTCGCTTTGGGGGCGAGCCCGGCCCATGATCACGCTGGACGCCGTCTACGCCCTGGCGGGGCTGTTGTTTGCAGGCGTGTCTCTGGCCATAGGGCTGGATGGGCGCGAGCCCAGACGGCTGCGCGCGGCGCTGGTCTTTGGACTGGTGGCGGTGAGTTTTCTGGTCGGCGGGCGGATCGGCGATCTGGCCAATGGCGTCCTGGCGCTGGGACTGGTTGTCCTGGCGGCGACGGGGGCGATGGAGCGGGCCAAGGGGCCGGACGCGCCCGCCCTGCAAGGGCCCGCCGGCGCCGCGCCTGCGGCCTGGCGCCTTTTCGCACCGGCGCTGGCCATTCCGGCCGTCGCGCTTGCGGGCAGTCTGATCCTTGGACATCTGAAGCTGGGCGCGGCGCCCCTGCTGGACCCGTCGTCCAGAAGCCTGCCGACGCTGGCCTCGCTGGCGCTGGGCGTTCTGATTGCGCTTGGCCTGTGTTTTGGACTGTTGCGGGCCAGAGCGGCGGAGCCGGTGCAGGCGGCGCGGGGCCTGATGCAGACGGTTGGCTGGGCCGCGCTCCTGCCCCAGATGCTGGCCGCGCTGGGCGTGGTCTTCGCCCTGTCCGGCGTGGGCGATGCGGTCAGCCATCTGGCGGGCCTGATCATCCCGACCGACAACCGGCTGGCTGTGGTGTGCGCCTATTGTCTGGGCATGGCGGTCTTCACCGCTGTCATGGGCAACGCCTTCGCCGCCTTTCCGGTCATGACCGCCGGGATCGGCCTGCCGCTGATTGTGGGCCGCTTCCATGGCGACCCCGCCGTCATGGGGGCGATCGGGATGTTGAGCGGCTTTTGCGGCACGTTGATCACCCCCATGGCGGCCAATTTCAATCTGGTGCCCGCAGCCCTGTTGCAGCTTCAGGACCGCTATGGCGTGATCCGCGCCCAGGCGCCGACGGCGACCCTGGTTCTGATCGGCAATACCGCCTTGATGTATCTTCTGGTGTTTCCCAAGCCATGACGACGCCCGCCTACACGCTCAGTCCCGACATTGCCGCAAAGCTCAGCGCCATAGGGCTCGGCCACGTGACGCGACCCTATCCCTACAAGATGGATCATGTGCTGCTGAACGATGCCGACGCCGTCACGCCGCGCGCTCTGCATCCGATCTTCTTTGGCAGTTTCGACTGGCATAGCTGCGTGCATGGCCACTGGCTGATGGCGCGTTGCCTGAGGCTGTTCCCCGGGGGGCCGCAGGCGCGGGCTGTGACCGCCCATTTCGACGCCGCCTTCACGCCCGCCAATGTCGCGGTGGAGCGGGCCTATCTGGCGCGGTCCATGAGCGCAGGGTTCGAGCGTCCCTATGGCTGGGGCTGGCTTTTGGCGCTGGCGGCGGAGCTGCATCGCTTCGACACCGCTGACGGGCGCAGATGGGCGGCGAGCCTCAGGCCTCTGGCGGAGGCCTTTGCCGACCGGTTCATGGCCTATCTGCCCAAGGCGACCTATCCGGTGCGGGCGGGCGTTCATTCCAACACCGCCTTTGCGCTGATCCACGCCCTGGACTACGCCCGCACAGTGGGCGACGCGGCGCTGGCTGCGCTTGTTCGCGACAAGGCGCTGAGCTGGCATGGGACGGACAAGGACGCCCAGGCCTGGGAGCCGGACGGGGACTCGTTCCTGTCGCCGACCCTGACGGTCGCCGGGCTGATGGCCGATCTTCTGGCGCCGGACGATTTTGCGCACTGGTTCGACCTGTTCCTGCCGCATCTGGATCAGCGCCGTCCTGCGGCCCTGTTCACCCCCGCCAAGGTCAGCGACCGCTCTGACGGCAAGATCGCTCATCTGGACGGGCTGAACCTGTCGCGCGCCTGGTGCTTCGCCAAGGCCCTGGCGGCCCTGCCTTGCGACCATCGCGCAAGAGCCGTGGTGAATGCGGCGGCGAGGGACCATCTGGACGCCGCCTTGCCGCATGTCGCGGGCGACTATATGGGCGAGCACTGGCTGGCGAGTTTCGCCCTTCTGGCGCTGGAGGCGCAAAGATGAATCCGATCCGGGAAGAGTGCGAGGCGCTGGATCAGCGCGATCCCCTGGCCTTCGCCCGCGCGCGCTTCACCCTGCCGGACGGCGTCATCTATCTGGACGGCAATTCGCTGGGCGCGCTTCCCGTCGCCACGCCGGCCAGGCTTCAGGCGGCGGTTACGGGCGAGTGGGGGCACGGCCTGATCCGGTCCTGGAACACGGCGGGATGGATTGATGCGCCCCGGCGCGTTGGCGCGCGCATCGCCAGCCTGATCGGCGCGGCGCCTGACGAGGTGGCGTCGACCGACTCAACGTCGATCAACCTGTTCAAACTGGCCAGCGCGGCGGTCCGGCTACGTCCGGGTCGGCGCGTCATCCTGTCAGAGCCGGGCAATTTCCCGACGGACCTCTACATGCTTCAGGGGCTGGTGGATCAGTTGGGCGGAGCCGTGGAGCTGAAGACGTTTCCGCGTGAGGCGATCGCCGGCGCGCTGGACGAGGACGTCGCCGTCCTGATCCTGACCCACGTCCACTACAAGTCGGGCGAGATGTTCAACATGGCGGGGCTGACGGCCAAGGCCCATGCGGTGGGCGCCCTGATGATCTGGGATCTGAGCCATTCGGCAGGCGCCATTCCGGTCGATCTGAACGACGCCAATGTCGATTTCGCCGTGGGCTGCGGCTATAAATATCTCAACGGCGGACCCGGCGCGCCCGCCTTTGTCTTCGCCGCAAAGCGCCACCATCCCGAGATGCGTCAGCCCCTGTCCGGCTGGTTCGGCCATGCGGCGCCGTTTGATTTTGTCGATCAGTTCGCGCCTGCGCCCGGCATTGACCGGATGCAGTGCGGCACCCCGTCCATCCTGGCCCTGGCGGCGCTGGAGGCGGGGCTCGAGACCTTTGACGGCCTGTCGATGAGCGACCTGCGCGCCAAGTCGATCCGACTGTCGGAGCTGTTCCGCTCGCTGGTGGAGAACCGCCTGCACGGCCAGTTCAGCCTTGGCAGTCCGCGTGATCCAGGCCTGCGCGGCAGCCAGATCAGCCTGATCCATCCGCATGGCTATGAGATCATGGCCGCCCTGATCGAGGCGGGCGTGATCGGTGATTTCCGCGCGCCGGACCATCTGCGGTTTGGCTTCACCCCCCTCTATCTGCGCTATGTGGATGTGTTCGACGCCGTGCAACGGCTGAGCGACATCATGGAGGACGAACGTTGGCGCGAGCCGCGCTTCGCCGTCCGAAGCGCTGTAACCTGAAGGACGTCGCCATGAGCCAGCCCGGTGATGCGGACCTGATCGCCGCGGCCAGACCGCCGCAGATGAGCTATGGTCAGTATCTGGGGCTGGAGCAGCTATTGTCCGCCCAGACGCCCCTGTCGGGGGAGCATGACGAGCTTCTGTTCATCATCATCCATCAGGCCTCGGAGCTCTGGCTCAAGCTGTGCCTGCATGAACTGACCGCCGCGCGCGCACATATAGCCGCCGACGATCTGGGTCCGGCCCTGAAGATGATCGCGCGGGTCAGCCGGATACAGGGTCAGCTGATTCAGTCCTGGGACGTTCTGGCCACCATGACGCCGGCGGACTACAGCCGCATCCGTCCCTCGCTGGGGCGCAGTTCCGGCTTTCAGTCCTATCAGTATCGCGCGCTGGAGTTCGCCATGGGCGCGCGCAATCGCGACCTGTTGGCGGTGCATGAGGGCGCGGGCGAGATCCATGACGCCCTGGTCGAGGCCCTGCACCAGCCCAGCCTTTATGATGAGGCCATCCGCCTGTTGCATCGTCGGGGCGTGAGCCTGCCCCGGGCCTCGCGCGAGCGGGATTTCAGCATCGAGCGCACGGCCGATCCGGCGGTAGAGGCCGCCTGGCTGGAGGTCTACCGCAACACCGAAGCCTATTGGGATCTGTACGATCTGGCCGAAAAGCTCGTTGATCTGGAATACCGTTTCCAGCAGTGGCGCTTCGCCCACATGAAGACGGTGGAGCGGATCATCGGCCACAAGCCCGGAACCGGCGGCACCAGCGGTGTCAGCTATCTGATCCGCGCGCTCGACAAGAGCTTCTTTCCCGAACTGATCGCGGTGCGGAGCGGCATATGACCAGCGCGCGTCTGATCGACATCAGCCAGACCCTGAGACCTGGCCTGCCCGTCTGGCCGGGCGATACGGCCTTTGGGCTGGAGCGGACCTGGGCCCTGTCGGATGACTGTCCGGTCAATGTCAGCCGACTGACCCTGTCCACCCATTCCGGCGCCCATGCCGATGCGCCACTGCATTACGACCCGCGCGGCGCGGACATGGCCCTGGTCGGACTGGCGCCCTATCTGGGGGGCGTGCAGGTGGTGGATGTCAGCGCCTGTGGTCCCCGCCGGATCTGCGTGGAGGACCTGGCCGAGCGGCTGGCGCAGGGCGTTCAGCGGGTCATCATCAAGACCTTCGCCAGGTTTCCTCTGGATCAGTGGGTGGATGAATACGCAACGCCCGACCCGTCCCTGATCGCGCATCTGGCGGCGCGGGGCGTGGTGCTGATCGGAACCGATGCGCCGTCGCTCGACCCCTTGACCTCCAAGGACCTGCCCTCTCACCACGCCGTGCGGCGCGCGGGCATGGCCATTCTGGAAGGCTTGGTGCTCGACGAAGCGGGCGAGGGGCTATACGACCTGATCGCACTGCCCTTGAAGATCGCGGGCGCGGACGCAAGTCCCGTGCGCGCCGTCCTGCGGGTTCTCAATGACGAGGTCGCGCCATGAAGCCGCTATATGTTCAGATCAAATGCGAACTGGGCAAGGCCTATGACGTCGCCGACGCCCTGATCGACACGCTGGAGGAAACCTCCGAGGTCTATTCCACGAGCGGCGATTATGACCTTCTGGCCAAGTTCTATCTGGCCGAAGAAAAGAGCATCGGCGAGTTTGTGAACTATCGCCTGCACAATATCGCGGGCATCCGCGACACCCACACCATACTGGCCTTCCGCCTGTTCGGCGCCAAGGATCGCGAGCCGCTCAGCGAACCGCGTCGCTAAACCTATCCGACCTTGCCGGCTGCGCGCGACAGGCGGTCATTGATGGCTTCACCCAGATCGTGCTCGGGGATGGGCGCCACGGCGATGGCGGACGGACCCAGTCGGTCGGCGGTGCGCAGCAGGGAAAACAGCCTCTGCGCCGCCTGTGACAGATCGCCGGTCTCGCTCAGGCTGAAACGACCGGGGGCGGTTTCTTCGCCCGCTCCAAAGCTGAGATAGGCTTCGCCCGGCTCGGGCCCCTTCGCGTTCAGCCGCACTGGCGCATCGGGCGCATAGTGGGCGACCAGCCGACCCGGCGTGCGTCTGGCGTCGGCGCCTGCATCCCCCAGAGGGCCGATCAGGGTCTCGATCCGCTCGCGGGGCGCCCCGCCCGCGCGCAGCCACAAGGGTTGGCCGACCAGTCCGATCACCGTCGATTCCAGCCCGATCTGACAGGCGCCGCCCTGAAGCCCTTCAGCGGCGAAGGCGCCCGTCTCGTCCATGGCGTCGGCCAGAGTCGTCGGGCTGGGGCGGCCGGACCTGTTGGCCGAGGGGGCGGCGACAGCGCCGCCAAAGGCCTTGATCAGGGCCAGAGCCACAGGGTGGGCGGGCACGCGCACGGCCACTGTGTCCAGCCCCGCCCGCGCCAGATCGCAGACCGCGCTGGTGTCGCGGATCGGCGCCACGATGGTCAGGGGACCGGGCCAGAAGGCGTCAGCCAGCCGCTCCGCACGCTCATCCAGCACCGCAATCGCCCGTGCAGCGTCCAGATCGGCGACATGGGCGATCAGCGGATTGAAGCTGGGCCGACCCTTGGCCTGATAGATGGCGGCCACGGCGGCGGCGTTGGACGCATCCGCCGCCAGACCATAGACAGTCTCGGTCGGCATGATGACAAGCCTGCCCTGTTTCAGGTCGTCGGCGGCTCTGTCTATGGCAGGGTCGAACACATCGGGCTCCGGTCAGCGCGCCTGATCTACACCCCTATGAGATGCGAGGCGAGCGGCGCCGTCGATAGGGCCGCGTCTGATTGGCGCCGTGGCGAAAGACCCGCTATGGAGACGGTCTGGATCAGTCCGTCGCCGGAGCCGCCCATGACCTATACCGCACCTGTTCGCGATCTCGCCTTCGCCCTGACGGAACTTGCCGGGGTCGGGCGGCTGGTGTCCTCCCGCGCCTTTCCCGATTTTGATCTGGACGTGATGCAGGCCGTTCTGGAAGGGGCGGGCGATCTGGCGCAGGGCGTGCTGGCCCCGATCAATCGCGCAGGCGACAAGGCCGGCGCGCGCTTTGAAAACGGCAAGGTCTATGCTGCGCCGGGTTTCGCCGACGCCTATCGCCAGTTTGCTCAGGGCGGCTGGAACGGTCTGGCGGCGGACCCCGAACATGGCGGGCAGGGCCTGCCCAAGGCGCTGGAACTGGCTGTGTTCGAGATGATCCACGCCGCCAATATGGCGTTTGGCCTGTGCCCGCTTCTGACCCAGGGCGCCATCGAAGCCCTGAGTGAACACGGCACCGATGAGCAGAAGGCGCTCTATCTGCCCAAGATGATCTCGGGCGAGTGGACCGGCACAATGAACCTGACGGAGCCCCAGTCGGGTTCCGACCTGTCGCTGGTGCGCGCGACGGCCGAGCCGGACGGGGAGGGCGCCTACCGAATCACTGGCCAGAAAATCTACATCACCTGGGGCGATCACGACGCGGCGGAGAATATCGTCCACCTCGTCCTGGCGCGCCTGCCGGGGGCGCCGGAAGGCGTGAAGGGCATATCGCTGTTTCTGGCGCCCAAATATCTGCCACAGGCCGATGGTCGTCCGGGCGAGGCCAACAGCCTGCGGGCGGGCGGAATCGAGCACAAGCTGGGCATCCACGCTTCTCCCACCTGCACCATGCTGTTCGAGGGCGCCAAGGGCTGGCTGGTCGGGCAGGAAAATCAGGGGCTGGCCCATATGTTCGTCATGATGAATGCGGCGCGCCTCAGCGTGGGCGTGCAGGGCGTCGCCATCGCCGAGCGGGCCTATCAGCAGGCCCTGGCCTATGCGCTGGAGCGGCGTCAGGGGCGGGCGGTGTTCGCTACCGACGCCCCCAGCATCATCTTTGATCACCCCGATATCCGCCGCATGCTGATGATCATGAAGTCGCGGATCGAGGCGGCGCGCGCCATCTGTCTGGCGACCGGGGTCTATGCCGATCTGGCCCATGGCGCGGAGAGCGCGCAGGCGCGTGAGGCGGCGCGCCTGCGTCAGGAACTGCTGGTGCCGATCGCCAAGGCCTGGTCCACCGATATGGGCGTGGAGGTCGCCTCCATGGGCGTGCAGATCCATGGCGGCATGGGCTTTGTGGAGGAGACCGGCGCCGCCCAGCACTATCGCGACGCCCGCATCACCCCGATCTATGAGGGCACGAACGGCATTCAGGCCATCGATCTGATGGGCCGCAAGCTGGGCATGGCGGGTGGCGAGGCGGTGCGCAGCCTGATCGCCGATGTCCGCCTGACCGCCATAGCCCTGCAATCCCACGCCGACGAGTGGCTGCATGGGCCGGGCGCGCGACTGGCGCAGGCCGCGGACGCCGCCGAGCGCGCCTCCTCATGGCTGATCGCGCGCAAGGGGCACGCCCAGCCGGACGCTCTGACGGGCGCCGCCCCCTATCTGAAGCTGATGGGCGATCTGACGGGCGGCTGGATGCTCTGCCGCGCCGCCGTGATCGCGGCGGACCATCTGGCGGCGGGCGAGGGCGATCAGGACTACTGGCGCACCAAGATCGGTCTGGCGCGGGTCTTTGGCGAGCAGGTCCTGGCCACGGCTTCGGCGCAGGAGGCGGCGGTCAGCATGGGCGCGCTGGATCTGGCCAATATAACCGCCGCCTCCATGGGCGCCTGATGCACCTGCCCAGCCCGGTCGCGGCGGTCATATTCGACCTGGACGGCACGCTTCTGGATACGGAGCGCCTCTATCGCTCGGCCATGTTCGATGTCTGCCGCCGGATGGGCGTGCAGATGACGGACGAGCTGCATCTCAGCCTGATCGGCGCGCCTCAGGAGATGGGACGCCAGAAGCTGCACGCGGCCTTTGGCGCTGATTTCGACTATGCGCGCTTTGCCGACGCCGTCCACGCCGACATTGATGCGGCCTCGGCGGCGGGCGTGCCCTTGAAGCCGGGCGCCATCGACCTGCTGCGGTTTCTCAAAGGCCGAGGCGTGCCGACGGGGCTCAATACCTCCACCCTGCGTCGCGAGGCGATCCGGCGGCTCGACCGGGCGGGTCTGTCGCCGCTGTTGGACGTGGTCGTCACCCGGTCCGACGTGACGCAAGGCAAGCCCCACCCTGAAAGCTATCTGGCGGCGGCGCGCGGTCTGGGCGCGGCGCCTGATCTGTGCGTCGCGGTGGAGGACAGCCACACGGGCGTGCGGTCCGCCGCCGCGGCTGGCATGGCGACCGTTCTGGCGCCCGACCTTCTGGCGCCCACCGATGAGATCGCCGCCCTGTGCATCGCCGTGATCAAGGATCTGCACGTCCTGCACCACCATCTGGCGCGACGCCTCGAAGCGTGAGGCGTCAACAAAAAAGCCCCCGCCGGCGGGCGAGGGCTCTTCGGTGAAGTTTCAGGCTCTGATCAGATCTGGGCCAGCATGTAGTCTGCGGCCGAAACCTTGAACTCGCCGAGCATCGCGTTCTGAAGCGTCTGAAGGAAAGCGGCATCCGGCTGGATCTCTTGCCAATCGAAGGGATGGGCGCAGGTCT
>CAIOJR010000263.1 GCA_903858685.1 uncultured Caulobacterales bacterium | reverse complement strand
TGATGGCGCCGTCGCGGATCGGTGCGGTGATGGTGTCGTTCATGGGGTGAGGCTCTGGCCAACAGGTTTCGCGTCCCAGGATAGGGATTTTTCACGCCAAGCGAAAGGGGCGTGGGGAAATGGCCGCAAGCCTCGAAACTCAGGGTGTCCATTCCTACATCGGCGGTGACGGCAAGCGGTTGCGCCGTTCGCCTTGCCCGCCTAGTCAGTGTTTTCAGTTGGTCCCTTAAGGAGAAGCGTTTCATGGCGAGCACACAGGCTGATCGCGTCACCGCCGCCGTCATGATCATTGGCGATGAGATCCTGTCGGGCCGCACCCAGGATGTGAATCTGAACGCCATCGCCAGATATCTCGGGACCTATGGGGTGGATGTGGCCGAGGTGCGCGTGGTGGGGGATGAGGAGGGCGAGATCATCGCAGCCCTAGATGCGCTGCGCACGCGTTACGACTATGTGGTCACCACGGGTGGAATCGGTCCGACCCATGACGACATTACCGCCGACTGCGTGGCCAAGGCCTTTGGCGTGGAGCTTGAGGAGGACGCCGAGATCATCGCCGCCATGACGGCGCGCTTCAATGAGCCGCCCAATGCAGCGCGCCGTCGCATGGCGCGGATTCCGGTCGGCGGGTCGAAGGTGGTGAACCCGGTGCAGGGCCCGCCAGGCTTCCAGATCGGCAATGTGTTCGTGCTGGCCGGCGTGCCGTCGATCATGCGCGGCATGCTGCAGGATGTCGGTCACCGCCTGAAGGGCGGCAAGGTGGTGATCGCCAGGACAGTACGGGTGGAGGGCTCGGGCGAGGGCGTGATCGCGGCGCCTCTGGAAGCTGTCGCCAAGAACCATCCGGCCTTGTCGCTGGACAGCTATCCCTATTTCAGCCCGGACGGCTACGGCGCCAATCTGGTGATCCGTGGGCGCGACTCCGATGAGGTGAACGCCACTGTCGAGGAACTGATCGCCGCCCTGACCGGGGTTGGCATAGCGACCATCAAGCGCATCGAAGACTAGGAAATTGCGGTTCGTCCGCCTGTTGCGCGCCGATTGCGCGCCGACCATGGCGCGGGCCGGAGGCGTCGTGTTCGCAAAGTGATATTGACAATCATTCTCATTTAATATGATAACGATTCTCATTATCAATATCTGGAGTCGACCATGCGCCGCATCCTTGTCCTCGCCGCCGCCGTCCTGTTGCGGGCAGGTCTGGCCCACGCCTCCACGCTGGATTTCGATGAAAAGGTCTATTCGCCCATCGTTGATGAGGATGACGACGGCGATACGGAGGTGGAGTTTCGTCAGGGTTCAAACCTTGGCGGTCCCGGAAGCGGTGCGGCGGGCGGGGTGGTGGAGTTTGAGCGTGCGCTCGGCCGTCGCCTGTCTCTCGCCTTCCTTGGCCTGTGGGAGCGCGATCCGCATCAAAGCGCCAGGCTGAGCGAGCTTGGGGTGGAGAGCGTCATCAATCTGGGAACAGTGCCCCGTCTGGGCGTCGATGTCGGGACCTATCTTGAATATGTTCAGGGCGTGCGGGGGCAGGGCG
>CAIOJR010000262.1 GCA_903858685.1 uncultured Caulobacterales bacterium | reverse complement strand
TAAAAGAACTCGTTGGGGACCGGTGGCTGCTATAGGGGTTGCTCTGACTATGGCGGCGGTGACGGCCAATGCGGACGAGGCCTCCGCACAGACCGCCATTAGTGAAGCGAGCGCCAAGATTGAGATGGCGACCCGACAGTCGGGGCAGGCTGGAGCCCTAGGTGATCAGAGTTTCAACAAGGCGCGCGCGCGGTTGGTTGACGCTCAGGACGCCCTCAAGGCAGGGCGAGATGAGCCGGCGAAACGATATGCCGAGGAAGCATCAGTTCTGGCGGATCTGACAACAGAACGGGCCAAGCTCGCAGCTCTCCAAACCAGCCACGACCTTGTGGCGACCAGCGTCGCTCAGACGCATCGCGATCACTAGAAGGATCCATTTTATGGAAAACCGATTTTTCCTGCCCTCGGCCCTGAAGATCCTGATGACCGGGGCCGCGCTGGCGGCGTTGAGCGCTTGCGCCAGTGTGGAGCCTAATCAGAACATCGTGGACGCTCAGACCAGATTGAGCTCGGCTTACAATGACAAGATGACGGCCGAACGTGGCCAGGGCGATCTGGCGAACGCCCGTTCATCATTGAGCTCCGCTCAGACGGATTGGTCGAATGGCGAGAAGGATCGATCAAATCATGAACTGAACATGGCCACCACCTATCTTGATCTGGCGGAAACACGGGGGCGGCAGGCGTCCGTTGAACGGGATACGCTGCGCCTCAATCATCAGGCCGAGCTCGCCGGCAAGAATGAAATGATCGCCGCGCAAGGCAACGCCATAGCCGGACAGACGGCGGCGCTGGCGGTAAAGGACCAACAGATCGCTTCGCGGGATACCCAGATCGCGGCAAAAGACGCTGAGCTCTCCGAGGCCCGCGATCACCTGCGTGAATACGACATGACGACCACGGATCTGGGCTCGACCATGGTGTTACAGGATGTGAGCTTTGAGACCGGAAAATCAGACCTCTTGCCGGGCGGGGTCAACCGCTTGCAGGCGCTCATCAACTATCTGCGGCTCAGTCCCAATACTCGCGTTCGTATTGAGGGTTATACCGATAGCGTCGGAGGAGTGTCCTATAATCAGCAACTTTCGCTGGCGCGGGCCGATTCAGTTAAAGGCATTCTCAGCGGAGCGAATATTGATGGCGGACGGATAGATACTTATGGGTCAGGCCTCGACAAGCCAGTCGCCAGCAACGCCACCGTTTCCGGACGCCAGGCCAATCGCCGGGTTGAAATAACCTTGCTCAAGCAACCGGGCGTCTAGCGCGCATTTCGATCAGATTGCATCGGATCGGCGCTCTATCTTTTGGATTTTGAGCATTTCTTTTCCCACAACCGGCATCCACTCGTTCGGGAAACGCCCTAACCCTGACAAATTCAGACTGAATGGCCGCCGGGCAGGACGCCGGGCGGCCATTATTTATGAAGCCAGCTGCTGCGCAATGTCGGCGGCCAACTGAACTTGTCAGTGCGGCGAGCGTGTCTGGTGGGACTGAACGTCATAATCGCCCGTCACAATGCCATCACCTGGCGAGAATCTGGTCGGCCTTTTGGTCGATCTGCGTCCTTTCCGCCAGGGACAGGATTCCTTTGTTGAATTCCTCAGCAGCGCGGGCCTTGGCGTTGCGGGCATGTGCGGCGTCAGGCATGGGATAGGTGCGTTTGTCCGGTAGGCCGAATGCAGTGTCAGGCAGGGCGTTGCGATCATTGGTCGACAGTTCAGCCATTGCGCACTCTCGCCGCCGGGCGAAACCCTGCATGGTCGCGGGGCGGTCTTGGAATCAGGGCCCAATCGGCCCCAGTGAGATATGGGGGATATGGGCGCGACGTTTAGCGGGCACGGCTGCGTCAGTGGCGGACATCGTGGAGCGCCCGAAACGCCTTCAGCAGCATGCGCGGATCATATTCGCCGTGGTAGACCGGGGGCGGCAGCTTGTGCAGGCCCAATAGTCCGTTCACCGCAGTCTGGGCGGACCGGATTGAATACTCCACGGTGAACACCACATCGTGCGGCATTTCGCAGAACTGGCCGATCAGCGCCAGATTCTGGCTGCCCTTCGGGATGACCTGGGGCCGGTCGCCAGAGTTGCGACGCAAAAACTGACTGGTGATATAGGGCATAAAGCATGGGATGCAGGTCGAGGTTTGAAGGATCGTGGCGGCTTCTGACCTGATATGCAAATGGCCCAGCAATTCGATGAGTATTTCCTCGCCGGTGCAGGCGCACATCGGCTTGGCGATGAAGTCGCCGAGCTTGTCGACGCTCAGACCATAGCCCCAGAAGACACTCACATTTTCCGGTTGGCCGATAAAGTGCGGTTGGTGCGGAATTACGATGGACATGAGCCAGTTCGATTGCGGGAAACTGATTAGTCCGCCTTCGCCGGGCGCGTTGCCGGTCAGTTCCATCACCTTCCGGAGGAAGTTTGGCTCGCGCAGGGTCGTGGTGAAGGAGACCCACTTGGATTCATCGACATGATCGTCGAACGCTGAGGGATTGCCCAGTTCCGGACGTCCAGCCGCAAGGGACTGCCATAGGGACCATGCGCCGCCGACAGGCGACTTGAGTTGAACCGGCGCTTTGGTCATTGATCCAAGACTGGACGAGTCTGTCATGGATCCCAGCGTGACCATGACCAGGTCGTTTTCTGCGATCGTCAATTCACCGGGCTCGCCCAGACGCTCATAGGTGATGTCGCAGATGCGGTATTCATCTGCGTCATCCTTGAACCCTAAGGCGGTGACGCGCGTATCCATGACGAAACGGACGCCGCGCGCCTCCAGCCATTTATGGAGCGGGCGCACCAGCGAATCATATTGATTGTAGACGGTGCGCAATATGCCTTGTAGCCGCTCGAATCCGTCCACCATGTGAACGAAGCGGACCAGATAGCGCTTGAACTCCACAGCACTGTGCCAGGGTTGGAATGCGAAGGTCGTGCACCACATGAACCAGAAATCCGTTCCGAAGAAGTCGGCATCAAACTGGTCTGCAATCGTCGTGTTGTTGAGCATGAATTCCGGCTCGATAGCCAGGCGTTCAATGTTGAGTATGTGGTTCTCGCTCAATCCAAACAGGGGCCCCGTTTGCCGTTGTCCGTCGCGAAACAGACGTGATTTTGACGACGTTTTCAGCGTCTTGTTCCACGCCATGATCTCTTCTGTAACGGTTTGAGTGTCATCGAGGGTGGGCACGGACGAAAACATGTCGAATGTGCAGGAGTACTTGTTTTCCAGCATCCTGCCGCCCCGCATCACATAGCCGGTCCGGGCGGAACCTGCGGCGTCAAGGCTTCCGCCGATCGAGTCCGTTTCTTCAAAGATGCTGATCCGGTCCCCTGGAACGTCTCCATCGCGAATCAGAAACAGCGCGGCGGCCATGGAGGCGATACCGCCCCCGACAAGGATGACCTGACTGTCCGGGCCAGCTGCCAGCCGACTGGAGCGAATTGTCTTTACCGACATGACCGACACCTCGTGGCCCAAACGACTGAGCCCCAAAAACCTCTGGATGAACTCGGCGGCGACCTATGAGCCAGCGCCAGCCGCGCTCCGCCGCGAGCCCATTTCGCCACTCTGGTACGAAACATCACTTCGTCAGTGCGCAGGGTCCAGATTGACTGAAGGTTGAGCCGATTGTCAGGGACGGCTTCTACTTAGAGCTCCGAGGCTCTTACTCCGGTGTCGTCAGCTTGTTTTTGGCCGGGCCCAGACCAACCCTCCCCTTCCCCGATTCAGGCCGTTCGGGTCGCAGCCTCGCATTCAAGGTGAGCTTGAGCTCGCAAGGTTCGCAGTCCGGGGCGCGAAATCAGTTGAGGCTGTGCGTTGACGCAGTTGTAGATGGGACCGTGGGACGAAAGAAATCTCTGTGCTGAACCCTGCGATTTGAACCGCTGCTGCTTTCGCTCTCGCCGTCGGATCGGGAGGTGGCTGTTCTCCGCCCGGTTGTTCTGGCGCATCCCGCCAGCTCGGTGCTTGTCCAAAATCCCGAGCTTTCTCAACGCGGCGCGATAGGATGCCAGCTTGTCCGTCGTGATCGTCTCGGGATGAATGCCCTGGTTCTTGAGGAGCCTGCGCAGAAGCTTCATGGCAGCCGCAGCGTCCTGGCGCTATTCGACCAGGACGTCGAGCACCTCGCCCTCATCATCGACGGCGCGCCAAAGCCAGAAGCTTTTTACCTTGATGGTGAACCGAAAATACAGCCAGACCGCCTGCTTGATCACGTCAAGCGGAAATCTGTAGCCCTTGAACGACAATGGGCGCGTTGCATCCATCTCCGAGACCCCATTCTAGCGCAAATCGGAGAATTGTTACCTCGGAACTGCCAGCACCTAGGACGAAGCTATTTCGCCAGCAGCTTCAACGGCGCCAGTGGACCGAGGGGGATGAACTCGAATTGCATGAGACCAGCCTTCACGAGGGGAAGCGTCGAGGTCATTTGCCGGGCTTCGTCCACTGAGCGGATATCGAGGATGAAGACGACGCCCGGCGCATCTTTCGCCACATACCAGTCTGCGATCTTGCCGGTAAGATACAGGTCCAGGGTGTCACGCACTTCGCCAGGCATGATTGCCTGAAGCGCCGCAGACGTCGGAGGCTTGGTCAGCCGGCCGATTGCCAGCACCCGGGTGGTCGGCGTGACGGGCATGGGTGTCGCCAGGGCTCCGGCGGCGCCTGCGGGCGCCGTCTGCGCGAAAACGCCTGGACCGCCGCCGGTCATCAGCGCGCCTGTCGCCAGGCTCAAAAGCAACCGTCTGACAACGGATTGACGGTTCACGGGCGACGCTCCAGCATTTAGATGTTGTATTTACACTATTCAGATGACACCTGTCATCCATATCGTCAAGGCGTGGATCAAATTGGGTGCGACATGCGGGTGTCTCAGGCGGAAAAGGAAAAATCGCGGTCGCGGATCATCGAGAGCGCCGCGAGGCTTCTGCGTGAACGGGGCGTCGAAGCCGCCAGCGTCGCCGATGTGATGAGCGATGCGGGGCTGACCCACGGTGGCTTCTACCGCCATTTCGACACCAAGGAGGCGATGGTCCGTGCGGCGCTGGACAGCGCCTTCAATCAGATGGTCGACGGGCTGAACCCGGTGGACCGTTCCTTCGCTGGCGAGGCGTCGCCGGACGTTCTTTCAGCGTTCGAACAGTCATATCTGTCGGACGCCCATGTCGCGGCGCCCGGACTCGGATGTCCTGTCGCCGCCCTGGCGGGAGACGTCGGCCGGGCCGGTGAGGATGTGCGCGAAACCTTCGCCCAGGGGGTCCGGCGCATCGTGGCCGGCATGGCCAACCAGCTTTCCGGCTCAAAGGCCCAGCGCCAGGCCCGGGCCTGGCGCCAGCTGGCGATGATGGCCGGCGCCGTCGCCATCGCGCGGGCCAGCGACCCGCAGACCGCGGCCGAGGTGCTGGACGCCTGTCGCCAGCCCCGATCCTGACGTCACAGCCAGCGCCGGACCCGCAGACGATATTGCGCATAGGCGTCGCCGAAGCGCGTCGCCATCGCCCGCTCCTCGGGCGCGATCTGGAAACGCGTCGTGAACACCACGAACATGACCGGTCCGGCCAACAGCCAGAGGTTCGACAGGGCGAGCGCGATGGCCGTCAGTAGCAGCGCCATGGCGAGGTACATCGGGTTTCGGCTGACCTGGAAAGCCCCGCTGACCACCAGGGACGACGCCTTGTCGACATGCACCGGATCGATCGTCGTCTTGGCCCGGGCAAAGGCGCCGATGGCCGAGGCCCCAAGACCGCCCGCCGCCAGGAACAGGCCTGCCGCTGCGCCATAGTGCAGGGCGACGGGCAATGGGGTCTGCGGCATCAATCGGGATGCGAGACCCATGGCAGCAGCAATCGCCAAAGTGACAAGGGGTGGCGGGATGCGGTTTTCGAGGAGATGGGACATGCGACGGCCTTGCAGTGTGTGGGGGGGGAATTGAGGGGTTCAACAGGGGCGTCAGCCGGGTACGGCTTGGGTGACTGACGGCTGCCGTCCGCTCACGCTGTGGCCGTCCCTCCAGGTCGCGTCGTCTATCGACAGAGACGGATTGGGCGGAATCGGAAACCCAAGTCTGCGGTCCCACCGATCAAGGTCGTAGCCTGGATAGAAGGGCGTCAGGTTGAAATTAAAGATGGCCTTCAGCCGGTTGCCGACCGTGGGCCGGGCGAAGGTCATGGCCGCATATCGACGCGCGGTGGTCTTGAAGGTTTCGGCGGGTGTACCGGTCAGGGCCTCGACCACATCGGTGACGCCACCGTCAATCTCGAAGGTTCCGCGGCGCATCTCCTCGATGTAGTGTCGAAAACCACTGATCTGCAGTGGGTCGATCCTTTGCTGTTGAGCCACCTTTCGGAACATCCAGAAGGGCAGATCCCACGGAACGACGGGATGACGCACGACGCCCGCGATGATCCGCGCCATGTCCCGGCCGGACAGAAGTAAGGGGCCTGTCGGACGGTAACTCATGCCCGCATGCCGCTCAGGCGCCTTGAGCACGGCCACCGCGACACGCGCCATGTCCTCGTTGGACACAGGCGCTGCCCGCCCCGCCCCGGTCAGGTTGGGATAGATGCCGAGAAGCGCCGCGAAATCCATCGTTCGCAGGAAGTTGTCGGCGAACATTCCCGGATTGAGGATCGTATGGCTGATGCCCCGAAGTTCGGCGAACAGGTGGTCCACGAGCCAGGTCTGGCGGGTCATGATCGCGGGGTGGGCGCGGTGTGACAGCCATTGGCCCATCTGGACGATTGCTTCCAGCCTGGCCTCTCGCGCCGCGACTGCAAATGTCGCGGCCGCCTGGATCATATAGGGATGGAAGGCTGGCAGGTAATAGGCGCGCTTCGCCCCTCGAAGGGCCTCGACCATCTGGTCGGGATCGAACATGTCCGCGACCACGGTTTCAACGCCCCTGCGGTCCAGCGCCTCACTACGCGTATCACGCGATCGCACCGTCGCCCTCACCGGATAACCGGCGTCGAGCAGTTGCGTCACAATGGCCCCGCCGGTTTTTCCGGTCGCGCCGGTGACGAGAATGAGTGGAAGGGTCATGGCTGCGAGGCTCCGGTTTAGATGTCGATTGTCATCTTTAATTATAGATGTCATGCAACCTCTATTTATGCAAGCCTGCGCCTTTTGATTGTCAAGCGAACAGGCTGGCGCTGCGTTTGGGGTCGCAGGCGGTCCAAGATGCGTCGGCGCCCCGATGAACGCGCTGACGCCAGAGGTCGGGCCGCCGATGGCGCAAGGCGCGTGGTCTGGTCACAGACTGTGGACATGGTCCACGCCGCAAGGCGGTCAGCGATGGCCGGAGCCCGCCGCGCCAATCGCGGCAAGCTTCAATCTCCGCGGCCAGGGCTCCAGCGCATTTCGTTGGTCGCGACGAAGCCGAGCGACTCATAGAGGGGGCGACCGGCGTCGGATGCATGCAGCACCACGCGCTCGAAGCCCTTCTCAATGGTCCAGTCCATCAGATGTCGCATGAGCGCACGTGCTATGCCGCGGCCTCTCCAGCCGGGGTCGGTGTAGACATTGACCACCAGTGGGGCCGGGCCGTCGGCGACGCTGTCTCCGGACAGGGAAATCCGTGGCAGTTGGGCCCTGATATGGGCGCCGGCGCCCGCGATGACCTCTGCGAGGTCATTCACGGCGAACCACCCGACATACTCGCCGCTGGCCAGCAGCGGGACCAAGGCGCGTCGGGACGCCTGAAGCAGGTCATCCGCCAATTCGTCGGGCGCCTGACCCATGTCCTGAAACATGCACAGACGGTGGCGGGCGACAATTGCAGCATCATGCAGGGTGACGCGACGGATAGAATAGGCGCTCATTTCTTCGATCTCACATCTATTGCGGTTTCACCCAGACGCGGAGCCTTGTTTCAGCGCACAGGCTTCGAAGCGGCCACGGGCGACAGAAACGATGGGGGGGTTGCAGAAGTCGCTTCGACGCGCCACGATGCCCCCAGGGACGGGTGGTGAACCCGGTTTGGAGACGCGTTCGTCGCCTTTCAGCAAGACCGGCCGTTTGGGGCGGGCGCCCTTTGGGATGTCGTCCTTGCGGACAAGGCTGAGCGTGTTCTCGATCTCGCAACGACGGAGGCTCGTGTGGCATTCGCATCAAACGTTTTCTCCCTGGCGGGCAGGCCCAGCGGCTTCATCCCGTTGCTTTGCTCAGCCGCCGCGCTTGGCGCCGTGCTTTTGAGCCTCGCCTCTACTGCTGGGGCGCGGCAACCAGACGAGGGTGCGGCGGCGCATGTCTTTCAGCTCTTGATCGTCGCTCAGCTTCCGATGATGGCCTATTTCATCTTCCGGTGGGCGCGCGAAAAGAGCTGGGCGGCTGTGACTGTACTGGCGGCCCAGGCGCTGGCCATCGCCTTGGCGATCGCCCCCGTTTGGTACTTTCAGCTTTAAGCCGTCAGGTCCTGCCTTGGACTGGAAGGCGCACCCGATCGCCTTTTGATTTGCGGGTTTTGCTGGCCGTGCGCTAAGGCTCGACGGCATAGCGCGCGACCATCCCCTGGTCCATATGGTCACTGACGTGACAATGCATGAGCCAGACGCCGGGATCATCGGGGACCATGTCGGCCGTCACCATCTGGGCGGGCGACAGGGCGATCAGGTCCGTGCGCTGGCCGCTGACCAAGACCGTGTTGCCGTGCCAGTGCGGGGTATGGAAGTTGAGGCCCTCCCCAAGGGTGATGAGGTACCAGCGAACGCGCTGTCCCTTCTTCATGGTGACCATCGGCATGTTCGCGAACTGAAACCCGTTGATCGTGAAGCGGAAATTCTGGATGCCAAGCCCCTGGCCCAGAAGCGGATCATAGGCCCCATCGGGGTCCATTGGCGACGTCTTGGCCAGCACGACGCCCTTGGGGTCGGACGTGAAGCGGTTGATGTTCTGGTCGATGAACCAGCTCTGGTTCTCGTCATAGGCCATGTAGAACTGGATGAATTCTTGGTCCGCGTCCTTCGGCGTGCCGTCGGGGCGGGCCATTCCGCGGCGCGTGATGATGATCGCACCGGCAAGCCCTGAATTGGTGTCCTTCCGCTCCTCCACATGGGAATGGTAGAGCCAGACAATGGAATTCGGATCGGCGGGGCCGGCACCGGCGCGCTCAGGCGCAGTCCAGACATAGTCGAACGTCGCGCCTGGCGCGACCTCGTCACCGCCCTTGGCCGACGCCGCCACGCCATCCTCATAGGGCGCGCCCTCCGAGGCCTTCTCGTAGAAGACCCCGTGAGGGTG
>CAIOJR010000261.1 GCA_903858685.1 uncultured Caulobacterales bacterium | reverse complement strand
TCGACGAGGCCTGCGCCGATGGCGGCACACGCCTCCCCGGCGCCTTGAGGGGACATGAGTGCCACGGCCCGTTCGGCCTGCCCCATTTCGCCACCTCGTCGCCAAGGCTTTCGCCGCCGGCGCCGCCGGCGCCGCCGCGTTAGCCCCTCGACCTCACCCCACCCGACCGCTTATGTTGCGGCGCGAAATGTTCCGGGGTGACGAATGCCTAAAATGATGACGACGGCCGCCCTGCCCATTGCGGCCTCGACGGCGGTTGTCTGTACGCTTTGGCTAATGCTTGAAGCGAGCGGCGCTGTGGCCGCAGACATCGCGCCGACCAAACGCCTGACCACCGACCCGCCGCGCATCCCCCTGACGCTGGGTTTGCCCCTTCTCCTGCCATCGCAGGATCCAGAGCAACTGGTTCGCGCCATCTATGTTCGCAAGTCGCCTTTTCTGGGCAAGGTCAGCGGATATCGCCGCGCCTTCATGCCAGACCTGGCGCGCGCCATCGCCCAGGACCTGCAACCGGGCGAGGTCAGCACGCTCGACTTTGACTGGCGCTACGGGGCCGCTGCAAAAAGGGTTCGCCATCTGCGCTTCGTCACCAAGGACGAGGACGGAATGGCAGAGGTCAGCGTGCATTTCAGGGTGGACGGAAAGCCGCGCACCACCGTCATCCAGATGTTTCAGCGTCGCAGCGGATGGCGCATTCATGATGTGGCCCAGATCGGCGATCCGGCCCTGCATCAACCGTCCTGGAGCATCCGCGCCTGCCTGCACATGCACGGCGCCGTCATGACCCCGTCCTGTGACAAGCCCGCGCGGGACCCGGACGCCCTGAAGCCTGACCCGACCCCGCCCCTGCCGCCGTCCGCGCCGCTGACGACGAAAGCGCCGCCCCCCGCGTCGCCGCCCGCGCTGGAACCGTCAAAGGCTGCGCCATCGAACAGGCGGCGCTGAGGTTCAGGCCTTGATCGGCGGGGCAATACGGATGTGCAGTTCCTTCAACTGACGGTCCGTGACAGGCGCAGGCGCGCTCATCAGCAGATCTCGCGCCTGCTGGTTCAGCGGGAAGGCGATCACATCGCGGATGGTCGATACGCCCGCCAGCAGCATGACGATCCGGTCCACACCCGGCGCAATGCCGCCGTGGGGCGGCGCCCCGTAACGGAAGGCGTTCAACATGCCGCCAAATTTGTCTTCGACCACTTCTGGACCATAGCCGGCGATCTCAAAGGCCTTGAGCATGATGTCCGGCAGATGGTTCCGGATGGCGCCGGAAGACAGCTCAACCCCGTTGCACACGATGTCGTACTGATAGGCCAGAATATCCAGCGGATCCTTGTTCAGCAGCGCATCCATCTCGCCCTGCGGCATGGAGAACGGATTATGGCTGAAATCGACCTTCTTCTCGTCTTCGTTCCACTCGAACATGGGGAAGTCGACGATCCAGCAGAACTTGAACTGATCAACATCCACCAGATTGAGGTCTGTCCCGACGCGCGTGCGCGCAAGGCCAGCGAACTTGTAGAAGGCGTCAGGTTGACCTGCGGCGAAGAACACAGCGTCGCCCGCCTTTAGACCCAGTTGCTGGCGCAGCGCTTCAGTCCGCTCCGGCCCGAGGTTCTTGGCCACAGGGCCCGCGCCGCCCTCTTCGCCGTCGCGCCAGAAGATATAGGCCAGACCTGGCTGGCCCTCGCCCTTCGCCCAGTCGTTCATCCGGTCGCAAAAGGCGCGAGAGCCGCCGCCCGGCGCGGGGATTGCCCAGACCTCAGCCTTGTCGGCCTCAAGAATACGGGCGAACACGCCGAAGCCACCGCCACGGAAATGCTCGGAAACATCCTGCATCTCCAGCGGGTTGCGCAGATCCGGCTTGTCCGAGCCGTACTTGCGCACACTGTCGCGATAGGGGATGCGCGGAAACGCTTCTTCAGTGACGCGGCGACCGTTGGCGAACTCCTGGAAGACGCCACGCATGACGGGTTCGATGGCGCCGAACACGTCTTCCTGGGTGACGAAGCTCATCTCCATATCGAGCTGGTAGAACTCGCCGGGAGACCGGTCGGCCCGGGTGTCTTCGTCGCGGAAACAGGGCGCGATCTGGAAATAGCGATCAAAGCCCGACACCATCAGCAACTGCTTGAACTGCTGCGGCGCTTGCGGCAGGGCGTAGAACTCCCCCGGATAAAGGCGCGACGGCACGAGAAAGTCCCGTGCGCCTTCCGGCGACGAGGCCGTCAGGATCGGAGTCTGGAACTCGGTGAAGCCCTGATCGATCATGCGGCGCCGCAGGCTTGAAATGACTTGCGAGCGCAGCAGGATATTCTTGTGCAGGCTCTCGCGACGCAGATCCAGGAACCGGTATTTGAGGCGCAGGTCTTCTGGATAGTCCGGTTCGCCAAACACCGGCACGGGAAGTTCTGCGGCTTCCGACAGCACCGCCAGGCCCGTGACGCGAATCTCGACCTCACCCGTGGGCAGGTTGGGGTTCAAGGCTTCGGGCGCACGCGCCAGAACCTCGCCATCGACGCGGATCACGCTTTCGGCGCGGGCGCGTTCGGCGATCGCAAAGCCGGGCGTGTCCGGCGACAGGACCAGCTGGGTCAGGCCGTAATTGTCGCGCAGATCGATGAACATCAGCCCGCCGTGATCACGCTTGCGGTGAATCCAGCCGGACAGGCGCACATTCGATCCAGCGTCAGCCAACCGAAGGGCGCCGCAGGTGTGAGTGCGATAGGCGTGCATGTGGCAAAATCTCGAATGAAGGCGCCCCGCAAGACCGGGTTAAGCGCAGCAAATCGGAAACGGCGGACAGGCCATGTAGGCGGCGGAATGTCAAGGCGCCGTGCGCGAAGGCCGCCTTGATGCGACTTGTCCACATCTTGCCCTAAAGTCTCGCCAAAGTCCTGCACAGGCAGGCGCTGAGCCCACATCGACGCGGACCCGCACTGGCTGTATGCCTTGCCCCGATATCGTCACGGGAGGTGAGATTGGGTGCGCAGCTTCGTCTGAGGCTGGAAAGGTCGCGTACATTTCGTCGGGAGGATTTCATCCTGTCGGAAGTGAACGCCGAGGCCGTGCGCGCCATCGACCGGTGGCCGAACTGGCATGGAGGCGCCCTGGCGCTGGTCGGCCCCGCAGGTGCGGGAAAAACGCACCTGGCTAAGGACTGGGCGGCAAGCCACGGGGCGGACATCATGGCAGGCGACGCGCCCGGCGACACGATCGCTCAGCGCGTCGTCAGTCTGGCCAATGCGCCGCGTCCGGTGCTGCTGGAAGACGCCGACCGGCTGAGGGACGACGAGAGCCTCTTCCACCTGATCAACCAAGCGGCGAGACCCGAAGGGGGCTTGCTGATCACAGCGCGCACCCTGCCCGCCGCCTGGCCCTGCCGCCTGCCCGACCTTCGCTCGCGCCTGAACGCCTTGCTGATCGCCGAGCTCGGACCACCCGATGATGTGATCCTGAGCGGGGTTCTGCGCGCTTTGTTCCGGGAGCGCAGCATTCGGGCGTCAGACGATCTGGTGTCCTATCTGGTCAGGCGCATTGACCGCTCCATACCCGAAGTGGAACGTGTCGTGGCGCGGCTGGACGAGACAGCGGATCAGGAAGGACGGCCCGTCAACCGCGCCCTGGCGCGCCAGATTTTCGGCGCGGAGGCGGAAGCTGACGATCTGTTCGACGATTTGTGACAAAGGCGCGATTGCAGTACGGAATTCATAAGACGATTGAGCGTAGTATGAATGATCCTGTCGACCTATCCGCCCCGATTCAGCCGATCCTGACCGTCACGCCGTCAGTTCCGCCGCAAGAGACGCTCTCATTCATGTCCAGTTCCAGTTCGGCCGCCGCACAAGACCTCGTGACGCTGGAGACAGGCGACGCTGATGCGCCCTCCGCGGCCCCGAGCGCAGCGCCTTCCGCATCCGAACACGCCCATCCTCTCGACATGGCTCTGGCCACCTCGCCCGAGCGTTTCTTCAACCGCGAGGTTTCCTGGCTCGCCTTCAATCAGCGTGTGCTGGAAGAGGCGCAGAACACACGCCACCCGTTGTTGGAGCGTCTGCGGTTCATATCCATCTCCGCCAACAATCTCGACGAGTTCTACATGGTCCGCATCGCGGGCATGAAGGGCCAGGTGCGCGAAGGCGTGCGCGTCGTGAGCCAGGATGGGCTGACGCCGGCAGAACAGCTTGAAAAGATCAATGACGGCGCCGCCGCCCTGGCCCGCGCGCAGCAGCACTGCTGGAGCGAGCTGCGCGGCGAACTGGAAAACGCCGGCATCAAGGTTCTTGACGCATCGGATGTGGACGAGGCGGATCGCGCCGCCTTGCAGGAGATGTTCCTGGCTCAGGTCTTTCCGATTCTGACGCCCATGGCCATCGATCCGGCCCACCCCTTCCCGTTCATTCCCAACCTAGCCTTTTCGCTGGCGCTGAAGCTGCGTCGTCAGCAGGACGGTCGCACCATGTATGCGCTGGTCCCGGTGCCCCAGCAGGTCAAGCGCTTCTGGCTCTTGCCCGCCCGCAAGGGACGCGGCGCCAAGAGCGAACGACGCTATCTGACGTTGGAAACCCTTCTGGTCCTGTTTCTCGACCACCTGTTCCCCGGCTGCGACATAGAGGCGCAAGGCGTGTTCCGCCTGCTGCGCGACAGTGACGTGGAACTGGAGGAAGAGGCCGAAGATCTGGTGAGGGAGTTCGAGGCGATGCTGCGCCAGCGCCGTCTGGGTTCTGTCGTCAATGTCGCCATTGATTCGGCCATGGGAGAAGAACTGAGCGACTTCATCGTGCGCAACCTGCACGCCGAGGCCGAAGACGTTCTGATCATGGACGGCATGCTGGGGATGGCCCAGCTTTCGCAACTGATCCCCAAGGACAGAGGCGACCTGAAATTCGCCCCCTATGAGCCCCGGTTTCCGGAGCGCATCCGCGACTATGGCGGCGACTGTTTTGCCGCGATCCGCGAGAAGGACATTCTGGTCCACCACCCGTTTGAAAGCTTTGACGTTGTGGTCCAGTTCCTGCGTCAGGCCGCCGCCGATCCCGACGTGCTGGCCATCAAACAGACCCTCTATCGAACCAGCGAGAACAGCCCGATTGTCGCGGCCCTGATCGACGCCGCCGACCGGGGCAAGAATGTCACCGCTCTTGTGGAGCTGAAGGCCCGCTTTGACGAGGCCGCCAATCTGAAATGGGCCCGTGATCTGGAACGGGCGGGCGTCCATGTCGTGTTCGGCTTCGTGGAGTACAAGACCCACGCCAAGCTGTCGGTCGTCGTGCGCCGGGAAGGCGAGACGCTCAAGACCTACTGCCACTTCGGCACTGGCAATTACCACCCGATCACGGCGCGCATCTATACCGACCTGTCGCTGTTCACCTGCGACCCGGCCTTTGGCCGCGACGCGTCCAAGATCTTCAACTTCATCACCGGCTACGCGCGTCCTGAAGCGCTGGAGCGGCTGAGTTTTTCACCCATCACCCTGAAAAACACCCTTCTGGATCTGATAGAGGCCGAGGCCGCGAACGCCCGGATGGGCAAGCCCGCCGCCATCTGGGCCAAGCTGAACGCCCTGGTCGACCCGGTCATTATCGACGCCCTCTATGGCGCCAGTCAGGCGGGCGTGCAGATTCAGCTGGTCGTGCGCGGCATTTGCTGTCTGCGTCCCGGCGTTGCGGGCCTGTCTGAAAACATCCGGGTCAAGAGCATTGTCGGGCGCTTCCTGGAGCATTCGCGCATTGTGGCCTTCGCCAACGGCCACGCCATGCCCAGCCAGCATGCGCGCCTGTTCATATCGTCCGCCGACTGGATGCCGAGAAATCTGGACCGCCGGGTGGAAAGCCTTGTGCCCATCGAGACGCCCACCGTCCACGCTCAAATCCTCAATCAGATCATGGTCGCCAGCCTGAATGACGAAGCGCAGAGCTGGTATCTGGAGCCGGACGGCGCCTATACGCGTTTCGATACGCGCAAGGTGCGCAAACCGTTTTCAGCCCACGAATATTTCATGACAAATCCCAGCCTGTCAGGGCGAGGTCGCGGCGTGAAGCAGTTGCCGCGCGCGTTCGATCATGTCGGCCCGCGCAAATAGCCCGCCAGTGACCCAACTGGACCATGCCCGCATCCTTGCACCGGCCATGAGCGAGCCTTTGCGGGACGTCGCCGTGATTGATGTCGGCTCCAACTCTGTTCGCCTGGTTCTGTATCGGGTGGAAGGCCGGGCGATCTGGACGGTCTTCAATGAAAAGGTGCTGGCCGGACTCGGGCGCGGCATGGCCGCGACCGGTCGCCTGTCTGACGACGGCAAGATACAGGCCCTGTCCGCGCTGAAGCGCTTCCGGGCGGTGCTGGACGGCGCCACGCCTGGCCGCATTTTCACCGCCGCCACCGCCGCCGTTCGTGAAGCTGCTGACGGAAAGGCTTTCGTGCAGCAGGTGCTGGACGAAACAGGCCTGGCCATTCGCGTATTGTCCGGCGAAGAAGAGGGCTGCTACGCCGCTCTGGGCGTCGTTGCGGGTGCATCAGAGGCGCACGGCGTCGTCGGCGATCTGGGCGGCTCAAGCCTGGAGCTGACGCGACTGGAACACGGGCAGCCCGGCGCGGGCGTAACCCTTCCCCTGGGGCCCTTCGCCCTCGGCGCGCCCAGGCCGATGGACCCGATAGCCTTGCGGACGGCGTGCGACGCCCATCTCTCACGCGTCGCAGACCTCTTCACCGCCAACACCTTCTATGCTGTGGGCGGCGCCTGGAGAAACCTGGCTCTCGTCCATATGGCGGTGACCGGTTATCCCCTCCAGATCGTCCACCAGTTTGAATTTTCCGCTCGCGACGCCATGGATACCGCCCGCTTTGTTGCGCGCCAGTCCAAGGGCTCTCTGGAACGGATCCCCGGCGTGTCGAAAAAGCGCGTCGAGACCATGCCCTATGCGGCGGTTGCGCTGGAGGCGGTGGTCGAGGCTCTGGGCGTTCAAACCCTCTCCGTCTCCGCCTACGGCGTGCGCGAGGGGATGTTGCTGGAAGCCATGGGCCCCACTGAACGCGGGCTCGACCCCCTGATCGAAGGCTGTCGCGCTCTTGGCGAACGCGAAGGCGTGGCCGCCAATCTGGGTCCGGCGCTGGAAGCCTGGCTCAGCCCCTTCTGGCGCGGACTTGCGCCGGTCTTCGAGAACGGACGAGAAGCCGTGCTGGTCTCAGCAGCTTGTCGGCTGTGCGATATCGCCGCCAGACTTCACCCGGACCACCGGGCCGATCTGGCCTTTGATCAGGTGCTGCGCGCACCCATTGCCGGGCAAAGCCACGCTGAGCGAGCCTTTCTGGCGGCGTCGGTTTTTTCACGCTACACGGCCCAGTCGGCCACGCGCGAGGGCGGCGGCGTGACTCGCCTCCTGACGCCCGACCGACTGAAACGCGCCCGTGCGCTCGGGGCGGCCATGCGACTGGGTTGCGACCTTTCCGGCCGCTCGCCACAACTCCTGGCCGCCGCCAGCCTGAGGCCCGGCCCGCGAGGACTGCACCTTGTCGTGCGCGCAGACAAGGCGGAACTGGTCATGGGTGAACAGACCCGCAAGCGATTGGGCGCACTGGCGGACGTGCTGGAAATCCCATTCTCGATCGACGTGAAATAGGGCCGCGAAGAAACTTATCCCCGGTGTGAATTTACGCTTCATAGTTGTATATCCGCATGGCAAGATGGTCATGCGTGAACAAGATGGAGCTCAGCATGGCCTTCGATCCCGTCACAAGCGCCCTGGAAATCGGGGGCAAGCTGATCGACAAGCTTATTCCTGACCCTCAGGCAAAGGCCCAGGCGACGCTGCAACTCATGCAGCTCAAACAAAGTGGCGAATTGGCGCAACTCACCTCTGACACCGATCTGGCCAAGGCTCAGATCGAGGTCAACAAGGCCGAAGCGGCCTCGTCCAGCCTGTTTGTCGCGGGCGGACGTCCCTTCGTGATCTGGGTCTGCGGCGCGGCGCTTGCGAACGACTTCATCATCCGCCCGTTCGCTCTGTTCCTGACCAGCCTTGCCCATATCACCGCTCAGTGGCCGTCGCTGGACATGACAAGCCTGATGCCGCTCCTGCTCGGATTGCTGGGCCTGGGCGCCATGCGCACCTATGAAAAAGTCCAGGCGGCGTCATGAACAAAGCCGCGCCCATCGATGTTGTCATCGACCTGTCCCACCACAACGGCGTCGTGGATTTCGTCAAACTGGAGGCCAGCGGCATCGTGGGCGTCATTGGCAAGGCCAGTCAGGGCCTCACCCATATCGACCCGCTCTTCGCCGCCCACCGTGATGCGGCCAAGGCGGTCGGTCTGTTG
Source organism: uncultured Caulobacterales bacterium (assembly GCA_903858685.1). Taxonomy (GTDB): domain Bacteria; phylum Pseudomonadota; class Alphaproteobacteria; order Caulobacterales; family Caulobacteraceae; genus CAIMFV01. The sequence continues at coordinate 55,022 of CAIOJR010000261.1, read as the reverse complement.
TGGGGCGCCTATCATTTCGGCGTCAATGCCGATGGCGCGGCTCAGGCCGACCACTTTCTCGCCCGGACGGGAACGGATCCCTCGACCTTGCTGGCTCTCGATTTCGAATCGAATGGCGATTCAGACGCCACCATGACCTTGGACCAGGCGCGCGCCTTTCTGCGTCGCGTGAACGACCGGACAGGTCGATGGCCGGGTCTCTATTCGGGCGATCTGATCCGACACGCGCTGGGCGATCAGAAGGACGCCGAACTCGCCAGAAGCTGGCTATGGCTCGCTCAATATGGCCCCGAAGCACAGACTCCCGCAAACTGGCCGCACTGGGCCCTTTGGCAATATACGTCCCAAGGCACGGCGGCGGGCATCGTCGGCAAGGTTGATCGCAACCGGTTCAACGGGACCCTGGATGGCCTGAAACGCTTTTGGGGCGCGGCGACGCAGGGCTAGCTCAGCGTCACGACACGCACGCGGTCGCCATCCAGAACCAGAGCCAGTTCGCCGCGTTTGAGCTTCAGCGCGTCGGCGCCGAACAGTTCCCGCCGCCAGCCCTGCAGCGCGGCCACGGGGGCGGTGTCGTCGCTGGCGATCTTTTCCAGATCCGGGACCGTCGCGATGAGCTTCGACGCCACGCCGGCGTCTTCGGCCCGCGCCTTCAGCAAGACCTTGAGCAGTTCGACCACCGCGCCGGGCGGCGGTCCGCCATTGCTCTGCGGCTTGTCGATCTTGGGCGCATAGCCTTCCGGGTCCTTCAGCGCTGCGCGAATGGCCTCCAGCAGTTCCGGCCCGAAGCGCGATCCGGCAAAGCCCTTGGGCACGGATCGCAGGCGGTTCAGACCGTCGGCGTCCGTCGGCAACTGGGTTGCGATCTCGTCGATCGCCTCGTCCTTCAGAATGCGGCCACGGGGCTGGTCGCGGGTCTGGGCGGTGCGTTCGCGCCACGCAGCCACGCCCTTGAACACCGCCAGATACTTGGCCGTGAAGCGGCGCGGCTTGAGCCTGCGCCAGGCCTTTTCCGGATCGGTCTCATAATTGGCGGGGTCGGACAGGGCCGTCATCTCCTCCGCCACCCAGGCCAGACGCCCTTCCCGCTCCAGCCGCTGGCGGAGTTTCGGGTAGAGCTTGGCCAGATGGGTCACGTCGCCCGCGGCGTATTCGATCTGCGCGGCGGACAGGGGACGTCTGGCCCAGTCGGTGAAGCGACTGGACTTGTCCACGTCCACCTTCAGCATCTGTCGCACCAGAGCGTCATAGGCGATCTGCTCGCCGAAGCCCGCCGCCATGGCCGCGACCTGACTGTCAAACACCGGGAAGGTGCGGACCCCCAGATTGTGGAAAATCTCCAGATCCTGCCGCGCGGCGTGGAACACCTTCACGATGGTCGGATCGGCCAGCAGGGCCAGCAAGGGCGCCAGGTCAATGCCGTCTGCCATGGGATCAATGACGGCGGCGTGCTCCTCGCTGGCGACCTGAACCAGGCAAAGCCGCGGCCAGTAGGTCGTCTCGCGCATGAATTCTGTGTCGACCGTAATGAACGGCGCGGACTTGATGCGGGCGCAGAAGGCGTCCAGCTCAGAGGTGGTGGTGATTGGCGTCATAGGTTAGCTATGCCCGCGCGCCGCGGTCTTGTACAAGAGCGCGCCGTCGCACCTTGCGCCTTTTTACTCCATGGGGACGATCCCTTGACCACTGAACGGCCAAATGGCCTCACCTATGCCGCTGCGGGCGTCGATATCGACGCCGGGAACGCCCTTGTCGATGCGATCAAGCCGCTGGCCAGATCCACCCGTCGCCCCGGCGCAGACGGCTCGCTCGGTGGATTCGGCGCGCTTTTCGACCTCAAGCAGGCGGGCTTCAACGATCCCCTGATTGTGACCACGACGGATGGCGTCGGCACCAAGCTGAAGATCGCCATCGACACCGGCCTGCACGACACGGTCGGAATTGATCTGGTCGCCATGTGCGTCAACGACCTTCTGGCTCAGGGCGCCGAGCCCCTCATGTTTCTCGACTATTACGCCACCGGCCATCTTGAGGTGGATGTGGCGCGCCGGGTCGTGGCGGGCATCGCCGAGGGCTGTCGTCAGGCGGGCGCTGCTCTGGTGGGCGGCGAGACGGCTGAAATGCCCGGCATGTACGGCGCAGGCGACTATGATCTGGCGGGCTTCACCGTGGGCGCGGTGGAGCGTGACGGGGTGCTGCCGCGTCTGGACAAGCAGAAGGCGGGCGACGTGCTGATCGGACTGGCCTCGTCCGGCCCCCACTCCAACGGCTATTCGCTGGTGCGCAAGGTGGTGGAGCGTTCAAGCCTCGCCTGGAATGCGCCCGCCCCCTTCGCCGTCGACAAGACCCTGGCGCAAGCCCTGATGGAGCCGACGCGGATCTATATCAAGACTGTGCTGCCCATCCTGAAGGCCGGTCTGGTCAAGGCTGTGGTGCATGTCACAGGCGGCGGACTGATTGAAAACCCGCCCCGGGTCATCGCTGACGGGCTGGAGGCGCGCTTTGACTGGAGTGCGTGGGACCTGCCGCCGGTCTTCCAATGGCTGCAGGCTACGGGCGCCATTTCGGACCACGAGATGCGCCGCACCTTCAATTGCGGCGTCGGGCTGTTGCTGATCGTGGCCGCCGAACAGGCGGCGCCCGTCTTGGCCGCGCTGCTCAATGCCGGCGAGGACGCCTTTGTGGTTGGCGAGCTCGCCAAGGCATGAGCCGCGTCCGCACCGCCGTTCTGATCTCGGGCCGGGGCTCGAACATGGATGCCTTGATCCGCGCAGCCCAGGACCCCGCCTATCCGGCCGAGATCGTGCTCGTCGTCGCCAATAATCCCGATGCGGGCGGACTTGCAAAGGCGGCGGCCGAAGGGATCGAGACCGCGGCGATTGATCATCGCCCGTTCGGCAAGGACCGTGAATCGCACGAACGCATGATCGACGCGCGGCTGCGCCAGTCCGGTGTCGAGTTGGTCGCGCTGGCGGGCTATATGCGCGTCCTGACGCCGTTTCTGGTTCGCGCCTGGGCCGGGCGGATGCTGAACATCCACCCCAGCCTTTTGCCGCTCTATCCCGGCCTGCACACCCATGAGCGCGCCATTGCGTCGGGCGACGCCTTTTGCGGCTGCACCGTTCACTACGTCACCGAAGGCGTGGACGAAGGCCCCATTCTGGGTCAGGCCAGCGTGGCCATCACGCCCGGCGACACGCCGGACGATCTGGCGCTGCGCGTGCTGACTCTGGAGCACAGGCTCTATCCGGATTGCCTGGCCAAGGCGGCTGAAGCGGTGCGCGGCCCATGACCGGGCGCCGCTTTGAGCGTGACGAGGACGTGGCGGCCATCGGTCTGGGCATGGTGGAATGCACTCTTCCCAAGGCCCAATGGACCCACGAAGCCCATTGGGCCGCCACGGTCTGGCTGATCCAGACGCGCCGGGACATTGTCGTCGAACGCGACATGCCAAACCTGATCCGTCGGTATAACGAGGCCTGCGGAGGGCAGAACACCGACACGGCCGGCTATCACGAGACCATCACCCAGGCCTCGTTGATCGCCGCCCGCAAGGCGCTGGCGGCGTTGCCAGAAGGGACCAGCCTGTGCGACGCCGTAAATGCTGTGCTCGACTCTGGTCTGGACGACCCGCAATGGCTGTTGCGCCATTGGCGGCGCGAGACGCTGTTCAGCGTTCGCGCCCGCCGTGAATGGACGGCGCCGGATCTGGCGCCGCTGATCTGACGCCTCAGCCCTCCTTGGGCAGAAGCGCAATGGCAGAGCCGACCCAGGCCATGACCTCCGGCCCGAACGGCAGGACGGGCCGCACATCAGGGTCCTTGAAGCCTTCCTGCCACACCGCTCCCAGCTTGGCGTTCAGCGCCGCATCACCGCCTGTGGCGCGGTGAACCATGTCCCGCCAGCGCCGGGCCAGACCTAGCGCCTGGGGAGTCGAAGGATCGCTGCCGACGAGGGACTTGGCCTCGTCGATCAACGCGTCCCACTGCGCCTTCACCTTGATCGGATCAAAATCGCCACCAATGGCGGTCATGGCGTCGCGGTCAGCCGGGGTGAATTCCCGCTCGACGATCGGCTTCATTTTCTGAGCCCATTCAGGTATTTGTTCAGACATTGTGGTCTCCCGTGTGAGGTGTGTCAGGTCGTCCAGAGAAAGGGTCTCGCCCGCCGCCAGCCTGCATCTGGCGCGACGCACCAGCGTCAGGCCGCGCTCAAGTTCGCTCTGGCGTCGGATCAGGACGTCCTCCTGCAAGGCGAGAACGGCGTCCAGCGCCTGTAATCGCCCGACCAGAAGCTGGGCGATCTCATTGAGGCTCAACCCCATCCGCTTCAGGGCCAGGACCTGATGCAGACGCGCCAGGGCTTGCGGCCCGTAGGCGCGCCAGCCGGCGCTGGTGCGAAGCGGCGAGACCAGTCCGCGGCGTTCATAGATGCGAAGCGCCCGGGCCGTAACGCCAAGCGCTTTTGCGGTCTCGGCGGTGGACAGGTATCGGAGGGATGCAGAGGCGGACAAGTGGAACTCCATCAGGACCTAGCCACCTCGCAACTATGACCCAGGGTCAGACGCAACACGCCATTTCAGCGACGACCAAGAATTCTGCGTCCCAACGCCCATAGCCCCAATGGCGCAAAACCGAGGGCTAGTCCTGCGAGCGGTGCGATCACCAGCCCCCAATAGAGGTTGGAGGGCCGCCCGATCAGCATGAAGCCGAAGACATATCCGGCCAGCAGCAGGGTCAGCCTCAGGCCCGTCGGCCCGGCCCATGCGGCGGCGCCCAAGAGCGACAGGGGGATCAGCACAGCGGCGAGCCATGGCCCGGCGGCCACGACAAACATGTTCCACTGGCCGGTCGACAACACAAACCGCCATCCTCCGGCCTTGAGCCAGCCGGGAGAGGCCATGTCCTGAGCATTGGTCAGAAGATGAACCGCATGGGCGTGCGCCGCCAGAGCCGTGAGCGCGATCATCAGGGCGACGCCAAAGGCCCCCGCCTCGCGCCATCGACGTTCCGTCAGGGCCAGGACCGCCATCAGCGCCAGATAGGGCATGGCCAGTTCGCGGATCAGCGCCGCAAGCAGGCCTGCCAGAACCGCCGCGGCAAATCGCTTCTCCGTACGCAGGCCAAAGGACAGAAAGATCAGAAGCCCGGCCCAGGTCTCATGAAACAGGGCCTCGTCATGGCCGACCATGGCGGGAATGGCGCCGCTCACGACCGACACCACCATGACCGCCAGCGGCGCCAGGCCCGGTTTCAACTCCAGAAGACGGAGCGACCAGACGATCACGCCGCACAGCCCCACCGCCGCCAAAATCAGATCGCCCACCGCGTCACTGGGCAGTCGCGCCAGAAAATTGGCCAGCCATGGTGGGCGCACCACCAGAAACGGCCTGAGAGGATAGCGCCTGGCCCTTTGCTCGGAGATCGCCGTCGCCTCATAGGGCGCGCCCAGGCGCATTTTGGCGACGATGCCCCGATAAAGGCCAAGATCGCCACCGCCCTGTTCCGGCAGGGGCGGCGGCGCGGCGTCAGGCGGACCGGGCGTGAAGGCCGTCCACAGGCCGAACGCCATCAACAGCGCCGTCAGAACGAGACAGGCCGAGGCGACGCCCCGCGACAGGTGTTCAAACCTGATCATGAAAGCGCCTCCCCGGCCTGTTCCAGCTCAATCAGAGCAATGTCGTATCGAGCCTGAAACAGGCCCGGCGCGACCTCAGCCCGCAATATCGGCTTCAGAGAAGAACTGGGCGATTTCAAGCGCCGCATTCTCATCCGAATCCGAACCGTGAACCGAGTTTTCGCCGACATTGAGCGCGAACAGCTTGCGAATGGTGCCTTCAGCGGCGGCTTCCGGGTTGGTGGCGCCCATGATTTCGCGGTAGCGCGGCACGGCGTTTTCGCCTTCCAGCACCTGCACAACCACCGGCGCGGAGGTCATGGTGTCGACCAGTTCGCCAAAGAACGGGCGCGCGGCGTGCACGCCGTAAAAGCGCTCGGCCTGAGCCCGGGTCATGAGAATACGACGTTGCGCGATGATGCGCAGGCCCGCGCCTTCGATGACGGCATTGATGGCGCCGGTCAGGTTGCGGCGGGTCGCGTCAGGCTTGATTATGGAGAAAGTGCGTTGGGTCATGACTGCTTTCGCTGAATGTCTTGCGTTTGGAGGAGGTCGCGGGCTTATAGCGGCGGCTTCGCCAAAGGCCAAGCGGCCCTGTTTCATCGAATGACATGCTACAGATCAAAGACCTGACTTTTGACGCCTGGGGCCGCCGGTTTTTCGACCGTGCGAGCGTGAGCCTGCCTGTGGGCGCCAAGGTGGGGCTTGTCGGGCGAAACGGAGTCGGCAAGTCGACCCTGTTCAAACTGATCAAGGGTGAACTGGTTCCGGGCGGCGGCGATCTCAGCCTTCCGCGGCAGGCGCGCATGGCCACCGTGGATCAGGAACATCCGGCCACGCCGATCAGCCTGATGGAGACGATCCTGGCCGCTGATCTTGAGCGCGCCAGCCTGATGGCGGAACTGGACACCGCCGAGCCGGAGCGTCTTGGCGAGATCTATGGCCGCCTGATCGATATTGACGCCGACCGCGCGCCCTCGCGCGCTGCGGAAATTCTGGTGGGTCTGGGCTTCAGTCAGGAAGATCTGAGCCGCCCGATGGCCGAGTTTTCCGGCGGCTGGCGGATGCGCGTGGCGCTGGCGGCGGCCCTGTTCGCCGAGCCGGACCTGATGCTGCTGGACGAGCCGACCAACTATCTCGACCTTGAAGGCGCGCTCTGGCTGGAAGCCAGGTTGAAGAAGTATCCGCACACGGCGATCATCATTAGCCACGACCGGGAACTTCTCAATAATTCCGTAGGTTACATCCTTCATCTCGCAGAGGCGAAGTTAGAGCTCTATACCGGCGGATATGACGCTTTCGAGCTGGCGCGCGCGGAAAAGATCCGTCTGCAAGCCTCCGCCAAGCAGAAGCAGGACGCAGAGCGCGCGCACCTGCAAAGCTTTGTGGACCGCTTTCGCGCCAAGGCCTCCAAGGCCACCCAGGCCCAGTCGCGCCTGAAGCGTCTGGCCAAGCTGCAACCTGTAGCGACCACGATTGAGGAGCGGATTGCGCCCTTCCTGATCAATTCGCCCTTGCGCCCCCTCCCGCCGCCGCTGATCCGGCTGGAGGACGCGACGGTGGGCTATGACGGCAAGGCCATTCTGCGCCGCCTGAACCTGCGCATGGATATTGACGACCGGATCGGCCTTTTGGGCGTCAATGGCGCCGGCAAGTCCACATTCGCCAAGATGATCGCGGGCGCCCTGCCGATCATGCACGGCCATCTGCACCGCGACCGCCGCATCCAGGTCGGCTGGTTCCACCAGCATCAGATCGAAGCTCTGGACCCCACCGACACGCCTCTGGAGATCATTCGCCGGGCCCTGCCTGATCTGGCGGAGCATCAGCGACGCTCACGGCTGGCCCAGTTCGGCCTTGGCTTCGACAAGCAGGAAACGACGGTCTCCAACCTGTCCGGCGGCGAACGGGCGCGACTTTTGCTCAATCTGGTGGCCATGCAGGCGCCGCACCTGCTGATTCTCGACGAGCCCACCAACCACCTCGACATCGACAGCCGGCGCGCCCTGCTCGACGCCCTGAACGACTATGAGGGCGCGGTCATCCTGATCACCCATGACCGCTCCCTGATGGAATTGGTGGCGGACCGGCTGTGGCTGGCGGCGGACGGCACGGTCAAGCCGTTCGACGGGGACATGGACGACTATGCCAGGTTCGTGCTGGACCGCGCCCGCGTCGCCGCCCGCGCCCCGACTCAGGTGAAGGAGGAGGTCGCCGTCGCGCCGCCGCCGCCGCCGCGCCTGTCGTCAAAGTCCGCCGCCGCCCAGCTTGGTCCCCTGAAGCGCAAGCTGGAAGCGGCCGAGGCCACCATGGCGCGTTGCACCAAGGAGGTGGAGACGCTCGACGCCAGCCTGGCCGATGCGGGGCTCTATCAGCGAGATCCGACAGGCGCCAAGGCGCTTGGCGACAAGCGCGCCAAGGCCGCCCATCGGCTTGAAGCCGCAGAAGCCGAGTGGATTGCAGCGGCTGAGGCCTTCGAGGAAATGCGTGTCCTATCTGAGGGATAGGCGGACCCATTCATCCATCGCCTTAGCTGTCGGTTCAGGCCTGCTTTTCCCAACCCCGTTCGCCCTGGCGCCAATAGGCGACGGTGCAGCCGGCCGCGCGAGCCTTCTTCCAGCGACCGCGCGCGGCCGCCACCGCCGTTTCGTCGCGCCCGTCAAACAGGTCGATGCAGCGGGTGAAGCCGTCGAACCGGTCCGCCTCGGCGCCATCGACCAGAAACAGCACCTGGGCGCTGTTGAGATTGTCATCGCCGATGGTCAGGAGCACGGGCTGACGTGACGCCTCCGGCTCGTCGGCGCGACCGTGGGGTAGAAATGAGTCTTCCCGATAGGCCCAAAGCCAGCCGTCAAGGTGGTCAAGGCGCTGGGTCATCGTGGCCCGCACCAGCGCGCGCCATCCCCGCGCCAGCGTCTTTTCGAGCAGCTCGGGCAAGGCCTGATCCAGAGCCGTTCGCTCAAGATGGTAGAACCAGACCTCGCACGCCGCCTCGCTCATGGCCCCTGCCTCAGGCTTCGTAGTGGTCGGCCACGAGCCGGTTCAGCAGACGCACGCCAAAGCCCGTCGCCCCGTCGGGAATGGTCGGATTGGCGGACGGCTTCTTCCAGGCGGTCGAGGCGATGTCCAGATGCGCCCAGGGCAGACCATTCACGAAGCGCTGAAGGAACAGCGCCGCCGTGATGGAGCCGCCCGGACGTCCGCCCACATTCTTCATGTCGGCGGCCATGCTCTCGATCTGCTTTTCATAAGCGGCCGGCAGAGGCAGGCGCCACAGCCCCTCGCCCTCAGCCTCGGACGCCGCAAGCAACCGGCCGGACAGTTCGTCATTATTGCTGAACAGACCCGCATAGTCGTTGCCCAGCGCGATGATGATGGACCCGGTCAGGGTGGCCAGATCGATCATGAATTGCGGCTTGAACCGGTCCTGACAATACCAGAGCGCATCGGCCAGAACGAGACGGCCCTCCGCGTCGGTATTGATCACCTCGATGGTCTGGCCGGACATGGAGGTGACGATGTCGCCCGGCCTCTGGGCGTTCCCGTCGGGCATGTTCTCCACCAGACCCAGAATGCCCACAGCATTAACGCGCGCCTTGCGACCCGCCAGCACATGCATCAGTCCAGACACCGCGCCCGCCCCGCCCATGTCCCACTTCATGTCTTCCATGCCGTCGGCGGGCTTGAGCGATATGCCGCCCGTGTCGAAGGTCACGCCCTTGCCGACAAAGGCGATCGGGGGCGAATCCGGATCAACCGCGCCGCGCCACTGGATGACGACCAGCTGGCTCTCTCGGCGGCTGCCCTGCCCCACGCCGAGCAGCGACCCCATGCCAAGCTTTTCCATCTCCGCCTCACCCAGCACTTCGACTGTGAGACCGACTGCGGTCAGCGCCTGGACCCGCGCCGCAAAGGACGCCGGATAGAGTATATTAGCGGGTTCAGACACCAGATCGCGCGCGAAGGTGGTCGCGTCGGCCAGCGCCTTCAGCGGCGCAAAAGCGATCTCGGCGGCGGCGACGTCATCGGTTTCGATCACCACCTTGTCGACCGAGGGCTTGGCCTCCGGCTTTTCCCTGGTCCGATAGCGGTCGAACCGATAGGCGGCCAGGCTCGCGCCGAAAGCGGCGTGCGCTGCGGCGTCCGTCCCCAATCCCGCCAGAGAAATGATCAGGGTTTCGACACCGCTGGCCGACAGGCTCTTCCAGGCCTGGGCGCCCGCGTGTTCGGCGACGGCGGCGCAGATCTCTGATGCGCCCGTTCCAATCAGCGCCACGCGCGCAGGCCCGCCAGAGACTGGGAAAGGCAGGTCCAGCACCTGACCCTTGGCCCCGGTGAAACGCCCCAAGCCGACAGCGCGGCTGATCGCGCCGCCAAGACCCGCGTCCGCAGCGACCGCCGCTGCGGACAGTTGCGCTTTTTCCAGCGCCAGAACTGCCAGACCGGCGTTCAGCGTCTCGGGGGCGCCGGGCGTAGTGAAAACGATCTGCATGGACTTCAAGGCTCCGGTGACAGGCAGGAATGACAATCTGGTGAGCCGAACCCGCACGACTGAACGACGATCCGCACCCTCAAGCCCACCGATATAGGCCGCAAGATGCGGATGAGTAAGCCCTGCGGCGCCCCATAGGCGGTTTGTTCAGTTGGCGCCGCGTGACGGCGGCTGTAGAACCGGTGAGCGACGGTCTCGATCAAGGCTTGGTCCGAGTCGCCGGAACGCGTCCGTGCGAAGAGTGGCTGTCTGCGACCCCTGATGCGATTGATCGACCGATATCTGTTCCGCCAGTTGCTAGGTCCGGCCGCCGCCGCCACGGCTGCGCTGGGGGCTGTCGCGATTCTGAGCCAGACCTTGACCTTTCTGGACATTCTGGTGGGTCAGCATCAGGGCGTCGCGGTGTTCGTCAAGGTCATCCTTCTGACCCTGCCGCAGATGCTGGCCATGGTTCTGCCGATTGCGGTGTTCGTGGCGACCCTGTTCACGCTGAACCGGCTGCATACGGAGCAGGAAATCGTGGTTTGCTATGCTGGCGGCATGAGCCGCTGGCAGGTCACCGCGCCCGCCTTTCGGATGGCGGTGGCGGCGGCGCTTCTGACCCTGGTCGTCAATCTGTGGGTCCAGCCGGCCGCGATGCGCGCCCTGAGGGACGAGCTGTTTCGGGTCCGCACCGACCTTGCCGCCAGCCTGGTGCGCGAGGGCGAGTTCAACAGTCCGTCAGCGGGCCTGACCGTCTACGCGCAGTCCGTTGATTCTGAGGGGCTTTTGAAGAATGTCTTCATCCACGAAGACAAGCCGAACGGCGAGTCGTCGACCTTCACCGCAGACCGCGGCCTGATCACATCGCGCAACAACCATCCGGTCATGATCCTGAAGAGCGGGTCGAACCAGCAGTTCAACGCCAAGGGCGTGCTGAACTATCTGGCCTTTGGCGAATACGTCTTCGACCTGACGCCCTATCTGAACACCACAGAGCAGGTCAGCTACAAGATCTCCGACCGGTACCTGCATGAGCTGTTCTATCCCGACACCAGCAACATCTGGGACCTGCGCAACAAGAAAAAGTTCCTGACCGAGGGAAATTACAGGCTGTCATCGCCGCTCTACACCATCACCTTCATGGCCCTGGCGGTCTATGGCGTCCTGGGCGGGTCGTTCAGCCGGGTGGGCTATGGGCGCAGGATCGGGGCTGTGGCGGGAACCGCGATCGTCGTGCGTATCCTGGGCTTTGCGGCCCAGTCCCTGTGCGACGGCACGCCTGCGCTCAACGTCCTGCAATATCTGATCCCGATCATCCCGATCATCCATGTCGCGCGAAAGCTCTATCCCAGACGCTTTCAAAGCGGCGCTGGCCTGGTCGCGTTTGAGCCCCTGCCCGTGAGCGCCGTGGAGCGCCGGACATGAGCCGGATTCGTCTGCATCTGTTGCGCATCGAAACCTATGTCCTGGCCCACACTCTGCGCGGCGTGGCGGGTGCTTTGGGCGTGATTGCGACCATGATCATGCTGATCAATTTCGTCGACCTGTCTCGCACGCTGGGCGGACGGATGAAGGACGTCAATCCCACAGACGCCTTCTACCTGACCCTGTTGCAAAGCCCGTCGCTGATCCTCCTGCTCCTGCCCTTCACCTTCCTGTTCGGGGTGCTGGTGGCCTTTGTGAATCTGAACCGCCGCTCGGAACTGATTGCCATGCGCGCGGCTGGCCTTTCAGCCTGGCGTTTCATCATGCCGGCCGCTCTCGCCGCCGCCGCCATCGGGGTCGTGACCGTGCTCGCCCTCAACCCTATCGCCTCGGCCCTCAATGCAGAGTTCCAGCGTCGTGAAGCCGCGATGATGGAAAATTATCTGGGCGAAGGCCCAAAACCGGTCTGGCTGAGGCAAGGCGATGGTCGCACCCAGGTCATCATCCATGCCCGCAGAAGGGCGCCGGGGGTCGGCATCCGCCTGCTCGACGTGTCTCTCTTTCGCTACAATGTCCGCCCGGACGGCCATCTGGACTTTCGCCAGCGCGTGGACGCCAGGGAGGCGGTCCTGAAAAATCGACAGTGGCAATTGACCGGCGCCAGATCGGCTGAACCGGGCGCGCCGGCGGAGCAGTACGGAACCTATTCCATTCCCTCCACCCTGGATGAATCCACAGCGCTGGAAAGGTTCGCCGCACCTGCCGCCGTGCCCTTCTGGAACCTGCCCGGGATCATTTCGCGCACAGAACGGGCGGGATTTTCGGCGACGGGCTACAGGCTGCAATTCGATCAGCTTCTGGCCACGCCCCTGATGTTTGCAGGCATGACCTTTCTGGCAGCGGCCTTTTCGCTTCGCCTGATGCGGCTGGGCGGACTGGCGCGGCTGGCCGGAGCGGCGCTCGGTTTGGGGTTTGTGATCTTCTTTCTCAACCAGCTTTGCAACGCACTGGGGAAGTCGGACGTGATACCGCCCGTCTTCGCTGCCTGGACACCGCCGCTTCTGGCCCTTTTGTCGGGCCTGACCCTGCTTTCTTATACCGAAGACGGTTGACGGCGAGGCCAAGGTGAATCAGGGGTTTATGCGTAACGTGTCCGTTTCGGAAGGAAGCTGAATTGTCGTCTGGCGTCGGTCGCATTGATGGGGTGATTGCGTGCGTAACTGCGCTCAGCCTTGGCCTTGCGACGCCGGTGATCGCGGCCAAGCCGAAAAGGCCGAACGCCCACGCCGTGGCCAAGCCTGCGCCGCCGGCTGCGGAAGACGATGGTCTGGGACCACACGACGTCTATCTCGAAGCTGATCAACTGGTCGACGATCAGAACACCCGTGTCGTCACCGCCATCGGCAATGCGGAAGCCCGCTATCAGGGCCGGATCGTTCGGGCCCAGAAGATTGTCTATGACGCCGATTCCGGCGCGTCGCACGCCAGCGGCGACGTGATCATCATCAATCCGGACAAGACCCTGGAATTCGCCCAGGAGATTGATCTCGACGACGAGATGAACACGGGCGTGGCCATCGCTTTCTCCGCTCGCCTGGAAAGCAACGTCACCGTCACGGCGGGCGCGGCGGTGCGGCGCAACGAAAACGTCATGGAGTTGAACCACGGCTCCTACACGCCGTGCCAGACATGTCTGGCCAACGGGGCCTACACTACGCCCACCTTCTCCATCAGCGCCACACGCATCCTTCAGGATCATGCCCGGCAGGTGGTCTATTATCGGAACGCCGTCATCAAGGTGAAGGGCATACCGGTCTTCTATGCCCCCATCTTCTGGCACCCCGACCCGACAGCTGTGCGCCGGTCCGGCCTGTTGACGCCGCGCATAGACATCAACAACAAGCGCGGCCTGTCCGTAGAGCAGCCCTATCTCTGGGTGATCAATCCCTCGACAGACCTGACCGTCTCGCCGCAGATCAACACGACCGTGAACCCGCTGCTGAACATGCGTTTCAGGGAGCGATTCTATTCCGGCGAAATGGATATCCGCGCGGGCTACAGCTTCGACCGCTACTTCGACAACAAGATCAAATACGGGCCGGACACATCCCACAGCTATCTGCTGGGAACCGGTGAGTTCGACCTGAACAAGGACTGGTCCTGGGGATTTGGCGCAGAGCGGGTCAGTGATCCCGCCATGTTCGCGCGGTATAACACCAAGCAGATCTATGCCGACCGCGGCCCGTTCGGGGCCGACACGGCGCGCCTGATCTCGCAGCTGTTCGTCAATCGCGAAGACGACCATTCCTATGTCTCGCTGGCGGCGCTGAGCTTCCAAAGCCTGCGCCCCATCGGCAACACGCCGATCGTGGTCGGCGGCAAGACCTATTACGAGACGAAGTACGAAAACGGCGATATTTTCCCCACGGTCGGGCCGCTGTTCGAAGCGCGGCTGAACAAATGGGTCCTGGGCGGCAAGCTTGACGTAACGGCCAGCGCTGTGGACCTGTCCCGCGGAACACCGGTCGTGGCGGTCTACGATCCCAAGGGAGTCCAGCCCGGCGGCCCCATGGCGGTGGGAACGCCCCTGATCGCCACAGCGCCGCTCTCAGGCATTTCCTACAAGGACAGCCGGCGCGCCAGTCTCAATCTCGACTGGCGTCGCAGCTTCATTCTCCCGGTCGGTCTGCGGATTGACCCGTTCCTGCAAGGTCGGGCGGACGTCTATTCGATCAGCGATGCGCGAAACGTCTCCGTCACGCCGGGCGGGGGCCTGACCTATCTGGGGACCGCCAAGGCCGAATCCGATCGCAGCTTCGGCACGATCGGCGCCGATGTCAGCTATCCCATGATCCGGGCGATCGGGAACACTGGCTCCATCGTGCTGGAGCCCCTGACCCAGATCGCCATATCCCCCAAAGCCAGGATCAATTCCAACATTCCGAACGAGGATTCGACGGCGTTCGAGTTCGACGACACCAACCTGTTCTCGACCGACCGCAGTCCCGGATATGACCGCTATGACGGCGGGTCGCGGGTCAATGTGGGCGGGCGCGCGACCGTCAATCTGGGGCCAAGCCAGTCGGCCAGCCTGCTGGTGGGGCGCAGCTTCCGGGATGGACCCGACGCCAGCCTGTCCCCCTTGTCTGGCCTGCGCAATGCATCGTCGGACTGGGTGACCTATGCCAGCCTGCAGCCCAATGCCTATCTGAGCGTTTTCAACCGAATGCGTCTCGATCGGGACCAATATACGATCCAGCATCAGGAAACCGGCATAAACCTCAGCTATCAAAGATTTTTCGGTTCCGTGCGTTACGACTACAACGCCTCGGGCCTGACCTATACGGCATCGGGTTCTGGCCAAAATCTGGTCTATGCCTCAACCGTGGGAAAGACAGAGGACTTCCAGGTCTCCAGCACCTTGTTCTTCACCAGGGTCTGGGGCGTGAGCGTGAATGCGTCACGCGATCTGCGCACACACATTTTTCCGCAGGCCCAGGCCAGCCTGATCTATCAGGACGATTGCCTCAGGCTTGATGTGATATACACCCACAATGACTACTTCGAAGGTTTCGGCGCCAAGCCTGCAGCCTCGGATTCCATCGGTCTTCGCCTAACACTCGCCGTAATGGGCGATGCAAGTCAAATTGGGGGTCGCCGCAATGACTCCCGCTAGACGCGCCTTTGCGCGACATGGGATGATACATATGAACTTGCCGCGTTTCTCCATCGCCGCCGGGCTTGCTGCGGTGATGCTGAGCGCCACGGCGCACGCACAGACGGCTGCAAAGCCAGACGCCACCGCGCCCGCTGCACAGCTATCCGCCCCCCCGACTGCGGCGCCGCCTTCGCCGCAATCCGAAGCCGCGCGCCGTCGCCTGCTCGAATTCAGCGCCAATGTCGCCGCCACGATCAATGACGAGGTCATCACCACCTATGACCTGCGTCAGCGCATGTTGTTGCTGATCGTGACATCGGGCGTGCAGCCGACGGACCAGAACCTGCCCGAACTGGAGCGTGAAGCCCTGCGCGGCCTGGTGGACGAACATCTGCAGCTTCAGGAAATTCGTCGTATCCAGACGAAGCAGAAGATGAAGCTGGAACCCTCTGACAAAGAGGTTGACGACGAACTGACCGACCTGGCCCGCTCCAACAATATGCGTCTGGACCAGCTTGCGCATCAATTGGCCGCTGCGGGGGTCAGTATCGACACCCTGCGCGAGCAGATTCGCGCTCAGGTCGCCTGGCGCCGCTATATGGGCGGACGGTTTGGCTCGTCCGTGCGCATTACCGACGACCAGATCCGCAGCTCCCTGACCCGCATCAACGCCGCGGCGGCCAAGCCGCAGTTTCTGGTCAGCGAAATCTTCCTCGACGCCCAGCGCGTGGGTGGACTGAAGGTCGCCACAGACGGCGCCAAGCAACTGATGGAACAGATCCAGCAGGGCGCGCCATTCGCCGCTGTCGCTCGCCAGTTCTCAGGCGCTCCATCGGCCAATACGGGCGGGGATGCGGGTTGGCTTGTGTCCGGCGAAATGCAGCCCGGCATAGAGGCTGCACTCAACAATATGAGCCCCGGCCAGATGACCGGTCCTGTGGCCACGACGGACGGCGTCTACATTCTCCTGCTCCGCGACAAGCGCACAGGCGCGACCGCGACGATGGTCAATCTGAAACAGGCCCTGATCCGTCTTCCCACAGACGCCGCGACCGAACAGGTGCAGTCCGCTCAGGCCAGTCTTGAGGGGCTGCGCGCCCGTCTCAAGGGTTGCGATGGATTCGAAGCCAGGACCCGCAATATCAGCAGCGTTTCGGCGGGCGAGACGGGAGAGGTCAATGTAAATGATCTGTCTCAGGAGGTCGTCAACGCCGTCGCGCCGCTGAAGCCCGGTCAGGTCTCAGCGCCGGTCCGTACGAAACAGGGCGTGCAGATTGTCGCCCTTTGCGCGCGTCGCATCGGCGGCCAGCATGAGCCCACCAAGAGCGATATTGAAAACAGGCTCTATGGGGAGCAGCTGGCCATGTTGTCCAAGCGCTTCCTGCGCGACTTGCGCAATTCTGCGACCATCGACGCCCGATGACCGA
This sequence comes from uncultured Caulobacterales bacterium, assembly GCA_903858685.1. Taxonomy (GTDB): domain Bacteria; phylum Pseudomonadota; class Alphaproteobacteria; order Caulobacterales; family Caulobacteraceae; genus CAIMFV01. The sequence continues at coordinate 38,422 of CAIOJR010000261.1, read as the reverse complement.
ACGCGCCTCGCCGCTGGCGCTCACCCTGGGCGATCCGGCGGGGATCGGACCGGAGATCGTCGCCGCCGCCTGGGCGCAATTGCGCACCTCCGGCCCCGCCTTCGCCCTCCTGGGTGATGCGGAACTGATGGCCCGTCAGGTCGATGTGACGATGATCGACCAGATCGAGGACGCCTCCGCCGTCTTTGCCGACGCCCTGCCGGTGCTGCATCGCCCGTTGAGCGCGCCTGTCGTCACTGGCCGTCCCGATCCCGCACACGCCACAGCAATTCTGGCCTGGATTGAGGAAGGGACAGCGCTCTGCCTGAATGGGCGCGCAGGCGGCCTGGTCACCGCCCCCATTTCCAAGGCCCCGCTATATGAGGCCGGATTTCGCTTTCCCGGCCATACTGAATATCTGGCGGAACTGACCGCAGGCAAGGCGATGCAAGGCGTGCGCGGACCGGTCATGATGCTGACGGCGCAGGACCTGCGTGTCAGTCTGGCCACGATCCATGTCCCCCTGTCAGCTGTGCCGTCGGCCTTGAGCACCGCACGAATCGTCGAGGTGGGTCTGGTGACGGCCCAGGCGCTGAAACGGGACTTCGGAATCGCTGCGCCACGCCTTGCCGTGGCCGGGTTGAACCCCCACGCGGGTGAAAGCGGGTCGATCGGCCGTGAAGAGATTGAGATCATCAATCCGGCCTGCGAACAGCTGCGGGCCCTGGGCATAGCGTGCACCGACGCAAGGCCCGCCGACACGCTGTTCCACAGCGAAGCACGAAGCCGCTTCGACGCGGTGATCGCCATGTATCATGATCAGGCCCTGATCCCGGTCAAGACGGTCGATTTCTGGGGCGGGATCAATGTGACGCTCGGCCTGCCGATCGTGCGAACCTCGCCCGACCACGGCACAGGCTTTGACATTGCGGGCAAAGGCCTGGCGCGCTGCGACAGCCTGGTGGCGGCGGTGCGACTGGCGTCAGACATGGCGCAGCGCCGCGCTCATCACGCCTCGACCGCCGCATGAACCTGTCGCACCTTCCGCCCCTGCGCGAGACCCTGGCCGAACAGGGCCTGATGGCCAAGAAGAGTTTCGGTCAGCACTTCCTGCTGGACCTGAACGTGACGGGCAAGATCGTGCGACTGGCTCCATCACTGGCCGGTCATGTGGTGATAGAGGTCGGCCCCGGCCCCGGCGGCCTGACCCGCGCCCTGATCGACAGCGATGCGGCCCATGTGATCGCGGTCGAAAAGGACGCGCGCTTCCTGCCGCTGCTGAATGAACTGGCCGTAGCGGCGCAAGGTCGATTGAGCGTCATCGAAGGCGATGCGCTGGAGGTGGATGAAGCGGCCCTGATCGCCGCCCACGCGCCGGGCCTGCCCGGTCAGATCATCTCCAACCTGCCCTATAATGTCGGCACCCCTCTTCTCATCAAATGGCTGACCGGACCGTATCGTCCCGCCGCCATGACCTTGATGTTCCAGAAGGAAGTGGCGCAGCGGATCGCCGCCCCTGCGGGCGCCGACGCCTATGGCCGTCTGTCGGTCATCTCCCAGGCCATAGCCGAGGCGCGGATCGTGATGAACCTGCCGGCGCGCGCCTTCACCCCGCCGCCAAAGGTGGATTCCGCCGTGGCACAACTCGTTCCCCGCCCGGATGCGCCCGGCGAAAAGATCGTCGCCGCGCTGGAAAAAGTCACTGCCGCCGCCTTCGGCCAAAGACGCAAGATGCTGCGCTCCAGCCTGAAACTGTTGGGTGGAGACGCCCTGTGCGCCGCCGCCGGGATCGACGCCAACGCCCGCGCCGAGACCATCCCCGTCAGCGGCTTTATCGCACTGGCCCAGGCCCTGTTGTCCCGATGAGCCGCATCACCATTATCGGCGCCGGTCCCGCAGGCCTGATGGCCGCCGAGGCGCTCTGCGGCGCAGGCCACGTCATCACGGTCCATGACCGTATGCCGAGCCTGGGCCGCAAGCTTCTGATGGCCGGGCGGGGGGGATTAAACCTGACCCATTCAGAGCCTTATGATCGGTTCCTGACCCGCTACGGCTCAGCGCAAAACTGGATCAAACCCTACCTAGACGCGTTCAGGCCGCAGGATGCGATCGACTGGGCTGCGGACCTGGGCCAGCCGACCTTCACCGGCTCCAGCGGCCGGATCTTTCCGGTTGCGATGAAGGCCTCTCCCCTGCTCCGCGCCTGGCTGGGTCGGCTTGACGGACAGGGCGTGAACTTTCGAACGCGCTCCAACTGGTCGGGATGGGATGCGCAGGGCGCGCTGATGTTCGACGAACCGGGCGGCGCCGTCACCGAGATCGCCGACGCGGTTGTCCTCGCCTTTGGCGGCGCCAGCTGGCCTAGGCTGGGCTCGAATGGCAAAGCGCTTAGCCTTCTGGCGGCAAACGACGTGGCGACGGCGCCGTTCGCGCCTTCCAATGCCGGCGTTGAGATCGGCTGGAGCGAGGGGTTTCGCGAACGCTTCGCCGGTCACCCGCTGAAGGGGGCCGCGTTCATGCTCGGCAAGCAGACCCAGCGGGGCGAGGCTCTGGTCACCGCCTACGGACTTGAAGGCGGCGCCATATATGCCCGCAGCAAGCACCTGCGCGCGCTCCTGGCCACGCGCGGCTCTGCGGCCCTGACGCTGGACCTGCGCCCGGACATGGACGTCGAACAGCTTGGTCGCCGTATCGCTCAAGCGCCCGCACACCAGTCCATCTCCAACAGACTTCGCAAGGCCGTCCAGCTTGGCCCCCTGGAGATGAACCTGCTTCGCGAGGGTCATGGCGTAAGGCTAGATCCCGCGCCCGCAGCCCTGGCCGCCGCCATAAAGAGCGTTCCACTGACGATTACCGGTATGCGGGGGCTGGAGCGGGCCATTTCGTCAGCCGGCGGCGTAACGCCTGGCGCCCTGACGCCGGACCTCATGCTGACGAACCTTCCCGGCGTCTTCTGCGCTGGAGAAATGCTGGACTGGGAGGCGCCGACCGGCGGTTATCTGCTTCAGGCCTGTCTGGCTACAGGTCGCGCCGCCGGACTGGCGGCGCGACGATGGCTGGAGGACCATCGGCCCGACAGGTCAGACGCCTAGAGCAAAATTCGATCTCACTGGATCGGATTTTGCTCATACTCCGCTATACTCAGAGCATTTTCCGTGACGAACCGGTGTCCGCTTCGTCGAAAAACACTCTAGTCGTCCTCGCCTGTCAGGCTACGGTTGGCCTTGTCCATCTCTTCTGCATATCGGCGGCTGGCATAGGCTTCGGTCAACAGGCCAATGACCTTGCCCCTATGGGCGTCATCCTCGGTCTCGACTACCGCCAGGGTTTCGGCTTCTGCCTGATCGAGCGCAGCCATGGCCATTTTCACGTCCAGGTCCGGCGCCAAGACCGTGTCGATCCAGCGGGCCAGAGTCAGGATCGGCTGGCTCGCGGCGACCAAATCCAGTTCCGCCGCATGGGCCTCTGCGGTCGGGACAAGGCCGGCATAACCGCCATCTTCGTTCAACAGAACAATCATGTGTCGCGACCCCAGCGGAAAGGCCTTGCGGAACATGGCTATGGTCGCCGCGCTCGACAGGGTCGGCGGGTCCTGACGCATCAGGCGTCGCACCGTCAGGTTCCGCATCCAGCCCACATCATTGGCCGACCGGATCGTCTCCCCCCGCAGGTGCAATCGCCAGGTGGAGAAGGAATATCCAAAGACCTCGCGGATGGTCAGGCTGGTCAGAACGCAAGCCGCCAGAACCGCGCCCGTCAGACTGTAGTCCCCGGTGGTCTCCAGCACCAGAAACGACATGGTCAGGGGACCGCCAACAATGGCGACCGCGAAAACGCCCATCCCGGTCAGGGTGCAGGCCGTCGGGTCGATCCCCAGATTGGGCAAAAATGCGACGGCGAAGATGCCGAAAAGCTTGCCCAACAGGGCGCCGACAAACAGCGAGGCGAAGAACAGCCCGCCCCTGAACCCCGATCCGAGCGAGATCAGCGCCGCCGTCAGCTTCAGGATGATCAGGAACACCAGATGTCGCGCGGTCATGTCCAGCGACAGGTCCAGTTTCATCGCGCCATGCCCTGCTGCAAGCAGTTGCGGCGTGATCAGGGCCAGAGCGCCGATCATCAGCCCCCCCACCGCCGGGCGCGCCCAGTAGGGCAGTCGGCTGCGATCAAAGCCCTGCTCCATGACCGCCACGGCGCGCATGGTCAGAATGCCTAATCCGCACGCCACAAGCCCAAGGATCATCAGCACCAGATAATGGATCGGCTGAACATTGCCCACGCTGGGCGCATGGATCGAATAGGGCGCGCCGATGAGGGCCTGCGCCGTCAAATAGCCCGCCAGCGAGGCCGCCATCACCGCCGCCATATTGGCGATGGAATAGACCCCGACAATCAGCTCGAAGGCATAGAATGCGCCCGTCAGCGGCGCGCCAAAAGCAGCGGCGATGGCGCCCGCCGCACCACATCCCACCATGATGCGAAGGTCGCTGCGTCTCAGCTTCAGATCAATGCCGATCCGCGAAGCGAGCCCCGATCCGATCTGGGTATAGCCCGCCTCCAGCCCGACCGAGGCGCCAACGCCGTTGGAAATCAATGTCTGGACCGCGACCACGACGCTGTCGCGCAATGACATGCGTCCGCCGCGCAGCGCGTTGGCCTCCACCGGGTCGACGGTGGTGCGTGCCCTCAGCCGACGACGCCAGATCTCAATCAGACCCAAAATCAACCCGCCGGTGACGGGTGCGCTCAGGGCGCGCCAAGGGGCAATGTGGTCCACTGCGCTCAGATGGACATCCAGTGGAATGCCGAAGAAGAGCGCGTGCATCAGTTGGGCGGCGCCCGACATCATCGTCACCAGCAGGCCCGCCAGAGCGCCCATCACCGCCGCCATGACCGCCATCGCGAAGTTGGACGACCGGATCAGGCTGCGCACACGCGCCGCCCAGGTCAGGGCGCTGTGGGGCACAGAGACGCCGAACCTTGCGCCGGACAGCCATCCGCGACTGCTCAAAGGGCCGTCCTCCGGGCCAGTCGCGCCTGCAGCGCGCGATAGCTCATCCGATGCTCCGGACAGGGACCCAGCCGCATCAGGGCTTCAATGTGGGCCGGCACGCCATAGCCCTTATGATCGGCGAATCCATATCCGGGAAACGTCGCGTCCATCGACACCATCAACCGGTCCCGTGCGGTCTTGGCCAGGATCGAAGCGGCGGCGATGGAGGCGCTGCGGCCATCGCCCTTTACGACCGCTTCCCCCGGGCAGCCCAGATCAAAGACCCGGTTACCGTCGATCAGCGCGAAGGCTGGCGCAACCTTCAGCCCCTGCACCGCACGGCGCATGGCCAGACCCGTCGCCTGCAGGATGTTGAGTTGCGCGATTTCGGCAACCGATGCAAAAGCCACGCTGCACGCAACCGCCCGGGCCTGAATCTGGCGCGCCAGAGCGTCGCGCGTCGCTTCGGTCAGTTTTTTGGAATCGTCCAGACCGACAGGAATGTCCAGCGGATCAAGGATGACCGCCGCCGCAGACACCGGCCCCGCCCACGGCCCTCTCCCCGCCTCGTCCACGCCACACACCGGCGCCGGACGGGCCAGCTCCAGCGCCATGCCAAGCCCCCTGCGCGGCGGGCCCCGCATCAGGATCCGCCCGTCGCGGCCTGTGACAGGGCCATGACCTGCCCATGTCGGAAGCAGTCGCAATAATGGTCATTCACAAGCCCTGTCGCCTGCATGAAGGCATAGACAATCACTGGACCACAGAACTTGAAGCCCTTTTTCTTCAGAGCCTTGGACAGATCTCTTGAGGCGTCGGATTCGGTCGGAACCTGCCCCCGGTCCGTCCAGTGATTGTGGATCGGCTCGCCGCCGACAAAGCTCCAGATGAACTGGGAAAAATCCTCGCCCGCCTCGCGCATGGCGATATAGGCACGCGCCGAGGCGATGGCCGCCTCGATCTTGGCCCGGCTTCGCACAATGCCCGCGTCGGCCAACAGACGCTCCACATCATCAGGACCATAGGTCGCCACCTTGTCAGGGTTGAAATTGTCAAAGGCGGCGCGGAACGCTTCACGCTTTTTCAGAATGGTGATCCAGCTCAGCCCCGCCTGAAAGCCGTCCAGGATCAGCTTTTCCCACAGGGCGCGGCTGTCATATTCCGGCACGCCCCATTCCTCGTCATGATAGGCGCAATAGAGCGGATCGGCGCCGGGCCAGCTACAGCGGATGATATTGTCCATGAGCCAACCTCGCCGGGAAATCTTGCCGCCGTCAAGCGTGCGGTTGTGCTAGGCATAGACCATGCTGGTCACTCGTGTCGCCCTCCTCTGCGCCGCACTGGCGCTCTGCGGTCCGCCGCCGCCCGCCCGGGCTGGCGTGTTCGAGGGCTGGCGTCATTCAACCGAAGCCGTGGGCGCAAGAGACGCCACGCGCATCGCCTGGATTGACCAGACCCAGGGGCGCACCGTCCTCTATGCGGCGGATGCGCCGAGCTATCGCCCGGAAGTGGTCGCTCGCTCTGAGGTCAATGACGGCGTGCCGATAGAGGCCCTGTCCATCTCGGCCGATGGGCGCTGGCTGGCCTATGACCGCGGCGGCGCAGGCGACGCCGCTGGACGCGGCGAAACCGGCGCGCGCGGCGTCTGGCTCGCAGGACCAAACGGCGCGCCCTGTCGCCTGGGCGACGGCGCCCGTCCCAGCCTGTCCCCACGCGCCGACCGGCTCGCCTGGCTTTCGCAGGGGCGACTGATGACGGCGCCCCTCATGGCCGACTGCGCAGCGACCCAGGCCGCCGCCGTCGAAATCGCTCGGGACGGCGTGCTGGCGCCGCTCTGGTCGCCAGACGGCGCAAAACTGGCCTTTGAACAGACTCAAGGGCGCGCCCGGCGGATCGGGATCTGGAGCGAAGGGACGCAACAAGACTCCAACCTGCGCTGGATCGCCAATGGCGCGGCGCTCGATGTGGCGCCCGCCTGGTCGCCGGACGGTCGGCAGATCGCCTTTTTGCGGCTGGACGCAACCTCTGACGACCTGGCCAACCAGTATGACGAGGACCCGCCCGCACGGTTCGCGGTCATGGTCCTCAGCCTTGCTGAGCCTGCGCCTAACCGTTTGTGGACGTCGCCGGGCGCAGACGGATTCGCCCGGCAATGGCGGTCGCGCTCAACCGCGCCGATCCTGTGGCTGGACGGGCGACGCCTCGCCTTTCTGTCAGAGCATCAGGGATGGCAACATTTTTACAGCATCGCCCTGAGCGGCGGCGCAGTCCGGGATCTGACGCCCGGACGATGCGAGACCGAATATGGCGACATCGCCCGCCTCGCCCTGATCACCTCTGACGCCTGCGCCCAGGTCGATCTGCGGCGTCTGGTTCGGCTTGACCTGAAGACCGGCAAGCGCCTCGTCCTGACATCGCCGCAAGGTGTGGCCATCCAGCCGCAGGCGTTCAATCACGGGCGAAATCTGATCTGGCGCGAAAGCGAAGGGCAGGTCATGAGCGTCCGGCTTCTGATCGGCGCACATCAGGTCCGGCCCGAGCCCGCCGTCGCAGATCCCTTCCCCGGGGTGGCGACCCGCAGCATAGGTCTGAGGGCGCAGGACGGTCTTCGCCTGAATGCTCAGCTTTTTTCCATCCCGTCAAAGGTTCCCCGACCCGCAGTGATCTTCCTTCATGGCGGCCCACAGCAACAGAGCCTGGCTGCGGCCTCGCCCTCCAGCTTCTATGCCCGGTTCGGCTGGATGAACCGGGCGCTGGCAGCCCAGGGCTATCAGGTGCTGTCGCTGAACTATCGCTCCGGCCGCGGTCAGGGCCGCGATTTCCGCCGGATCCGCGGCGTGGCCCGGGAAGGCGCGAGAGAGCTCAAGGATGTCGAGGCGGCCCGTGACTGGCTGGTTCGGCAACAGAGGGTGGATCCGACCCGCATCGCCGTGTGGGGCGATAGCTGGGGCGGCTGGCTGAGCGCGCTGGCCCTGGCGCGCAGGTCTGACCTGTTTGCAGGCGGCGTCGTGATTTCAGGCGTCTACGATCTTTCGGAAACAAGCTTTGGCCCCACCTTGCCCGCCGAGGCCCGCAGCCGGGCGCAACAGTCATCCGCTGCGGGATGGATCGACCAATGGCGGGCCCCCGTGCTGATCGTCCATGGGGAAAAGGATCTGACAGTGCCCTTTGCGCAGGGACGCGAGATGAGCGAGGCCCTCAAGGCGCGGGGGCGAGATGCGACCTTCATCACCTATCCGAGAGAAGGGCACGTCTTTCAGATCGAACAGGACTGGGACAGCCTCTACGATGCTTCAGCGGCCTTCTTCGCGCGACTTTTCGCCAGAGAGAAACCAGACGCAAAGCCTCGGCCTAGGGTTTGAGCAGCCGGCCCTGAGCGATCCGCTCGCCGAGCAGATCAAAGGCCCGGTCGGCGTCGGTCCAGGTCGCTGCACCGCGCGAGTCCCGCAGATCGGTCGCGTAATAGCTGAAATCGAGCGGATGGGAGACACCGCGCGCATCGGTCACCTGTCCGCTGATCCGCGCGCCCCCGATGGAGACCGAACGCATCGAAAGGCTGACATTGCGGCCGAGTTCTTCCGCTGTCGGATGGTTCGGCTTGGCGTCCTCGATCACCAGATCAACTTCGCGCGGTTGCAGAACCCCGCCGCCCGAATGCTGCAGCGCGCGCAAGACACTGTCCTTCAGGTCGCTGCGCAACGCATCCAGTTCGCGAGGGCCCAATATGGCGCTATGGGACTCAAGCGATGAACTGACGGCGACATGAACCGTCGCAGTCGTCGCAGCATGCGCCCTGCTGACCACGGACAAAGCCGCAAGGACAAGCATTGCGTTGCGAACCATCTTGCATTCCCCAATCGCGTGCGATTTCCCCGCCTTTGGCGATTAGAACAGGTGAGTTTGGCCTGTTCAGGGCAGATTGGTCATCATCCAGTCCGGTATTGTTGCGGATATGCAATGTCCTTCGCAATCAAGCTGGCCCTCCAGCCGGTCCAGGCGAAACAAGCCAAGTCCTTCGCCGCCCTCAAACGCCAGCACCTCGCCGGCGCGCAGATCTGCGTTCATGATCGTCGCGCCGCGCGCCGCCGTTCCCGTGAAGGGCAGGATTCGGCTCTTCACCGTGCCGCGACGTTTCATGCGCGAGGTGGTTTCCTGTCCGACAAAGCATCCCTTGTGAAAGTCCACACCGTTCAGCAGGTCAAAACTGGCCTCGATGGGATAGATATTGTCGGGCAAGGCGTCCGCCGCCGTCTCCGCCACGCCCAGACGGCGGCGGCGGCGGTGATAGTCCTGCATCGTCGCTGTGACCTCAGGCGCTGAAGACGGCGCTGTCAATCGCCGCCCCAAGGATACCAGCCGCGGATCAAGCGGCGCCACTCCTTCACCCTCTTCACCCCAGATCGCGAAGACGCCGCCCTCGCGCGGCGCCAGCGTGACACGCGCCCGAAGCCGGTACATTCCCAGACGCTGGATCAGGTCGTCGCGCTGGCTTGCCGGGACGTCGAGGACAAGCCCGTCGGGCGCGGCCAACACCATGAAGTCCGAAAGCAGACGTCCCTGTGCGGTCAGAAACGCGGTGTGGCGCACCTCGCCCGGCGCCATGTCTTCAAGGTTCTGGGTCACCAGCCCCTGAAGCCAGTCCACGGCGTCGGGTCCGTGCAGCGTGATCAGGGCGCGGTCATCGAGTTGAGCAATCATGTGTGTCATTGGCTAGATTTGGGGTCTGAGGCGTATTTACGCCAGTAGGCATTGACGACAGCGCCACGGTGACGCACATGCCCCGGCTCGGCGATTTTCGCGCTATAAGACGGATATGCATTCAACGCGCTTCCCGATTCTGTTCATTACCGCCAGTCGGATTGGCGATGCGATGCTGTCGGCGGGCCTGATACGCCGACTCGTGGACGAAATACCCAATGCGCGCTTCACCATCGTCGCCGGTCCACTGGCCGCGCCGATGTTTCGCGACACGCCCGGTCTGGACGCCCTGATCCCCCTGCCCAAGGAAAAAGGCGGGATGCACTGGTTCCGACTGTGGCGGATGGTGCGCAAAAGGCGCTGGGGGCTGGTGGTGGACATGCGCGGCTCGCCCATAGGGCACCTGGTGAATGCGCGCAGACACGCCATACGCCGCTCACCCGGGCCAAATGTCGCACCAGCGCACAAGGTGATCGAGGCCGCGCGCATCCTCAAGATCGAAGACGACCCGCCCGCGCCCTATCTCTACACCTCTGAAGAGACCATGGCGCGCGCCGCCCAATTGGTGGGCGAAGGCGCTCCGATCCTGGCGGTTGCGCCGTCGGCCAACTGGGTGGGCAAGACCTGGCCGGCAGAGCGCTTCGCCATCATGACGGCGGAGCTGGTAGGGCCGAACGGATTGATGCCCAATGCCCGCGTCATGGTTCTGGGCGGACCAGATGATCGATGGGCGGCGGAATCGGTCAGGCGCGTCATACCCCGCGACCGGCTGATTGATCTGGTGGGGCGCACCGACCTTTTGACCACCTATGCCTGCCTGAAGCGGGCGCGACTGTTTATCGGCAACGATTCGGGCCTGATGCACATGGCCGCCGCAGCGGGCGCGCCGACCCTTGGGCTGTTTGGCCCGTCAGACGACCGGCTCTATGGCCCGTGGGGCAAGCACGCCGTCGCTCTGCGCGGCCCGCGCGAGTTCGAGGCGCTGAAGATGGTTGACCCCGATCTCAATCTGGCGGTCTGTCACATGCTGGACCTGCCAGTGGAGTGGGTCGTGCGTGCAGCGCGTCAATTGCTGGCCTCGTCCGAAGCGGACTGGCGGCTGTCGGAAACAGCGCGGCTGGTGGCGGCTGCAAACAGTGCCGGGAATGAGTCCAATGTCTGAGACCTTTGACCTGATCGTGCGCGGCGGCGAGGTGATCAACCATGCCGGTCGGGGACTGGCCGATGTGGGCGTGCGCGACGGGCGCTTCGTGCGGATCGGCGATCTGTCTCAGGCCTCCGCTGCAGAGGTGATCGACGCGACCGGCCTTCTGGTCATGCCCGGCGTGATCGACAGCCAGGTCCACTTTCGCGAACCGGGCCTGGAATGGAAAGAAGACCTGGAGACCGGCTCCCACGCCGCGGTCCTGGGGGGCGTCGTCGCCGTGTTCGAAATGCCCAATACCGAGCCTGTCACCACCAACGCCGAGGCGCTGGCCGACAAGCTGGTGCGGGCGCGCCGCATGGCCTGCGACCACGCCTTCTATGTCGGCGGCACGCACGAGAACGCCGCCCATCTTGGCGAACTGGAGCAACTGCCCGGCTGCTGTGGCGTCAAGGTCTTCATGGGCGCCTCGACCGGCTCGCTGCTTGTGGCTGACGATGCGGGAGTGGCCGCGGTGCTGGCCTCCATTCGTCGCCGCGCCGCATTCCACTCCGAAGACGAATACCGTCTGGCCGAGCGCAGGCCTTTGGCCCGGACCGGGGACTGGACCAGCCATGAGGAGGTCCGCGACGCCGCCTCGGCCATGCAAAGCACAGAACGCCTGGTGCGACTGGCCCGCGCCAGCGGCAAGCGCATTCACGTGCTTCACGTCACCACCGCCGAGGAAATCGAATTTCTGAGCCACAACAAGGACGTGGCCAGCGTCGAGGTGACCCCGCAGCATCTGACCCTGACCGCGCCCGACGCCTATGAGCGCCTCAAGGGCCTGGCCCAGATGAACCCGCCCATCCGCAACGCCTACCATCAGGCCGGTTTGTGGCGCGGGATCATGGATGGGGTAGCCGATGTACTGGGCTCCGATCACGCCCCGCACACGCTGGAAGAAAAGGCCCGGCCCTATCCGGCCTCGCCGTCGGGCATGCCCGGCGTGCAGACCTTGCTGCCGATCATGCTCAACCACGTCGCCCATGGCCGTTTGAGCCTTGAGCGACTGGTCGACCTGACCAGCCACGGCCCGCAACGCGTGTTCGGCATGGCGGCCAAGGGCCGCATGGCGGAAGGCTATGACGCCGACCTGACCCTGGTCGACCTCAAGGCCGAACGCGTCCTTCGCCACGCAGACATGGCCAGCCGCTGCGGCTGGACCCCGTTCGACGGCATGACGGTCAGGGGCTATCCCGTCATGACCATCATTCGCGGCAAGACCGTCATGCGCGACGGCGAGATCGTCCTGCCCTCACAGGGTCAGCCCGTGCGCTTTCAGGAATCGCTGGCGGTCTAAAGCCCGCCGCCCCTATCTGCACATGCCAAGCGGCGGATCCCCCGCTTTCACGTCTTCCTTCAATCCCTTCCACAGGGCGCGATTGAACTTGACCGTGTCCAGATGGTCTTCCTGCGAGAAGTCCTGACCCGCCATGGCCGCCGTCCAGTATTCCGAAGACCGGTGAGGATAGGCCGTGCAGGCCACGCCAGAGGCGGGCGGCAGGGGCAGGCTTGTGGAGCGCAACAGGTTCGGCACGATGGGCGTATAGGTCCAGTCCGCCTTGGCCGTGTCAAACACCTGGGCCATGGGCTCGGCCATCGCATCGTTCAGGCCCAGGGGCTCAATCCCCAATATGTCCACCATGGTGCGGATCATATTGACGGTGGTGTAGCGCTTTGAGACCAAAGCGCCCTGTTTGACATAGGGTCCCACCACAAAGGCGATAGAGCGGTGCGCGTTCACGTGGTCGGCGCCGTCCTGGGCGTCGTCCTCTACGACGAAGATGAGCGTGTCCTTGGCGAACGGCCCTTTGGCGACGGTTTCGGCGATCAGGCCCAGGGCGTAGTCATTGTCGGACATCTGCGCCTCGACCGTTCCCAGACCGTCAATCGCCTCCTTGAAGTCGCCGAAATGATCGTGGCTGATGCGCAGCAGGCTGAGTGCAGGCGCGTCGCCCTTGGCGGCATAGCCGCTATATTCGCGCTTCCATTCCTGCACCCGCCAATAATCGGGAAAGGCCTGATCGAAGCTGCGGAAATAGGGGTCGCTGATCGGCAGCAAGGCGGCCTTGGTCGGAAAGGCCACGACCAGTCCGGTCTTCCAGGGCTCTCGCTCCAGCGGAATCTGGGCCTCGCCGGAGATGGCCTGATAGCGCACCAGATCCTCATAGAAGCCATAATTGCGAACGCTCAGGCCCTTGGCCAGGGCGGAATCCCACAGATAGCCCTGCCCCACCTTGCCATGTGGGCCATCCGGCGCGGCGACATCAGCAGTTCCGGGCAGGTTGTCAGGATCTGCGAGCGACAAGGGATTGAATTTGCGGCGGCCTTCAGACGTCGCCACCGCCATGTTGACATTGCGGTTTGAGCCTTCCTGGTCATATTGCAGTCCGCGCGCGGCATAGTTCACGGGGGCCTCGCGCTCGGTAAAGTCCGTCGTGCGCCCGGCAGTGGACCAGTTCCAACCGGTGTTCGAGCTTTCTCCGCTGTCGAGGAAGTTATCGAGCGTCACGAAGCGTCGCGCCAGTTCGTGGTGATTGGGCGTCACCGCTTCCCCCAACAGGGACAGCCTGGGATCACCATTGCCCGGGGTCAGATCGCCCAGCACCTGATCATAGGTGCGGTTTTCCTTCACGATATAGATCACGTGGCGGATATGGGCCTTGAGAAAGGCCATGGTCTGGGCTTCCGCAGGGTCCGGAGCAGCCAGAAAGCGGTTGTTCTGGGCCACCTGCCGCGTCAGCGCGCCCAGCGTCTGTGGCGACGGCGTGGGCAGGGTCAGAAAGCCCGCCTTTTCGAGTTGCCAGACATACTGGTTGGCGCCAGTGCACTCATCCTTGCTCAGGGTCTTGTCGCCACGGCAATTGCGGCTATTGGGGCCGGGGTCGCTCTTGCCATTGACGACATAGATCGCCTTGCCATCGCCGCGCATGGCGACCGCCGTCGGATACCAGCCCGTCGGGATCAGGCCGACCACAATGGAGCGCTCGGAAGCCCCCGGAGCTGTGTCGCCTTCATCTCCATCGCCATCATCATCGTGGCGCGCCTTGCCTGCATGCAACGCCGCCGGCGCCCCTGCGGCGCGGGCGGACAGTTTGATCACCGCCACGGCGTTCTCGCCGCCATTCGACGCCAGCAGCGTCTTTTCATCCGGCGACAGGGTCAAGGCATTGGTCCCTGCTCCGCCCAGTTTGAGCGGATTAGGCAGGATGGCTGCGGGCGCGGCGGACGCAAAGCTTTCAATCACCCGATCTGTCTTCAGATCGATCACCGCGACGTGGTCGGTGTTGTCCAGCGCCACATAGAGCCGAGTCGCCGCGCGATTGGCGGCAAAGGCAACCGGTTGTCCCGCCACCTTGATCCTTTTGCCGATGGTCAGACCACCCGTTGCCGAGACCCGCACCGCCACGACTTCGCGGTCTCGCTCGCTGGCCACATAGATGCGATGGGCGCCGACGAATTGCACAGCGCGCGGAAACGTTCCGCCCGGCTTGCCATGATCGCGGGGGCTGTTCAGGCCGGGGCGCAGATCCAGTTCCTTCACCAGCTTGCTGGCAGGCAGATCAATCAGGCTGATCGAGTCGTTCTGCAAATTGGCGACGGCCAGATATTTGCCGTCTGAGCGCACCGACAGGCCCGCCGATTCCGGCTGGACCTTGAGGCCCAGACCGGCCTTGTGGCCCAGACTGACCGTGCCGCTCTGCGCAAAGCGACCCTGGGTTCGGCTATAGACGATGACATTGTCATTCACCCCGCCCGCGACGAAAAGCTTCTCGCCATCTGGCGCCCAGGCCACGCCCTGGAAGGTGTTTGGCGGACGTAGAACCTGCAGTTTCACCGGGGCGGCGCCGGAAATATCGTAGAGGAACACATATTCTGTCGCCCCGGCCAGCAGGCGCCTGGCGTCGGCGTCACGGTTGCGGTTGAAGCCGCTGGTCAGGATGGCGAGCGTCTTGCCGTCTGGCGAGACGGCAAGCGCCGAAGCCTGCCCAGCGAGAAAGCCTGGCCATTCGGGGAGTTGCGGGTCGAGCGGCTGAAACAGCGCGCCCGGCGCCGCCTGAGGCGTAATCGCCGCGCCCGTCGCGACATAGCTGATATCCTGCGCGCTCGCGCAAGCATATCCAAAGGCAATGACGGTCGACACCGCCATAATCACGCCAAGTCTTTTCGTCATCTACACCCCTCCGGCGACTTCAACGCTTATGCCGCTTTCGTGTGACGCATCTGCGTCAGCGGGAACCTGCTGTTAGGACTGATATCGTTACATGTTCTTCTCGATGATCAAAGACAGGGTTTAGGCATGGGGGGTCAGGACGAGCGCAGACGTTTGCCGCGACGCCGTACTCGATTGAGCATAGCTGTCGTGTGGAACGAACCGCCAGAGTTCGCCCGCGCCACGATCAAGGATATGTCCGAAATGGGCGCCCGGCTGTTGCTGGACGAAGACGTGCAGACGCCCGATGAGTTCGACGTCATCCAACTTACAGCCGGAATGTTGCACGAGGCGCGAGTCGTCTGGCGCGCAGAGCCCTTTATCGGGGTAGTCTTCACCCGTTCGGTCCCGCTGAAAGGCGCAACAGAGCCGCGACTGATGCGTCGTGCGCAGCTCTGGATTCGGCTGCTCAGCCGATAGTCCTTCCTAGAAAGGTCCGTGCGGTGCGGTATTGGCGGGAGCGGACGGCTGCGGCGCCGGTTGCGTCGCGGCTGATTGCGCCGGCGCTGGCGCAGCGGCGGCCGGCTCATCGTCCGGGCCGTCCGCGGCCTCATTATCAACATCCAGCTTGCGCGCACGCTGCTTCTGGGCCGACGGATCAATGATCGTATTGGCGGCTGAAGCGTCCAACGCCTCGGCGTGCGGGACGTCGTCGAGATTCATCAGACGCCCCTGGACCGCGACGGGCGCGGAGCCCTGATCCGCTGACGGCTTCTGGGTCTGGCGCAATCCCAGCGCAAAGCCCAGCAGGCCCATGCTGGCTATGGCCCCGGCGACAAGGATGATCGTGCGGCGATCTGTCATGCTCATGGGTGAACACTAGCTGATTTGCAGCAGGCTTGCCCAGACCGGCGCGTAAAACTCTGGCGACAGGTTGAGCCAGGGCGGGAACGAAAACGGGGCCCCGAAAGCGGAGCCCCGTCTGAAATCACGATCCCCTGAGGGAAAGAACCTATTTCGCAACGCGCGCCTTGACTGTCTTTGCAGAAGGCTTGCGACCGCCCTGCCCCAGGCCGCTTTGCTTGGCCAGGTTGGACCGCGCGGCAGCATAGTTCGGCGCAACCATCGGATAGTCCTTAGGCAGACCCCATTTTGCGCGATACTGCTCCGGAGACATATCGTACTTCGTGCGCAGGTGACGCTTCAGCGACTTGAACTTGCGACCATCTTCCAGGCAAATGAGGAAGTCCGGAGTAATGGACTTCTTTAGCGCAACAGCGGGCTGCTGCGCAGGAGCTGCGGGTTCCGCCTCCGCACCCGTTGCAATTTCCGCCAGGGTCTTATGAACCTGATGGATCAGTCCCGGCAGGTCACCCGCCGACAAAGAACTATTGCTGACAAAAGCCGACACGATTTCCGTCGTCATTTCTATCAGATCGGGCGAATTCGACACTCGAACAACTCCTTCCAATTCTTCGACGTCCTTGATCTCCATAGACGCCATCCAATTAAATGGGCAACACCTCAGGTGATGGGTAACAAATCAGAACCAATGATGTCGGCGCTGTTAGCCAACAATCGCATAAAAAAGCGAACTCACTAATTCTCTACGACCACACCCTTACCGAAGTCCTGTTAAGTGTGTTTCGAAAAAACCAAAACACAACATCCAACATCTTTTACATCGCCGGACAGTCCGGTGAATAGGAAAAACAACAATTGGAATAGATTTTCAATAGGCTTTAATTTGATCAAGCTGCCCGATTAAGCCACGAAGCTGTGTTTCGTACTGAATTCAGGTTCCTCTCAACAGATTCCGCAGTCATGGACGGGGTTATGGAACCGAAATGAATATGGTCAAGAACGGCGAGGCCGCACACTTTAGCAAGGTGAGTGTCAAATAAAGTGCGCACGGCGTTAAGTGCACCTGTATCAACAACCCAATGTCGCGGCGCACCAGACGAAGTTATACTCAATAATTTACGGCCGCTCAGCCGCGGCTCCAGCCCATCATTTTCAGGGCCAAAGCCAAAACCATAACCGAATACTCTATCAATATAGCCTTTCATCATGGCGGGCGGCGCGTTCAACCAGAGTGGATAGATCAAAACAAATGTATCCACGTCGGAAATCAGAGCCCGCTCCCCTGCGACATCTTCTCGCACCTTGAAATTTGAATTTCCGGGAATTTCTTCTGAATGAAGACAGGGATCGAAGCCCATTCGATATAGATCGCGAAAAACAACGACCCCTCCGGCCTGTTCAGCCGACTCACGAAACGCCTTCGCCACTGAAACTGTGTAGCTGTCCGCGTTCGGATGCGCGACAATGACTGCCTGCTTCATAGAATTTACTCCGAACTGAATGGTTGGCGTTCATGAACGCGCCCATTTTTCGGGAAATGCTTTGACCCGCCTCAAGAATAACCGCGCCCCAGCGGCTACTTTCCGATTCGGTCGATCCGATAGTTCAGCAAGCCTGTCGCGCCAGCCAACTTTTCGGACAATCCCGCCAGACCGGACGGACGTCTCGTGCGCAACACTCCGGAATATTCAAGAATTTGTTCCGAAGATTGTAAGCTGAAACTCACATCATCAAATTCGACGGCCGCCAGGCCCAGCATGTCCCTGAGACCCTGCTCTCCCGGCGCCTCGCTCGCACGAAACTGAAAGACGCCCATGGCGTAGGCGGTGTTGGCCAGACGCGCTTCCACCCAGCGCAGCACGGTCAGGGTGAGAATCACCAAGATGGTCGCCATGGCGGCCGGCGCCCATAGGCCAACCCCGAACAGGGCGCCAAAGGCCGCGGTCGACCAGATGGACGCCGCAGTCGTCAGCCCCTGAATCGAGACGCCCTCCTTGAAGATGACGCCTGCGCCAAGAAATCCCACGCCGGTCATCAATCCCTGCGCCAGATGCGAAGGGTCCAGCATGGGCCCTGCCCCCACATAGGCGCCCGGCGAAAGCGCTGGCAACCGCGCTATCGTCATGACGGCGGCAGACGCCAGTGCGACCAGTGCATGGGTTCGAAACCCCGCCGCGCGTCCGTTGAAGCTTCGCTCCAGCCCAACCGCCATGCCCGCCACCCAGGCCAGTCCGAGGGAGCCGAACACGGCCCCAAGCGCTGTCGTCATGTCGAGGCTCCATAGCCAAAGAGACGGCCCATCATCCGCCTGCGGATAGTGCGGATGATGGGGCCTCTTGACCAGAAATCTCTTGGCGCCGCCCTATGAGGCGCGCGTCCCTGTCAGGCCTGAACGATCGGGAAGCTCGACACGGGCTTGCCGGTCGCCGCCAGTATCGCATTGGGAAGCGACGCCATGATCACCGGCGTGCCCGGTTCGCCGACGCCCGAAGGCGCATTTGCGGAGGGCAGGATATGGGTCTCCACCACCGGCGCTTCATTGAAACGCAGCGCACGGTAGGTGTCGAAATTGGTCTGTTCCGGCGCGCCGTTCTTCAATGTGACGGCCCCGTAGAGTGCGGCGGACAGGCCATAGCAGGTGCCGCCCTCCATTTGGGCGGCGATCTGGTCACGGGCGATGGCGACCCCGCAATCCACGGCCACCGTCACCTTGCGCACCTTTGGCGCGCCGTCGACCAGCTTGACCTCGCACACATTGGCCACGACCGAGCCGAAGCTTTCATGCACGGCCACGCCGCGCACCCAGCCGTCTGCAAGCGGCGTTCCCCAGCCTGCCTTTTCAGCGGCAAGATTCAACACCGCCAGGTGGCGCGCGGCGGCGGGACCAGCGCGGCGATAGAGTTCGCGGCGATAGGCCACCGGATCAATCTTGGCGCGCGCGGCCAGCTGATCGATCGTGTGCTCCATCACCGGCGCAGCATGGGTCGCGCCGACCGAGCGCCACCACAGGGTCGTCACCGGCGAATGGGGCGTGAAGACCTGAGCATCCACCACTGGAGTCGCTTCCAGATAGGGGGAGCCCAGCACGCCCTCCACCGTGGTGGCGTCGATATTGTTCTTCACCATCATGGAGGCCATCATCGTGCCCTTGGCGAAGGACTGAATCACCACGCGGTGACGCCAGGCGGCTGGATAGCCGTCCTTGTCCACCTTCACCGCTACGGCGTGGTGAGCCATGGGGCGATAGCGGCCCGCAGTCATGTCGTCCTCGCGCGTCCAGACCAGTTTGACCGGCCTGAACTTGCCCACATGCTTTGCGATCTGCACGGCTTCGACCACGAAGTCCGAATCAATGCTGGAGCGCCTTCCAAAGCTGCCGCCCGCAAACAGGGTCTCGATCTCGATCGCACCCGGCAGGTTGAGCACCACGGTCGCCGCCGCCATCTGGTCCAGCGAATGGCCTTGCGCGCCATAGGTCAGCTTGCACTTCGCACCCTTGACCTGCGCGACGCAATTCATCGGCTCCATCGCAGCATGGGCCAGATAGGGGAAGTCGTAGCTGGCGTGCAGCACGTCTGCGCCGTCAAACTTGCCCGAAGCATCGCCCTTGGCGGTGAAGGACGCCCACTTGTCGTCGGCCGGCGTCAACTCGCCTTTCGCGATCTTGTGATAATCCGCCAACAGGTCCGCCGAGGAGCGCGTTTCGGCCTTCGATACGTCCCAATCCAGCTTCAGGGCGTCACGGCCCTTGCGTGCGGCATAGACACCCTCAGCCACGACGGCCACGCCGGTCGGGATGGCGAATACGTCCACCACGCCCTTGACCTTGCGCGCTTCGGTCGCATCGAATGTTTTCAGCTTGGCGCCAAAGCGCGGCGCATGGGCGACCACAGCCGTCAGCATGTCCGGCAGATAGACGTCCTGCGTATAGCGCGCCTGGCCCGTGGACTTTGCCGCGCTATCCTTGCGCCGCACGCGGTCTGTGCCGATCAGGGTGAAGTTCTTCGGATCCTTCAGCGTGGGAGACGCACTCGGCGTCACCTTGGCCGCCGCAGCCAACAACTCGCCGAAATGCGCGGTCTTTCCGGACGGATGAGACACCACGCCGCTTTTCACCAAGATTTCGGACGCTGGAACATTCCAGCTGGCGGCCGCCGCCTGCACGAACATGCCGCGCGCAGCCGCGCCGGCCGTGCGCAATTGCATCCAGCTATTGGCGATGGCGGTGGAGCCGCCGGTGCCCTGAACGCCCATCAGTGAATTGGCGTAGACCTTGGCGTTGGCTGCGGACTGCTCGACCTTGAGGGTGGACCAGTCGGCGTCCATTTCCTCAGCCACAATGGCGCCCAGCCCCGCGTGATTGCCCTGCCCCATCTCCTGATGCTTGTTCATCACGGTCACAGCGCCATCCGCGCCGATCTTGATGAACGGACCAAAGGCGCCGAAATCATGCTTCGGCGCGCCTGCGCCCATGATATCTGCAGGGGAACAGCCGACCATCAGCGAGCCGCCGACCAGCGCCGCGCCGATCACCAGGACATCGCGTCGGCTGGCGCCCTGGTCAGATCCGCGTTCAGTGGGTTCGCCCGTGGGGGCGAGATGTTTGATATACATGTCGTCTTCCCCGTTCAGACTGTCGCGTCGGCGCTGGCCGACAACTGGCCGCTGGCGTCCTTGATGGCGCTGCGAATGCGCTGATAGGTCCCGCAGCGGCAAAGATTTCCGCTCATCGCGGCGTCAATCTCTTCATCGGTCGGCTTGGCCGTAGCCGCGAGAAGCGCGGTAGCGGACATGATCTGACCCGACTGGCAATAGCCACACTGCGGCACGTCGTGCTTGACCCAGGCCGCCTGAACCGGATGAGCGCCGCCCAAGCCTTCGATCGTCGTGATTTTGGCGGCCCCCACTGTGCCAATCGGCGTCTGGCAGGCGCGCACGGCCTGACCGTTCAGATGCACCGTACATGCGCCGCACTGGGCGATACCGCAGCCGTATTTGGTTCCCGTCAGGTGCAATTCATCGCGCAACACCCACAAAAGCGGCGTATCGGGGTCGGCGTTGACGGGTCGCTTCACGCCATTGATTTCAAGTTCTATGGACATGTTCGCTTCCTCCCACGGTTTGAACAGTGTTCACATGATAGTCTGATTGTTCAGACGCACCAGCCCGGATTGTGCGTCTGATGCATTTCAGAAGCTGAATTTATTCGCCTCTCACGCGGCCCACAGCGCGGCCAGCCCCGCCTCGACCTGCGCAGGCTGATCCAGCCGGCATAGGGCGCTCTTGGCTTCGCGACGCTCAGCCGCCTGAACCGGCCAGGGCGCGCGCTCGACATACCAGCCCAGATGCTTGCGGAAAATCTTCAAGCCCAGCCGATCGCCATAGAAGCTGAGGGACTGGCGGAAGTGATCGAGCACAAGCTCCAGCCGCGCATGACGGTCCGGCTCGCGCATCTCTTCACGCCCGCTCAGCGCTTCGTCTATCGACGCCGCCAGCCACGGACGACCATAGACGCCGCGCCCGATCATCACCGCATCAGCGCCAGAGGCCGCAAGCGCAGCGCGGGCCGAGGCGGCGTCCGTCACATCGCCATTGACGACGACAGGGATGTTCACCTCCTGCTTCACCGCCCGCACGGCGGCCCAGTCTGCGTCGCCCCGGTAGAATTGCTGACGCGTGCGACCGTGCACCGTGATAGCCGCCACGCCACAGGCCTGAGCGCGCTGAGCCAGTTCCGGCGCATTGCGACTGTCATCGTCCCAGCCCAGTCGCATCTTCAGCGTCACAGGCCGCGAGGTCGCGCCGACGGCAGCCGCGATCAGACGCTCAGCCAGATCAAGATCGCGCATCAGGGCCGAGCCGGACTGAATGCCCGTGACCTCCTTGGCAGGACAACCCATATTCAGATCGATCAGATGAGCGCCCGCCGCTTGGGCCATGCGCGCGCCATGGGCGATGTGTCCGGCGTCGCACCCGACAAGCTGAACCACCATCAGGGGCAGTCCGTCACCCACCGCCGCACGGCGCACGACGTCGGGCCGGCCGCGGGCGAATTCAGCGCAAGCCACCATCTCTGTCGCCACATAGGCCGCGCCAAGCTTTGAGGCGACCCGTCGAAACGGTAGATCGCTGACGCCTGTCATGGGCGCCACAAGCACGCGCCCGCGAATGGAGACATCGCCAATCTGCAGGTCTGGACGGGATGAGGCCTCGGTCATGGACTGGGCTTGTGACGGAGACAGCGCAAAAGGTCCAGTCCTGCATCCAGCCAAAGCCTTCTGCTGCAAGGCGCGCTATGTGCTATCGGCGGGGCGTCGAGTCGTGCCAAGCTTGCCCCGCCTTCATAGCCCTGTCGCGCCAGAGACCCCGCCATGTTCAGGAAACTTCTCCCGGTTCTGTGCCTCCTTGCCATGATCACGGCCCCTGTCGCGGCTCTGGCGGAACCGGCCCTTTGGAAAGTCACGAACGGCGCCTCGACTGTCTATCTTTATGGCAGCGTGCATCTGCTCAGACATGCAGCCGTGTGGGACACGCCCAAGGTCGAGCAGGCGCTGAAAGAAAGCGGCGAGCTTTGGCTCGAAATTGCCGATGTGGACAATCCTGCAAGGATGCAGCTGTTGCTGATGCAGCTCGGTCTGGACAGCGCCAGACCGCTTCGCGCCAAGCTGGACGACACCTATCGCGCCAAGCTGGAAAAGGCGCTGCAATCGCTGGGCGGTTCAACAACCGCCTTTGATCGCATGAGACCGTGGCTTGCGGCGGTCAGCCTCAATGTCGTCCCACTGCAACGCGCGGGCTATGATCCCGAAGCCGGAGTGGACAAATTGCTAAAGGCCGCAGCCGACAAGCGCGGGGAGCCGGTAAAGGCGTTCGAGACCACCGAGCAACAACTGCGCTATTTTGCCGATATGACAGAGCCGCAGGAGGTCGACCTCTTGCGCCAGACGCTTGATGAGTTTGACGACGAACTCGCCGATCTGGACCAGCTCGAAATGGCCTGGGAGGCCGGAGACGTCAGCCGGATCGCGGTTCTGATGCGCAAGGATATGTCGGGCGATCTTTATCAGCTGCTGATCGTGCGCCGAAACCAGAATTTCGCACGGCAGATCGCCGAACGGATGAAAACCCCCGGCGTCGCTTTTGTGGCTGTCGGCGCCGCCCACCTCGCAGGCCCTGACAGCGTACAGGCGCAACTGCGCACCTATGGGCTGAGCGCTGTGCGCCAATAGCCCCCCGGCTAAGACGAGGTCTCCAATTTCGAGACGTCCCGCATCGGCTCAGCCTTGAGCGTGTCGCAGCCCCCGGCGGCGGCTAATGGCCCGGAAATGGGCGCCACAGCGCGCGGGCAGATGGTTGTGTCGCCAAAAGACGGGATTGGACGCGACGGGGACATTTGCTTAGGGTCTGCCCGAACACGTGATTTTCAAGGGCGGCCCTGTGACAATATCGGTAAATCCCGCAAAGACAGACCCCGGCAGCGCAGGCAAGCGGATTGAACTGACCGTTCGCGGGCTCATTCTGGGCGCCCTGATCACGGTCGTCTTCACCGCCGCCAATGTTTATCTGGGACTGCAGGCGGGACTGACCTTCGCATCCTCCATTCCGGCGGCTGTCATTTCGATGGCCGTGCTGAGAATGTTCAAGAGCTCTACCATATACGAGAACAATATCGTCCAGACGGTGGCCTCAGCCGCTGGAACCCTTTCTTCGATCATCTTTGTTCTGCCGGGCCTGATCATGGTGGGGTGGTGGACGGGCTTTCCGTTCTGGCAGTCCTTCTCCGTCTGCGCCGTCGGCGGCGTTCTGGGGGTGATGTATTCGATCCCTCTGCGCCGGGCTCTGGTGACGCAATCCGACCTGCCCTACCCCGAGGGCGTCGCCGCCGCCGAGGTGCTGAAGGTGGGCGCGGGTTCGGGTGAGGACGCTGCGGCCGCCGCAGCCGAGGGCAAGGCAGGGCTGGCCGCCGTGCTATGGGGCTCTGTCGCCTCAGCCGCCTATGCCGCCATTGTCGGCACAAAGATCTTTGTGGGCGAAGCCGCCCGGTATTTCCGCATCGGGTCCAGCGCGACCG
This sequence comes from uncultured Caulobacterales bacterium, assembly GCA_903858685.1. GTDB lineage: Bacteria > Pseudomonadota > Alphaproteobacteria > Caulobacterales > Caulobacteraceae > CAIMFV01. The sequence continues at coordinate 14,478 of CAIOJR010000261.1, read as the reverse complement.
GCATGGGCTTCAACCTGCAATTCGCCTTGCTGGGCGCGGGCCATCTGGTCGGCCTGTCTGTGGGCGTGGCCATGGGCGTGGGCGTGCTGATCGCCTGGGTCTTCCTCACCCCCCTGCTGAGCGCGCTGCATCCCGAGGCCGGCGACGCGGCCAGGATCGCGGTGGGAGTCTGGAAGCATGAGGTCCGCTTCGTCGGCGCCGGCGCCATCGCCGCGGCGGCCCTATGGACCCTGGCCAAACTCGCCGTACCGGTCTGGAAGGGACTGACCTCTGCGCTCGCCGCCGCCAGCGCGCGCAAGACCGGCGTGGTTCTGGACATTACAGAGCAGGACATTCCCATCAGCTGGGTCGCCATTATTTCGGCCGCCGCCATGATCCCTCTGGCGGGCCTGATCTGGAGCTTTATCGCCGGCGGCCCTCTCAGCGCCTATGCCCTGCCCATTATCATCGGCGGGCTGATCTTCGTCGTGGTGGTCGGCTTTCTGGTGGCCGCCGTCTGCGGCTACATGGCGGGCCTGATCGGCTCGTCCAACAGTCCTGTTTCCGGACTGGGCATTCTGGGGGTGGTCGCCGCAGCATCTATACTGGCCCTGACGATCAAGCCCCTGGTGGGCGAGCCTGGCGCCAAGGCGCTGGTGGCGCTGGCCCTGTTCCTGACCTCCGTCGTGTTCACGGTCGCCACGATTTCCAACGACAATCTGCAAGACCTGAAGACCGGGCAACTGGTGGGCGCGACCCCGTGGCGTCAGCAGGCGGCGCTGGTGTTCGGCGTCATCGCCGGTTCCATCGTCATTCCACCGATCCTCGATCTACTCAACAACGCCTATGGCTTTACCGGCGCCGCCAATGCGGGCGCGCACCCCCTGGCCGCGCCTCAGGCGGTTCTGATCTCGACGCTCGCCAAGCAGCTTCTGGGCGGCACGGCGGACTGGGTGCATCTGGGCGGCGGCATGGCGCTCGGCGCGGTTCTGATCGCCATAGACGAGACGCTGGGCCTACTGAAGAAGATGCGCGTGCCGCCCCTGGCCGTGGCTCTGGGCATCTATCTGCCGAGCGGCACCATGACCACTGTCGTCTTCGGCGCCGTAGCGGGCTGGGCCTATGACAAATGGGTGGAAAAGGGACCCCATCCGGACATGGCCAAAAGGCTGGGCGTCATTCTCGCGTCCGGCCTGATCGTGGGCGAAAGCCTGTTCAGCGTCGCCCTGGCCGGCGCCATAGCCGCCGCCAAGACGGGCATGATCAAGGTCAGCGACACCGATTTCCCCATCGGCCTGGTCAGCGACAGCTTCGGCCCCATCGCGATGCCGCTGGCCTTTGTCAGCTTCCTCGCCGGGACCTATGGCCTCTATCGCTGGACCCGCAGCCTCGCCCGCGAAAGCTGAGGCTTGGACGGCGCGCTCGACCGATCACCAGGGCGCAGCGTCCAGCATCGATTCGAAACCGGACGGCGCATGGGGACCAATGGCCAGTTGCTCCAGTACGCCGCGGCCCTTGGCGGTCAGCCCGCCTGGGCCGGTATAGGTGACCTCCGACAGGGCCTGTATGTGCAGGAACTGCGGCTGCATCACGTTGATATCGGCGATCACGAAGTCTTCACGCTCCACCGCCAGCGGTCCGTGGGCCATGCCGTGCCCCCATTTGGGGTGGGTGTAGCCAAGACCCAGCATGAAGAATTTCAGGCCCGGTTCAAAGCTGATCGACAACTGACCAGGTTCGGTCTCGATATCCACAGAGGCTGATGCGGCGTGGCGCGTGCCGCCCGCCCAGACCACCTTGGACGTGACGCCGTGATCGAAGTCCACAGGCTCCGCGCCATCAGCCTGCCAGACGGCGCGCCTGTTCCAAGGCAGACCGTTTGCGTCGTCGTTTGTGTGGAAGAAAAAGCTGCCTGCCTCGAAATTGCAGGGCGACCAGAGCCAGAAGAACTGGGGCGGCTGGACCGGAATTGTCTCCTGAGGATCGCGCGCGCCAATCGGTCGCACGCCCCAGGACCGGTCGCGCGTGCCGACAAAGCCGGAAATGTCCTCGCGCTTGCCGTCCAGTTCGACCCAGCCCTGATAATGGCCGTTCTGGGTCAAACGCGTATAGTCCATGAAACTGCGCGGCCCGATGCGGCGAATAAATCGCGGCTCTTCAATCGGCGGCGCGCGTCCGGTGAAGGTGATCTCGGCCTTCACCCCCTGATCCGGCGCATCGACCAGCAGTTTCAGCACCTTCAGAGGCTCGACAATCTCGATCCGGATCGGCCCGACGCTCAGGTCCATCCGCTCCATATTCAGCCATTTGGATCCGTGCAGGGCGACCTCCACCCCGTCGCGCACAAAGACGAACGAGGCGTCGGCTATATTGAGGTGAGGATAGACGCCAAAGGCTGCGGCGAACATCAAACCCGCCCGCGCGGCGTCTCCCGCGGGCGCATAGCCGTTGAAGAAATAGCGGTCATAGAAGTTTCGGTCCGTGCCGGAAAAGGCGATCGGCTCCGGCGTCTGATGGATCGGATAATCGTCGCCCTTGGTCAGCGTCATGTCCCGGCGTCCTCATGGTCTTTTTGATCCTTGAGCGCAGGGTGGAACGCCGCGAAAACAAAGGCAATCGCGGATACGGCGGAAATGGCGGGCGCCGTAACGTCGCGTGCCCGAAAAATCGCGATCCGCGCCGAACAGATTGACGAATGGAGATTAGCGCCCGATCTTGAGGTGTGTCAGCGGGGGCGCCAAGACTGTCAAAAGGACCCAAATCCATGCGCAAGCCGTCCATCGCCATCGCCGCCGCCCTGCTGTCAGCTCTGGCCACGGGCCAGACCTTTGCCGCCGATCCTGCGCCCGCCCCCCCAGCCAAACCGCATTATGAGTGCTTCTATTCGAGCGAGTGGCAAGGCTGGCGCGCGCCCGACGCCAGGACCCTCTATATGCGCGTCAACGGCCGCGACATCTGGAAGGCCGAGATGAGCGACGATTGCAGCATGTTGCGCGGCATCGGGGTTCACCTCGTCACAAGATTTCACGGCACCTCCACGGTATGCTCGCCCCTCGACCTCGACATAACCGTCGCAGACGACACCTCGATCGGGCGCGAGACCTGCATCGTGAAGACCCTGCGCAAACTGACCAAGGAAGAGGCCGCCGCAATCCCCAGGAAGGACCAGCCGTGAGCATGGCGCCGAACCTATCCATCGCCCCGTGAGCTAGCTGCGACAAGGCGCCCCAGACCTGTCGACTGTGGGCGAACCGCCCAGGCGGCGTCTCTCATCCAGTCAGTACGGCGCCCATGGCGGAGCGGCGGCGCAACTGAAGGACGGGAGCGGCGGCGCCATGGCCCCCTCGCGCAGGTTCACCTTGAGGGCGCTTCATATGGACTTCGACAGAGACGTGACGACAACGGCCAAATCCACAGCGCCCGCTGCCTTGCCAGACGCCCGACGAAGGCTTGGCCGGTCACGGGCTGTGTCGGGTGGTGCGGATAGTCAGACCTTGCTGACTGCCTTTTTCCAACTGGAAGGCGATGAGCGCACCCTGCTTGTGCGCATCATCGCACAGGTGGCGAGACTGGAGCGCGAACAGGGCGAAGACGTCGCCCTGGCCATGCTGGAAAGCGCCTTGGCGCGAATGGGGCTGACGTCAGTGCTCAGTTGAAAGGACTCAGGCGTCCGCCGAGGCGTCCAGCTTTGGCGAAACCCGCAGGGCCGTGATCTGGTTGCGTTGGCGGCGCAGCACCTGAAACCGGTGGCCGTGGAAGATGAAGGTCTGGCCCGGCTCGGGAATGGTCTGGGCCTCATGAATCACAAGACCCGCCACCGTCACCCACTCATCGTCCGGCAGGTTCCAGTCCATGGCCCGATTCAGATCGCGAATGGTGACAGAGCCGTCCAGATTGACCGAGCCATCGGGCTGGCGGCGAACGCCTTCGACCGTGAAGTCGTGCTCGTCCTCAATCTCGCCGACAATTTCTTCCAGAATATCTTCCAGCGTCACCAGTCCCATCAGGGCGCCATATTCGTCCACCGTCAGGGCGAAATGGTTCTTGCGCTTCAGAAAGGCCTGAAGCTGGCTCTTCAGGTTGGTGGTGTCCGGGATGAACCAGGGCTCCCGCGCGACAGCCACTATATCCACCCGGTCCGGGTCGCCGTCGCAGGCGGCAATGGCGCGGGCGAGGTCGCGCGCGTGCAGCACGCCAATGATGTTTTCCGAATCTCCGCGATAAAGCGGCAGACGCGTATAGGGCGCCTCCAGCGCCTCGCGCACCAGTTCGCGCGCCGGCAGGTCTGCATCAAGCAGGACGATGTTCTTGCGGTGCACCATGACCTGGGTGACATCCATTTCCGACAGGTCGAGCACGCCGCCCAGCATCCGGCGGTCCCGGTCCTCCACCAGACCTTCCTCATGGTGGTATTCGATGGCGCCGCGGATCTCTTCCTGAGCCGCTGACGCGTCAGCCTCCGGCGAGACTTCGAACCCGAACAGGGCCAGTGCCTGAACGATGCACCACTGGATCGCCGAGATGACCGGACCGAACAGCTTGACCGCCACGACCGTCGGCCAGGACAGCACCCGCGCCACGTCGTCCGGCCGCCCCAGGGCGACAGTCTTGGGCAGCACTTCGGCATAGACCAGCACCAGCACGGTCATGACCCCGGTTGAGATGATCACGCCCCAGGGGCGAGGCAACTGCCGCTCCAGCACGTCGGTCACGAGAGCCGAACAGAGGATGTTGATCAGGCTGTTGCCGAGCAGCAGGGCGCCAATCATCTTTTCCTGATGGGTGATCAGACGATTGACGCGCCGGGCGGCGCGGTCCCCGTCCCGCTCAAGCTGGTGCATCCGCGCGCGACTGGCGCCGGTCATGGCCGTCTCAGCCGCCGAAAACAGCGCAGACATGCTCAAGAGGGCCAGGATCACAAGGGCGACAATCCCTAGCGCGGCGATCATTTTCAGCTCCAGCCTGTGCGCGCGATCACATTTTGCGGCGCGACACATCTAATCTTAAGCCAAGCCGGAGCGCGCGGTAAGAGTGTCATTCGGTATGTCGAGGTCACAAAAGCCATGTTCCCCAACCCCTCCTTCAGCGGAAGAACCGCCCTGATCACCGGCGCCGCCAGCGGGATCGGCGCCGCCTGCGCTCACCGTCTCGTGCTGGCCGGCGCATCAGGCCTGGTGCTGGTGGACCGCAACGCCGCCGCTCTCCACGCCGTGAGCGACAGCCTGACCCGTAGCGACCGCCAGATTCTGAGCATCGTGCAGGATGTGGCCGACCCGATCGAATGGGAGGCGACGCAGGCGCGCATCGAGGCCAGGTTCGGCCATCTGGATCATGTCGTGGCCAATGCGGGCGCCTCCGCCGCCGCCCCTATCGCCGAGATGAGCTTCGAGATGTGGCGCCGCATCCTGGCGGCCAATCTGGACGGCGTGTTCCTGACGCTCCAGACCGGCTTTCGGCTGATCAGGATGTCTGGTCGGGGCGGCGCCATGGTGGTGACGAGCTCAGCCTCCGCGATCCGCGCCGAGCCAGGCGTCGGGGCCTATGGCGCGTCCAAGGCTGGCGCGCTGCAGTTGGCGCGTGTTGCGGCCAGAGAGGGCGCAGCCGAGGGCATCCGGGTCAACGCGATCCTGCCCGGCGGCGTAGAGACCCCGATGTGGAGCGACACGCCGATGTTCCGCGATCTTTTGCAAAGATCCGGCGGAAACGAACCCGCAGCCTTTGCCGAACTGGCCCGCATGGCCACCCCGCTTGGCCGCTTCGCCAAGCCGGAGGAAATCGCCGACATGATCCTGTTCCTGCTGTCCGACGCCTGCGCGACCGTCACCGGGGCGCAGTTCAGTTGCGACGGGGGATACAGCGCCTAGAACAGATTGAGTGTTCGCCAGTCCTTGCCAGAAAGCGACGTCACACTTTTCAAAAAGGGATCTAGCCGAACCGCTGCTTCACCCAGTCCAGCACAATGCGGTTCACCTGTTGCGGCTTTTCCTGCTGGGTCCAGTGGCCGGAGCCTTCGACCATGACGGTCTCCAGATCGCCAATGACTTCGGGCATGTGGGCGGCGGCGGACGGCGGCAGCACGGCGTCCTTTTCGGCAGTGACCATCAGGCAGGGAATATTGTCGATCCGCTTGGGCAGGTTTTCGGATCTCTCCCAGTTGCGGGTAAAGTTGCGATACCAGTTGATGCCGCCGGTAAAGCCCGTGCGGGCATAGGTCTCGACAAAGGCTGAATACTCGTCGGCGTCCAGGAAGGTGGGGCGCGGGTCATGGGTCGGATCATAGGCCTCGACCATGCGCACCAAGGCAAACACCGACTCATCGCCGGAGCGCTGCGTCGCAAACCCTTCGGAAGGCGGGGCGATGTCCAGCGGACGCCGCATCATCATGTCGAAGGTGCGGCTGACATTCGCGTTGAGGATGGCGTCCGCCTCACCCGGCTTCTGGAAGTGGACGATGTACATCTCATCGCCCATCCGGGCGCGCATGATCGTGATCGGATCGACCGGCGGGCGGCGCATGAAGGGCGTATTGAGGCCGATCACCCCGGCCGTGCGCTCCGAATGCATCAATGGCATCTGCCAAACCACGATGCCGCCCCAGTCGTGGCCGCACCAGATCGCCTTGTCCACGCCCAGATGGTCCAGCAACCCGACCAGATCGCCGGTCAGGTGGGCCATGTCATATTCCTCGACCGCTTCGGGTCCCGCTGTCAGGCCAAAACCGCGCTGATCCGGCGCTATGGCCCAGACACCCGCCTCTTCGCAGGCCGTGAGCTGGTGGCGCCAGGAAAAAGCCAGTTCGGGCCAGCCATGGCAGAAGATCAGCGGCACGCCCGCACGGCCCTTTGAATTTTTGCCCACCTCGTACCAGTGCAGGTCGACGCCGTTGATCATGGCGTGCTGAGGCGCAGGCATACGGGCGGCGAGTGTGGGCGGCGCGGTCGTCATGGCGGTTCCTTCCCGGGACATTTTGCCGAAAGACTAGGTGTGAACCGCCGCTTGAGAAAGCCTCCACGGCGTTTGAGCGCGAAAAAGCAAGGAAATTGCTGACCTTGACGCGAGCGTCACCGTTGCGCTTCGCCATGGCGCGCCTATCATTACGTCCAAGCCGAACAAGCTGGCTGAAACGCCACGGGCAACCCACTGGGAGCAAGCGCTCATGAATCTGGACTTTTCCCCTGAAGACCTCGCCTTCAAAGCTGAAGTGCGCGCCTTCATCGCCGAGAACTATCCTGCACATCTGCGCGATGTACAGGACGAGGGCGAGGAGCTCGGGAAAGAGGACTTCCTCGCCTGGCACCGGATTCTGGCCAAGAAGGGCTGGGTCAACCCCGCATGGCCGACCGAATATGGCGGGCCGGGCTGGACCTCTGTGCAGCGTTACATCTGGTCTGAAGAGTGCGCGTTGGCCGACACCGTGCCAATCCTGCCGTTCGGCATCAACATGGTCGGGCCGGTCATCTACACCTTCGGCACGCCCGAGCAGAAGGCGAAGTTCCTCCCCCCCACCCTCACCGGCGACATCTGGTGGTGCCAGGGCTATTCGGAGCCGGGCGCGGGATCGGACCTCGCCAATCTGCGCACCAAGGCCGTGCGCGACGGCGACCACTACATCGTCAATGGTCAAAAGACCTGGACCACCATGGCCCAGCACGCCGACTGGGGCTTTTTCCTCGTCCGCACGGATCCCGACGCCAAGGCTCAGGAAGGCATCAGCTTCCTGCTGATCGACATGAAGTCCCCCGGCATCACGGTTCGCCCGATCATCACGCTGGGCGGGGAGCACGAGGTGAACGAGGTCTGGCTGGAGAACGTCCGGGTTCCGGTCGAAAACCGCATCTTCCACGAAAACAAGGGCTGGACCTGCGCAAAGTTCCTGCTGGCGCATGAGCGCTCCGGCATTGCCGGCGTGGCCCGCTCCAAGCGCGGCGTCGACCGGATCAAGTCCATCGCCCGGACAGAGAGCCAGGACGGTCAGCCGCTGATCAAGGACAGCTTCTTCAAGCGCAAGATTGCCGAGCTTGAGATCGACCTGCTCGCGCTGGAATATACCGAACTGCGCACCTTGGCGGCTGAAAACGCCGGCAAGGGACCGGGACCGGAAAGTTCGCTCCTGAAGGTCAAGGGTACGGAGATCCAGCAACGCATCACCGAACTGGCGCTGGAGGCTGCGGGCCATTACGGGATGCCCTATTTCCGCGGCTTCGGCGAAGCGGGCCATAATGCCCTGGCCATCGGCCCCGACTATGCCCACCGCACGGCGCCGACCTATTTCAACGTCCGCAAGACCTCGATCTATGGCGGCTCGAACGAGATTCAGCGCAATATCATCTCGAAAATGGTGCTGGGGCTCTGATCAGCCACGACGCCCCCCGCAAGACGGCTGGAGCGCTGGCCATTCTTGCGGGACGGACGCCCGGAGACGGGGGAATATATGCGTCGCCTGCGGGTTCAGGCGCGCGAGACTGCACGGGATACATGGCTGCGGAGTTCAGGCTTCAAAGTCATGCGCTTTAATAACAAAGACGTTGTAAACGACCTTGAACGGATCGTAAGCGCAAAAGCCGCAGCGTCGAACTCGGAGAGGGACTGACCGATGGATTTCAATTTCACCGATGAGCAGAACATGCTTCGCGACACGGTCGCGAAGTTCGTCCAGCAGCAATATGATTTCGACACCCGCCGCGCGATTGTGAAGTCCGAAGCCGGCTGGCGGCCAGACTACTGGAAAGTCATGGCGGAAGAACTGGGGATTCTCGGCGCCCCCTTCTCTGAAGACCAGGGCGGTCTCGGCGGCGGTCCGGTGGACAACATGATCGTGATGGAAGAGTTCGGCAAAGGCCTGGTGATCGAGCCCTATCTCGGCACGGTCGTCATTGGCGGCGGCTTTTTGAAGCATGGCGGCGGCGCTCAGGCTGGCGATCTGATCGCCTCCATCATTGGCGGTGAAGCCACCTTCGCCTTCGCCTATGCCGAACCGCAAGGTCGCTACAATCTGGCGGACCTGACCACAACGGCGACAAAGGACGGCGCCGGCTATTCGATCAACGGCCGCAAGGCGGTTGTGGTGGGCGCGCCCTGGGCCTCGCACCTGATTGTGACGACCCGCACGGCGGGCGGACAGCGTGATCGGGCTGGCGTGACGGTTTTTGTCGTGCCGGCGGACGCCGCAGGGATCACGCGTCGCGACTACCCCACTGTTGACGGCCTGCGCGCCTCGGAAATCCAGTTCGACAACGTAAAGGTCGGCGCAGACGCGGTGATCGGAACGGTGGATCAGGGACTGGATCTGGTGGAACTTGTCACCGACGAAGCCATCGCCGCCCTGTGCGCCGAGGCCGTGGGCGCCATGCGCAAGATCCACGAGACCACGATCGACTACGCCCGCCAGCGCAAGCAGTTTGGCGTGCCAATTTCCAGCTTCCAGGTGCTGCAACACCGCATGGTCGACATGTTCATGAATGTCGAGCAATCGGTGTCGATGACCTATATGGCGACCCTGAAGCTGGACGAAAGCAATGTGGAGCGCACCAAGGCCGTTTCCGCCGCCAAGGTCCAGATCGGCAAGGCTTGCCGCTTTGTCGGCCAGGCCGCCATTCAGATCCACGGCGGCATGGGCATGACCGATGAGTTGGCCGTGGGCCACTATTTCAAACGCGCCACGATGATCGAAGGCCTGTTCGGCTCCGTCGACCACCACCTGCGTCGTTATGAAACCTTCAGCCTGGGAGACGCCGCCTGAACAGGCGCCGCTTCTGACGACCGGACCGGCCCGCCCCTTGCAATTTGGCCAAGGGGCGGGCCTCTTCCTCTTGCCGCGCTGCGCAGTGCGGTTCAGTCTGGCCTGCGTGAGACATATCCGGGGCCCTCATGAAATTACATCCGTCCGTGGTCTGCGCAGGGCTCGCCTTGGCGTTGTCGAGCTTCAGCATGGCTAAAGCCGCCCCCTCCCCCGCCGCCAGTGTCCTGACACCCGATCGCGTATTCGCCGACCCCGACATCAGCGGTCCGACGGCCAAAGGCGTGGCCCTGTCGCCGGACGGCAAGCTCGTCACCTATCTCAAGGCCAAGGAGACAGACCAGACGGCGCTCGACCTTTGGGCGGCGTCGACATCAGGGGACGCCCCCGCGCGGTTGCTGGTCGATTCGGCGGCGCTGGAAGCCAAGGGCGGCGCGCTGAGCGAAGCTGAAAAGGCGCGGCGCGAGCGTCAGCGCATCAGCCAGCACGGCGTGGTGGAATATGCCTGGGACGAACAGGGCGCGCATATTCTGGTCCCGGTCTCGGGCGAGCTCTATCTGGCCTACGCCGCCACGGGCGAGGTGGGCAAGCGCATCGCAAAGACCGCCTCCGGCGCTGATGCGACCGACGCCCGTTTCTCGCCCAAGGGCGGCTTCATCAGCTTTGTGCGCGAGGGCGCCCTGTTCATCGCCCCGGCCCTGACAGGGCCTGAGCGGGCCATCTCGCCCAGATCCGAAGGCGCGGTCAGCTATGCCGTGGCGGAGTTCGTCGCCCAGGAGGAGATGGGCCGCGACACCGGCTATTGGTGGAGCCCCGATGACAAGGCCATCGCCTATAGCCGCGTCGATGAAAGCGGCGTGGACATTGTTCCGCGCGTCGATATCGGGGCCGAGGGCGCAACCGTCATCAGCCAGCGTTATCCGCGCGCCGGTCGGCCCAATGCGCGGGTTGACCTCTATGTTCAGTCCCTGGGCGGCGGCGCGGCGGTCAAGGTCGATCTGGGCGACAATGCCGACATCTATCTGGGGCGCGTCGACTGGTCGGCGGATGGCGCTGCGCTCTATGTGCAGCGCGAGAGCCGCGACCAACAGACCTTGGACCTGATCGCGGTTGACCCGCGCACCGGCAAGGGCAAGGTGATCCTGAGCGAGCATCAGCAGCCCTGGATCAATCTCAGCTACGACTTCCACCCCCTGAAGAATGGCGGCTTCCTGTGGGGATCGGAGCGGACAGGTTTTCACCACCTCTATCTCTATGACGCCTCAGCGAAGCTGGTTCGGGCGGTGACGTCCGGCGATTTTCCGCTCGCCAATCATGAGCGCGACCGGGGCCTTCTGGCGGTGGATGAGGCCAAAGGGCTCGCCTATGTCATGGCGTCGAAAGACAGCCCGCTGGAGCGGCACCTCTATGTGGTGAACTATCGCGACGGCGGCCCAATGACCCGCATCACCGGCGGCGAAGGCTGGTGGACGGTGACCATGAGCCGAGAGGCCAACGCCTATGTCGGCGCCTTTTCCAACCCGGCCACCCCGCCCCAGACCGCACTTTACGGGATCGACGGAACGCGCAGGCTGTGGATCACGGAAAACAGGCTGGACGCGACCCACCCCTATTTCCCCTATCTGGCCGGCCTGCCCCAGCCCAGGTTCGGCGCCCTCACCGCAGAAGATGGCGAGAGCCTGCAATATGTGCTGCTAAAGCCCACCAATTTCGATCCGGCGAAACGCTATCCCGCCATTGTCGAGGTCTATGGCGGCCCGGGCGTCCAGACCGTGACCCGGTCATGGCGCGCGCCGGCTGAACGGCTCTATCTGGAGGCGGGCTTTGTCGTCTTCCAACTGGATAACAGGGGCTCGACCAATCGCGGCTTGAAGTTCGAAGGCGCGATTTCGCGGCGCATGGGGGGGCCAGAGGTGCGCGACCAGATCGTGGGCCTGCGCTATCTACAGTCCCTGCCCTTTGTCGACCCGAAGCGGGTGGGCGTCACAGGCTGGTCCTATGGCGGCTATATGACGCTGCGCCTTCTGACCGAGCCCGGCGCGGGATTTGCGGCGGGCGCAGCGGGCGGTCCGCCCTCTGACTGGCGGCTCTACGACACGCACTATACCGAGCGCTATATGGGCGCACCGAACGCAGAGGCCGCCGCCTATGACGCCAGCGCCGTCCTGCCGCGCCTGAAGGACCTGAAAGGGCGACTTCTGCTGATGCACGGCATGGCCGACGATAATGTGGTGTTCGAAAATTCGACCCGGATCATGGCCAGTCTGCAAAATCTGAGCACGCCGTTTGATCTGATGCTCTATCCGGGTCAGCGCCATGGCGTGTCCGGCCCCCGGCGCAAATTGCAGCAATGGCGCACCTGGCTGGCCTTCTTCCATCGCGAACTGGGCGAGCCGAAATAGGTCTTGAACAGGCGATTTGACGGCAGGTCAAAAACCCCGCCGCCCTTACCCTGCGGCGCCATTGGCCGCAGGACCGGACAAGCCTATCCTTTCCTCAAACAAGCATGCAGCCATCTGACATGCGGAGGAAACCACCATGGATTTCAATGTCTCTCCCGAATTGACGGCCTATCTGGCGGAACTCGACGCCTTTATCGAGGAGGTGATTGCGCCCCTTCAGGCCAAGGACGACAACGAGCGCTTCTTCGACCATCGCCGCGAACATGCGCGCACCGATTGGGACAATGGCGGCCTGCCGCGCCATGAATGGGAAGCCTTGCTGGCTGAAGCCCGCAGGCTGGCCGATCAGGCGGGCCATCTGCGATATGCCTGGCCCGTCTCCATGGGCGGCAAGGGCGGCAGTTTGCTGGACATGGCCATCATCCGCGAACATCTGGCCGCCAAGGGGCTTGGCCTGTTCAACGACCTGCAGAACGAACACTCCATCGTCGGCAATAACCCGTTTGTGCTGTTGTTCAAGGAGTTCGCCACGCCCGAACAATATGCCCGCGATTCCGAAAAGCTGATGTCCGGCGCCATGCGCACGACCTTCGGCCTGACCGAGCCCAATCACGGTTCTGACGCCACCTTCATGGAGACGGTCGCCATTCCCCATGAAAAGGACGGCCAGCCCGGCTGGCTGATCAAGGGCGAAAAGATGTGGTCAACCGGCATGCACGTGGCCACCCATTGCATGGTCTTCGCCCGCACCTCGGGCAAGGATGGAGACGCGACCGGCATTACCTGCTTCATCGTGCCCGCCGACACCCCCGGCGTGAAGGTTGAGGAATATCTCTGGACCTTCAACATGCCGACCGACCATCCGCGCGTCTCCTACACCAATGTCTGGGTGCCTCAGGAAAGCTATTGGGGCGTGATCGGACGCGGGCTGGGGCTGGGCCAGAGCTTTGTCCACCAGAACCGTATCCGTCAGGCCGCCTCATCCCTGGGCGCCGCGGTCTATTGCATTGAGGAGAGCGTAAAATACGCCAAGGCGCGCAAGCCCTTTGGCAAGCCCCTGTCCGACAATCAGGCCATTCAGTGGCCTCTGGTGGAACTGGCGACTCAGGCCGAAATGCTGCGTCTGCTCATCCGCAAGACCGCCTGGGAAATGGACAAGCTGACCCATGTGGAGATGGAAAAACTCATCTCCGACAAGGTGTCGATGTGTAACTACTGGGCCAACCGCCTGTGCTGCGAGGCCGCCGACCGCGCCATGCAGATCCATGGCGGGATCGGCTATTCCCGTCACAAGCCCTTCGAGCACATCTATCGCCACCATCGCCGCTATCGCATCACGGAAGGCTCGGAAGAGATCCAGATGCGCAAGGTCGCCGCCTTCCTTTTCGGCAAGATCGGCCCTAGGCGCGAACCCAGAAAGGCCGATGGCGAGACAGGCGACTATACCCAGCCCATCCCGGCGCGGCCCTGAACACCCGCATCAAGGCTGGAAACGATCTCGACGTCGGAGGAACCTTGGACAGCGGACAGATCCTTGCGCATCGCAAAGGCGCCCGTTCCGCCCAAGCCCTGCACGTCCACTGATGGGCCTGCACCTTGTGCAGGCCCATTTCCCGCCATCCCACGACACGAACCTTGACGTTGAAGCTGGACCTGCGGGCGAGCCTTGTCAGAGCCGTGCGCCTTGGTTCTGAAAAAGGCCGATCAGAACCTGAGCGCACAACCTGACGCGCCAATCATCAGGCCGGCGTTTATCCTGAACTCTGCTTTCTCTCTTGCCTCGCCACTCAAACGATCATACTGGACAAATAATGTCTATTGCGTCTGAGCAAAATGTCGAAAGGATGCTGGAAGCGGCCCTGACCCTGTTCAGCCGCCACGGCTTCAAGCGCTGCAGCATGTCAGACATTGCGCGCGAAGCCGGCGTCGCCCGAGCGACACTCTATCTGCGGTTCGCAGACAAGCGCGCGGTTTTCGAGGCGCTGGCCGCCTCGGTGGTCGACGATGCGCTGACCAGCGCCGAGGACGCCTGGCGCGTGGACGCGTGCCTGGCCGACAATCTGGAAGCCACCATCCTGGGCAAGGACCTTCGCTTCTTCCGCCTCCTGAGGGCGACGCCGCACGGGGCGGAGTTGTTTGACCTGGATGCGGAGCTCGCAAGGGTGGAGGCCAATCGCCTGGATGCCGGATTCAACGCGCTTCTGATCCGCAGGGCGCAAGACGCGGCGCGCGACGGCGCCGATATCGCCGCCTTCGGCGGCGCAATGGAATTCGCCGCCTTTCTCTCGGTCACAGCGTCGGGCGTGAAGTACGAAACCCGGACAGAAGATGATTATCTCGTCGCCGTTCGCCGACTGGCCC
>CAIOJR010000260.1 GCA_903858685.1 uncultured Caulobacterales bacterium | reverse complement strand
CCGGTCTATGTGCTGGATGAAACCCCGGGCATCCGCGCGCCGGGCGCTGCGTCCTTGTGGTGGCTGGACAAGTCATTGGCGCGACTATCTGAATCGCTTGATAAAATGGGGTCGCGCCTCATTCTGCTCCGCGGCGAGGCGGGGCCTGTGATCGAGGCTCTCGCCGCCCAGACCGGCGCAGCGCGCCTGGTGTGGAACCGGCTTTATGATCCGGGCCTCATCGCGCGGGACGCCGCGCTGAAATCGCGGCTGAAAGCCCGGGGCCTGTCGGTGGAAAGTTTCAACGCCAGTCTTTTGTCAGAACCGTGGACGGTCAAAAACAAGACCGGAGAGCCGTTCAAGGTCTTCACGCCCTACTGGCGCACAGCCCGAACCGCGCTGGACCTGTCGCCCCTGGCATCCGTCCCGCCCGCCTTCAAGGCGCCGGACCTGTGGCCGGCCAGCCAATCCCTGAGCGACTGGAGCCTGCATCCCTCACAGCCGGACTGGTCGGGAGGGTTTTCGATCTGGACGCCGGGCGAGGTCGGCGCGCGCCAGAGTCTGTCCCGCTTTCTCGACTGTGGCCTGAAGGACTATGCCGAGGGTCGCGACATCCCGTCCGGCAAGGCGTTCTCGCGCCTGTCGCCCCATCTGCATTTTGGCGAGATCAGTCCGCGTCAGGTCTGGGCCGCGCTGGACCAGCGCGTGGATGCGGAACCCGGCCTGGATCGCAGCGCCGAAAAGTTCCGCGCCGAACTCGGCTGGCGCGAGTTCAGCCATTCCCTCCTGTTCCACAATCCAGAGCTTGAGACCCAGAATTTCAAGCCCGCCTTCGACGCCTTCCCCTGGCGCGACGATCCCGCAGCGTTCTGGGCGTGGCGCCGGGGCCAGACCGGCTATCCCATGGTTGACGCCGGCATGCGCGAGCTTTGGGCGACGGGATTCATGCACAACCGCGTGCGAATGCTGGCCGCGTCCTTCCTCGTCAAACACCTGCTGCTGGACTGGAGACTTGGAGAGGCCTGGTTCTGGGACACGCTTGTCGACGCCGACCGCGCCGCCAATGCGGCAAGCTGGCAGTGGGTCGCGGGCTGCGGCGCTGACGCCGCCCCCTATTTCCGCATCTTCAGCCCCATGGGTCAGGGCGAGAAGTTCGACGCCCACGGCGCCTATGTCCGCCGCTGGGTTCCGGAACTGGCCCGTCTGCCCGATGCGCTGATCCATAGTCCCTGGACGGCGGACCCCTTGATCCTGAGAGCGGCCGGCGTGACGCTGGGCAAGGACTATCCCCATCCGATCATTGATCACGACCATGCCCGCAAACGCGCCTTGGCGGCCCTGGCTGAGACCAGGTAAGCGCGCTCTTGTAAACTCGATGGACTGTCAGGGCCTCTGTATTGCGGCTAGAGGTCAACCTCCCTAGTCTCATCAGTCACCTCAACGGGTTGTGAAGCCAAGCTGCGAGCGTCCACCATGATTGCAACTTCAGTCATCGATGCGATCGGCGAAACGCCGCTTATTCGACTGCGCAAGGCCAGCCAAATGACGGGCTGCGAGATCTGGGGCAAGGCGGAGTTTATGAATCCCGGCGCCTCGATCAAGGATCGTGCAGCTCTGGGCATCATTCGCGACGCTGAGGCCAGGGGTTTGCTGAAGCCGGGCGGACTGATCGTGGAAGGCACGGCGGGCAATACCGGAATTGGATTGGCCATGGTGGGCGCAGCCCTGGGCTATCGGACCTGCATTGTCATCCCCCGCACCCAGAGTCAGGAGAAGAAGGACGCGATCCGACTTCTGGGCGCTGAGCTGGTCGAGGTGGACGCAGTCCCCTACTCCAACCCGGACAATTATGTGCGCTATTCCGGCAGGCTGGCGCAGGAGCGCGCCGCGACCGAACCAAACGGCGCCATCTGGGCCAACCAGTTCGACAATACGGCAAATCGTGACGCTCATTATCAGACGACCGGGCCTGAAATCTGGCGCCAGACGGACGGCCAGGTCGACGGCTTCATCTGCGCCGTCGGCTCTGGCGGCACTCTGGCGGGTGTGGCCCTGGCTTTGCGGGAGCACAAACCGCAGGTCGCGATTGGGCTGGTCGATCCGTTCGGCGCCTCGCTCTATGATTATTACACCCACGGCGAACTGAAAGCGCAGGGCGGCTCGATCACCGAAGGCATTGGGCAGGGACGCATCACCGCCAATCTGGAAGGCCTGAGGGTGGATCACGCCTATCAGGCCACCGATGAAGAGGCGCTGAACATCCTGTTCGATCTGATCGAGGAGGAGGGCCTGTGCCTCGGCGGGTCGGCCGGGATCAATATCGCCGGCGCCATCAAGCTGGCTCACACGCTTGGACCGGGCAAGACCATTGTCACGGTTCTGTGCGACGGCGGATCGCGCTATCAAAGCAAGCTGTTCAATCCCGTCTTCCTGCGCGAAAAGGGTCTGCCCACCCCGCCCTGGATGGACTGACAAGGCCCTCTCATGCAAAGCCCCTCTGCCGATCCCCTGGTTTCAACCGCCTGGCTGGCGGATCATCTCGATGCGCCCGATGTCCGGGTCGTGGACGCCAGCTGGTTCATGCCCGGTGTTGCGCGCGATCCCCTGGCCGAATACGCCGCCTGCCACATCCCCGGGGCCGTGTTTTTCGACATAGACGAGATCGCCGACACCGACAGTCCATTGCCGCACATGCTGCCCACCGCCATCAAGTTCAGCGCGCGCGTTCGCAAGCTGGGTCTGGGCGATGGCGCGCGCATCGTGGTCTATGACAGCACCGGCATCCTGCCCGCCGCGCGCGTCTGGTGGACCTTCCGAGTCATGGGGCATGAGGATGTGGCGGTGCTGGACGGCGGCCTGCCGCGCTGGCTGGCTCAAGGTCGCCCGGTCGAGGACCGCCTGCCTCTGCCGCGCGAGCGCCATTTCACGCCCCGCATGGCCGCTGATCTGGTGGTGGACCTGCCCCAGATGAAGCGTGTGGTCGAAAGTGGTCGCGCCCAGATCATAGACGCCCGCCCCAGGGGTCGCTTCACCGCAGAGACGCCGGAACCCCGCGCCGGGCTGCGCTCGGGCCACATGCCGGGCGCGTTCAATCTCCCGGCCTCGGACCTGTTCGACGCCGATGGTCTGCTGAAATCAGCCGCCGACCTGCAAGCGACTTTCGAAGCGGCGGGCATTGATATCAAGGCCCCCATTGTCACGACCTGCGGCTCGGGCATCACCGCCAGCCTTCTGGCCCTGGCTCTGGCGCGGATGGGGCGCTGGCGAACGGCGGTCTATGACGGTTCATGGACCGAATGGGGCGGACGCGACGACACCGCCATCGTGACAGGAGCCTGATCCATTGGCGGAGCATGATCACAACCAACGCGCCCTGACGCGCCAGACGCGCCTTGTTCATTCCGCCAGCGGCGCGGGTGCTTCCCTGCCCGCCGAGTCGGTCGCGCCCGCCATCCAGCGCGCCTCGACCGTGCTGATGCCCAATGCCGCCAGCCTGTATGATCACAATGCGCCCACCTACGGACGTCAGGGCCTGGCGTCGCAAAAGGCCCTGTCGAGCGCCATCTGCGATCTGGAAGGGGCAAGCTTTTGCCAACTCTACGGCTCAGGTCTGGCGGCCGTCACGGGCGCCCTGACCTCGATCCTGCACAGTGGCGACACGCTGCTGGTGACGGACGGCGTCTATCAGCCTGTGCGCCGCTTTTGTGACGGCTTCCTCACCCGTTTCGGCGTCACGACCCTCTATTTTCCGGCCGATGCGACCCCCCAGGAGGTGGCGGCCTATTTCACGCCGAACACGCGGGCCATTTTGCTGGAAAGCCCGGCCTCTCTGACCTTTGAGATGATGGATGTGGCCGCAGTGGCGCAGGCGGCGCGGGCGCGCGGCGTGATTTCCCTGATCGACAACACCTATGGGGCGGGTCTCGCATTCCGCCCGCTGGACCATGGTGTGGACATATCCATCCAGGCCCTGACCAAATATGTCTGCGGCCATTCCGACGTCTTTCTCGGCTCAGCGTGCACCAATGACAAGGGGCTGGAGCAGCAGATCTGTCAGACCATGATTGACGCCGGCTTCGCGGTCGGGCCGGACGAGGCCTATCAGGGCCTGCGCGGCCTACGGACTCTGGCGACCCGCTTCAAGGTGCATGGAGAAGCCGGACTTGTCGTGGCGGACTGGATGAAAAACCAGCCGGGCGTGGCCAATATATTGCACCCCGCCCTGCCCGGCTGTGCGGGTCATGATCTTTGGAAGCGCGACTTTACCGGCGTTTGCGGCCTGTTCGGGATCGAACTTCAGCCCATGGCGGAAAAGCGGGTCGAGGCCATGCTGAACCGGTTGAAGCTATTCGGTCTTGGCTTCTCCTGGGGCGGTTTTGAAAGTCTCGCCATCCTGTCCAAGCCCACCCGCACCGCCAAACCCTGGACCGGCGGGCCGCTGATCCGCCTGCATGTCGGGCTTGAGGACACAGACGATCTGATCGCTGACCTGGATCAGGCCATGGAGGTCTGGCGCGACTAGGGCAAAATCCGTTCCGACTGGATCGGATTTTGCTCATAACCCTATATAATTAGGGCATTTTCTGCGACGGACCAGCGCCCACTTCTTCAAAAAACACTCTAGCCGCGCCTGGCTCTAGACGCGCAGGGTCAGCCCGCCATCCGCGGCGATGGCCTGACCGGTCACAAAATCGGCATCGTCCGACGCCAGAAACAGCGCTACGCGGGCCACGTCGATGGGCTGGCCAAGTCGACGCAAAGGCGACTTCTTGGCCCAGATGGCGGCAATGTCCTCATTGGCGAAGCTTGCGCGCGTCATGCCGGTGGCAATGGCGCCGGGCATGATGGCGTTGGCCGTAACGCCGAACTTGCCAAGCTCCAGCGCCAAATTCCGCGTCAGACCCACCACGCCGGATTTCGAGGCGCAATAAGCCGCCAGGCCATAATCGGTTCCCTGAGCCATGACGCTGGACGTCGAGATGATCCGCCCATGGTCCGACTTCACCAGATGCGGGATCGCCTCGCGGGACAGACGAAACACAGCGCGCAGATTGATCGACATGACCCAGTCCCACTGGGCGTCATCCATCTGTGCGGCGAGCGTGGAATTGGACACGCCCGCATTATTGTAGAGCACATCCAGTTTGCCGAACGCCGCCAGGGCCGCGCCGACAATATTGGCGGGCGCCTCATCCTGGGCGATGTCCTGTTCCATCACCCGGATCTGCGCATGGCTGAAGGTCAGGTCGGATCCGGGACGATCAACCGCCAGCACATCGCAGCCCTCGGCGGCGAACAGTTCGGCGGCAGCGCGCCCGATGCCTGACGCGGCGCCGGTGATGATGGTCGATTTGCCTGTCAGGCGGCCCATGACTATTCCTCGATCTTCAGGCTGGTGAGCGCCTTGTCGGCATTGATATCGGCCGCATGGAACGGCAGGCGGATCCACTTCTTGGCGGAAAACAGCCGCGTCTGATCAGCATAATGCGGCGATGCCGGGTCGGTGGACTGGGAATAGGACAGGATCGCATCGACCACGGGCCCCTGATCATCAAAGGTCACGACCTGCACATAGCTGGAGCCGTGAAACGGCACATAGCCGCCGAGAGCGTCCACCCAACGCGACTGCTGGGCGTTCAGCACCCCGCTTGTCCCCTCGCCGCCGTGGATGGGGATGCGTTCATCTCCCCGCAACGCAAACTGGACATCACCCCACCGGGCATCAAGCGGAACACCGCGCTTCGTCAGAAGTTGCACGGCCTGAGCCAGAGCCTTCCTGACCAACTGCGCCGGAGCGCCATCGCGGATCAGGCCCGCGGGCGTATGAACCGGGTCTGCAGCGTTGAACGGGGTGACATAGATGTCCTTCAGTTTCTCTGCATTCTTCCAGAACTCCAGAAACAGATGCGCGCCGCGGCTGTCGACATTCATACGCCGGTCCCAGGCGCCCAGCACCTGGCAGGTGGGCGCCAGATCAATGGTCTCCCCCGTCGACAGCGTCGCCGAAGGCGTCGCACGGCAAATGGCCAGCGCATCATCCAGAAAGAGGTCCGCCGCATGGTTGCTGTTGCGAAACAGCATCGCCTCGACCTTGGCGGGATCAATCTGATGGCCTTCCAGCCCGTCAGAACCCTTCAGACGCGCGGCGATCTCGACCAGACCAGACCGCGTGCGCAGGTTCTGGGCGACGCCCACGGGCCCGATGAGCGGCGAGAAGTCCGGCTGTTTTTCCGCCGGATTGGCCAGCCAGAAACTGTCATTGCTATTGGCGACGAAGTCCGTCCGCTGAACATGCGGCATCTGGCCAGGCGGCATCAGGCCCGGCACATGGGATGTCTGGTCGATGCTCCAGTTGCATTCTGATCGCGCGCCGTCCAGCACAAACACCCGGGCGACAGCGCCCAGAAGGCCCAGACCGGAATGGGGCGCGCAGGTCTTGAGCTTGTCCAGCGACACATCGGGCGTAGCGGTCACATCGGCATAGAGAACCTCTCCCATGCGGTCGGCGGCAATGGTGTTAACCCACGGAATGCCCTGGGTGGCGTCGATGGCGCTCCTGACCTCATTCACGTTCCGAGCCCTGGCGATTTGCAGCCAGGTGTCTCCCGCGCGCAGATTCAGGTGGTTGGAGTCGCGCAGGGCGTAGGCCAGACTGGGGGTCCAGCCAAGATGGGCCTGAGACGATGTGATCAACGGCCCATAGAGGGTTGAATAGAGCGTCCGGGTCACAGCCGGCTTGCCCGCCACCTCCACGGTCACGGCCTGAGCCGTCATTTTCAATGTCTTGCCATCCACCACATACCGGGTTGGGTCGGACGGATCGAGCGTCAGTTCAAAAACAGTGAAATGACGGTCGGTGGAGACGGTGTGCGACCAGGCAATATCCTTGTTGAAGCCGATCGACACGCCCGGCACGCCGGACAGGGACACGCCCATGGCGTCGTATTTGCCCGGGATCGTCAGATGGACCTCCCAGAAACGGTTGGTCGTTTCCCATGGAAAATGCGGATTGCCGAGCAGAACACCCTTGCCATTGGCCGTCACATCGCGACCGAACGCCCAGGCGTTGCTGCCCAGACCAAACTCTTCCTGCGGCGAGGGCAGCCCCAGCTTTTCGGATGACAGGGCGGCTGACTTCTCTGACGACAAGGGCGGCGCCGCGCTGGTGATCTGGCGAAGCCAGGAACCGGACCCGCCCTGAACCATCTTTTCTTCATTCAGGCGCAGAAAGTCGTCCATGGTCACCGGACGAACCCAAGCTGCATTGCGACAGGCCGCCGGTCGCTTGTCCGGCGGGATGTCTCTAAGATAGCGATTATAGCCCGCCAGATAGCCCTTTGCGAGGGCGGCATAGTCCGGCGACAGGGCCCTGGCTGCGGCTCTCAGGCCCGGCATGTCCATCTGCGATTTGAAGAAAAAGTCGCTCTCCAGATTGGGCGTGGCGGTGAAGGCGATGGTGGTCGTCCCATCCGCGCCGAAATATTTCGACCTTTCGCCGGCGAGCGTGACGAACTGGTCTGCTAACAGGCACAGATTGTCCTGGGCAAACGCGTAGCCGGAACCATAACCCAGACCCGCATAGTTGCTGGCGAGGATGTGCGGCACGCCATAGCTGGTGCGTTTGATCTCGGCCCGGTAGGCGGGCGCGGCCTGAACGGCGCTGGTGGCCAATAGGCTGAAGGCGGCCATAAGCCCCCAAAGGCGGCCAGATCCAGTGGTCGACATATTCGCTCCCCGTCAGTCTCTTTGACCGGAGTGTCGCAATACTGACTGTCCGCCGCAACCGCCAACAGCATCGATGGCCCGGCGACGGCGGCGAAACAGGTGAGACTGCAGGTCATGGCTGACCCGGACGGGGGCGGAATTGGCGCGTCCGGCAGGACTCGAACCTGCAACCGCTCGCTTAGAAGGCGAGTGCTCTATCCGGTTGAGCTACGGACGCTGGGTGGGAACCGCCAGAGGCTAGTGGGTCCAGGGCTCCACGCGATTGGACGCGAAATTGTCGGCGTATGCCTTGATGATCTTCTTCACGGCCTTGGGCTCTGTCACACGGAAGGGGATTCCGTGACGCTTGGCATAGGCGACCGCCTCGTCCTCATTGTCGAAGGACAGGCGCACCTGGGCATTCATATCTGACGACGAACTCCATCCCATCAACGGGTCTGGCGTCCGCGCAGAGGCGGGCTCGAAGGCCAGAACCCAGTCCTTGGTCTTGGCGCGGCCGGACTGCATGGCGGTCTTGGACGGACGATAGATGCGGGCAAACATGGCTGCGCTTCAATGCTCGACAAGAATGAACGTTACGCCCCTCTTAGGCCGTAACGCGCCGCCGGCAAAGGGGTTGAGTGTTGGGAAATGGTCGGAGCGGCAGGATTCGAACCTGCGACCCTCTG
>CAIOJR010000259.1 GCA_903858685.1 uncultured Caulobacterales bacterium | reverse complement strand
CTTGGGGGCCTCGCCCGATTGGGCGCGCGAACGCTTCACGATGGATGAGGGCTTGTCGGAGGCAGTGCGGACGATTTTCGTCAAGCTACACCGCGATGGCTTGATCTATCGCGATAAGCGTTTGGTCAACTGGGATCCCAAGCTGCACACCGCCATTTCAGACTTGGAAGTGGAGCAGCGCGAGGTTAAGGGTCATCTGTGGCACCTGCGCTACCCCCTTGAAGGCCGCGACGGTGAGTATATCATCGTTGCTACCACCCGCCCGGAAACCATGCTCGGCGATACAGGTGTCGCGGTTCACCCCGATGATGAGCGCTATCAGGGCTTGATCGGGCAGTTCGTGCGCCTGCCGCTGGTGGATCGCCTGATCCCGATTGTGGCCGATGACTACGCCGACCCGACCAAGGGCAGCGGCGCGGTGACGATCACCCCGGCCCACGATTTCAACGATTTTGAGGTGGGGCGCCGGCAAGGGCTGCGCCTGATCAACGTGTTTGACCGCGATGCCAAGATTGTCGCCGGATCGCAAGCGGTGTTCCGCTTCGAGGACAACCACGCCAAGGTCGATGACGCGGCGGGGACGATAGCCCTGCCGGAGCGCTTCCAAGGGCAAGATCGCTTGGCCGTGCGGGCCGCCATCGTCGCCGAGTTCGAGGCGCTGGGTCTGCTTGATAAGATCGACGATAACCCGATGACTGTGCCCTACGGCGATCGTTCTGGGGTGGTGATCGAGCCGTGGTTGACCGATCAGTGGTTCGTCAACGTCGCGCCGTTGGCGATACGGGCCATCGAGGCGGTGGAAACCGGCAAGACGGTGTTCGTCCCTAAGTCGTGGGAAAACACCTTTTACGAATGGATGCGTAATATTCAACCGTGGTGTATCTCCCGGCAACTGTGGTGGGGTCATCAGATTCCGGCGTGGTTCGGCCCCGATGGTCACCCGTTTGTGGAATTGAACGAAGCCGATGCCTTGGCTGCCGCAGCCAAGCATTATGGTGAAGCGACCGCGCTCACCCGCGATCCCGATGTGTTGGACACCTGGTTTTCCTCGGGCTTATGGCCGTTTTCGACGCTCGGCTGGCCCGCGCAAACCGAAGCGCTCAAGCGCTATTACCCTACCGATGTGCTGGTCACCGGCTTCGATATCATCTTCTTCTGGGTTGCCCGTATGATGATGATGGGCCTGTATGCGATGGATGAGGTGCCGTTTAAGACGGTCTACATCCACGCCCTCGTCCGCGACGAGAAGGGCCAGAAGATGTCCAAGTCCAAGGGCAATGTGATCGACCCCCTGGAACTGGTGGACGCCTATGGCGCCGACGCATTGCGCTTCACCCTGACGGCCATGTCAGGACAGGCGCGCGACATCAAGCTGTCGACCCAGCGGGTGGAAGGCTATCGCAATTTCTGCACCAAGCTGTGGAACGCGGCGCGCTTCTGCCAGATGAACGAGTGCGTCACCGTCGACGGCTTCGACCCCGGCGCGGTCAAGGAAACGGTCAATCGCTGGATTCGCGGCGAAACTGTCAAGGCCGAAGCCGCCGTGACCCGCGCGCTGGAGGCCATGGCCTTTGATGAGGCGGCGCAGGCGCTCTATCGCTTCATCTGGAACGTGCTGTGCGACTGGTATCTGGAACTGGCCAAGCCAATCCTGAATGGGGACGACGAGGCCGCCAAGGCCGAGACGCGCGCCATGGCGGCCTGGACGCTGGATCAGGCCCTGACGCTGTTGCACCCTGTGGCCCCTTTCCTGACAGAAGCCCTGTGGGAGCAGACCGCCGAGTTCGGACCCGCCCGCCAGTCCATGCTGATCGAGGCGAACTGGCCCAACCTGCCCGATGAATGGCTGGACGCAGAGGCCGCCGCTGAAATCGACTGGGTCATTGATCTGGTCACCGAGGTGCGCTCGATCCGCTCGGAGATGAATGTGCCGCCCTCGGCGCGGGCGCCCGTCGTGCTCGTGGGGGGCGACGTCGTGACCCAGGGTCGGATCACACGTCAACGTGACCGGCTGACCACGCTGGCGCGCCTTGATTCGATCCGCATGGCGGAGCAGGCGCCGGCGGGTGCGGTGCAATTCGTGATTGGCGAGGCGACGGGCTGTCTGTCCATCGCCGGCTTTATCGACCTCGCGGCGGAGCGTGCGCGGTTGACCAAGGCCATTGCGGGGCTTGATTCCGAAATCGCCAAGGTCTCGGGCAAGCTGTCAAACGAAGCGTTCATCGCCAAGGCGCCTGAGGCCGTGGTGGCCGAAAATCGTGAAAAGTTGGCGGACGCCCAGGCCGCCAAGGTGAAAATGGCCGCGGCCTTGCTGCGGCTCGAAGCGGTGGGCTGATTTATCCTGAACGGCGTTTACAAAACGCGGTTCGATATGTTTCCTGCCTCAGACTGATATGCGCGCCGCTGAAATGAGCGCGCCTGGCAGGTTCTGTGGAGGAAATATATGACCGCTTCGAACGATACGTCCGTCAAGGCCGCCGCCTCTTGGCCTGTGGTGTCTGTCGCCCAGGCCCATGCGCTACTGACTCAGGCCGGATCACCGTTCGAGATGGAGACCCTGACCATCCGCGGGATCGAGACCCGCGTCTGGAAAAATGCGCCGCCGGATCTGCGCTTTGAGGTGACGGCGGCGCGCGCTTTTGGCGACCGCACCTTTCTGGTCTTCGAAGATGAGCGGGTCAGCTTTGACGCGTTCCACCGCGCCGTCGCCAATCTGGCGCAGGCCCTGGCGGCGGACGGAGTCAAGAAGGGCGACCGGGTTGCGGTGATCATGCGCAACATCCCCGAATGGCCGGTGGCCTTTTACGCCGCCTCGTCGCTGGGCGCCATTGTCACGCCGTTGAACGCGTGGTGGACCGGGCCGGAACTGGAATACGGGCTCACCGATTCCGGCGCCAAGGTTGCTCTGGTGGATGCGGAGCGGGCCGCTCGCATTGCAGAACATATCCATAATTGTCCCGACCTCGACCGTGTCTATGTCAGCCGTCTGGTCGAGGAGGTCGCCCATCCCAAGATCAAGCGTCTTGAAAGCGTGATCGGCGCGGCGCCGGAATGGGCGGCTCTGCCGGACATCGAACTGCCGACCACCCCGATCGCGCCCGACGACGAGGCGACGATCTTCTACACCTCAGGCACGACGGGAAAGCCCAAGGGCGCCTTGGCGACCCATCGCAACATCACCTCCAATGTGATTGCGTCCGCCTTTTCCGGTGCGCGGTCCTATGTACGACGCGGCGAGGCGCTGCCGGTCCCAGACCCTGACGGACCACAGCGGGTCATGTTGCTGTCGGTGCCGTTCTTCCACGCAACGGGCTGTTTTGCGATCCTCTCGCCCATGCTTCTGCAAGGCGGCAAGATTGTGCTGATGCACAAATGGGACCCGGTGCGCGCCTTTGAGCTGATCGAGCGCGAAAAGGTCAATATGGCGGGCGGTGTGCCGACCATCGCCTGGCAACTGATTGAGCACCCCAGGCGCGAAGAGTTTGATCTGTCCTCGCTGGAAAGCGTTTCCTATGGCGGCGCCCCTTCCGCGCCGGAACTGGTGCGCAAGATCCGGGAGACCTTCCCCAATTCCCAGCCCGGCAATGGCTGGGGCATGACCGAGACATCGGCCACCTTCACCCACCACATGGCGGAAGACTATTCCAACCGCCCTGACAGTTGCGGTCCGGCCGTGCCGGTATGCGATATGAAAATCGTGGGGCCGGATGGTGAGACCCTGGCGCCCAACGAGGTCGGCGAGCTTTGGGGCAAGGGACCGAATGTGGTCATCGGCTACTGGAACAAGCCCGAAGCCACGGTCCAGACTTTTAGCGACGGCTGGGTGAAGACCGGCGATCTGGCGCGCATTGATGAGGAGGGGTTCTGCTTCATCATCGACCGGGCCAAGGACATGCTGATCCGCGGCGGCGAGAACATCTATTGTATCGAGGTGGAGAACGCCCTCTATGAACACCCGGCAGTGATGGACGCCGCGATTGTGGCCGTGGCGCACAAGACCCTGGGCGAGGAGCCTGGCGCCGTCGTGACCCTTAAGCCGGGCGCCGAGGCGACGGAGGCGGAGCTTCGCGGCTTTGTGGCGGATCGGCTGGCGGCCTTCAAGGTGCCGATCAAGGTCATTTTCCAGACAGAGACCCTGCCGCGAAACGCCAATGGGAAGATCCTGAAGAACGAGCTGAAAAAACTGTTCGCCTAGGTTGTCAGCCCTGATCGTTGCGCACGTGCGCCACGGTCAGGGCCCGCATCGTCTAGCTCACCCGGCGCTCATATCCCGCCCAGTAGGGTTCGCGCAGTTCGCGCCGCAAAATCTTGCCAGATGCGTTGCGGGGCAGGGCGTCGATGAAGTCCACACTCTTGGGCGACTTGTAGGCGGCGATGCGCTCGCGCGCCCATTTGATGATGTCCGCCGGCGTTGCGGCGGCGCCGGGCTTCAGCACGACCATCGCCTTGACGCTTTCGCCCCATTTTTCGTCCGGAACGCCGATGACGGCGACTTCGGCGACGGCGGGATGGCCGTAGACGGCGTTTTCAACCTCTGCCGGATAGACGTTTTCGCCGCCGCTGATGATCATGTCCTTCACCCGGTCATGGATGAAGACATAGCCGTCTTCGTCCATATATCCCGCGTCACCGCTGCGCAGCCAGCCGTCGGGGTCAATCGTCTTGGCCGTGGCGTCGGGCTGCTTCCAGTAGCCGGCCATATTGGCGACAGAGCGGGTTGCAATCTCGCCCACCACATGCGGGGCCACTGGCGCGCCCGCCTCGTCAATAATGGCCACCTCCACACCGGGTAGCGCCTTGCCCGCCGCCCGCATGCGCGGGGATCCTTCCGCGACGTGGTCCTCCGGCGGCAGGGCGACGATGGTGCCGGTCGTCTCGGTCATTCCATACATCTGCACAAAGCCGCAGCCGAACACCTCCATGCATTCCTTCAACAGGTCCAGCGGGATGGGCGAGGCCCCGTAGAGCAGGTATTTCATGCAGGACCAGTCGATATCGCGGGCGCGCGGGTGGCGGACCACGATCTGCATGGCGGCAGGCACCATGAAGATCTTCGACACCCGATCCCGGTCGATGAAATCGAGCACGGCGGCGGGATCAAATTCGCGCGCCACCACATTGAGCGCAGCATTGATCACGCCCACGACCCCCCAGCCTGATCCGCCAATATGGGCGACGGGCATGGCGACCAGGCTGACCTCATTGTGGCCCCAGCGGTTCCAGTCGGGCATCAAATCATCATCCCCGCTGCGCAGGCCAAGAAGGTTGCCATGGGTCAGCATCGCGCCCTTTGGCCGTCCGGTCGTGCCGGAGGTGTAGAGCTGCAGGGTCACGTCCTCCCACCGGACCGGGACGCGCGGATCGGCGTCGGGGCGGGCGTCGCGCCAGTCCTCATAGGTTGGCCAGCCGCTGATCCCGCCCTCCATGGCGATGAAACTGCGAACCTGGGGGATATCGGATGCGATCATCCGGATCGTCTCGGTGAACTCGGGCCCGACAAAGACCAGCGAGGTGTCACTATTGTCGATGATGAAGGCGACTTCCGGTCCGGCCAGACGCCAATTGACCGGCGTCATGACCACGCCCGCCTTGGCCGCGCCAAACAGAAGCTCGAAATAGTGGTCCGAGTTCTTGCCCAGATAGGCGATCCGCACGCCGGGCGTCAGGCCGTCGGCGATCAAGGCATTGGCCACGCGGTTGGTGTTGGCGTCGAACTGGGCATAGGTCGTGGCTCGGCCTTCGAATGTGAAAGCTTTCCTGTCGCCCATGTTTGTGGCTTGCGCGCGCACCACGTCGCCCAGCGTCCTTGCGTCGTTGATGATGGCCATGGCCAGTCTTCCTCCAAAGGGTATGGGCGCCCGGTCGCTTCGGACAGGTGAGGTATTTCGGTTTTCAGATGGCTTTGAGCCAGTCCAGCAGAAGGGCGTTCACCTCCTGCGGGCGTTCTTGCTGCGTCCAGTGCCCGCACCCTTCCAGAAGATGCGCGCCGCGAAGATCGGGCATTTCGGCGGACATGATCTGCAAAAGGTCGCCTCGTCCCAGCATGGACAGAACCAGATCGCGCGTTCCCCCGATATAAAGGGCGGGTTGCTCGATACGGCGCCCGGCGAAGGTCTTGAGATAGTCGAAGTCGCGGTCGTGGTTGCGATAGCGGTTCAACGGGCCGCGAAAGCCGGAGCGCTGGAACTCTGCGACATAATAGTCGAGGTCGTCTGGGCTGAGCCAGGCGGGGAATGGATCGGGGTCGATCAGGCCGTCCAGCAGTTTGGCGTCCACGCCCTTGTCATTTGGCCAGGCTCCGTCGGGCGCATCGCCGGATATGGCGTAGTAGAACCTGCGCAGAAAGTCGCGCGGATCGGATTCCAGGTCGGTTTCAGCTTCGGGCGACTTGTTGAAATAGTGCTGGTAGAAGAACTTGCCCCGACTGGTGAAGACCGCCTCTATCATGCGGGAAAATGAGGCCTGGGGAACGCCCAGATAAGGCACCGATAGTCCCGCCACGGCGCGCACGCGGTCGGGCCGGATCAGGGCGGTGTTCCAGACCTGTGGCGCGCCCCAGTCATGGCCGATCAGGATCGCCCTTTGGCCCGGCGCCAGAGCCTCGATCACGTCGGCTATGTCGCCGACCAGGGCCTCCATCGCATAGGCTTCGATCTCGTGGGGCTTCGAGGAGCCGCCATAGCCGCGCACATCCATGGCCACGGCCCGAAATCCGGCCTCGGCGATGGGGCCCAACTGATGGCGCCAAGAGAACCACGACTCCGGAAAGCCATGCACCATCAGGACCAGTGGGCCCTCTCCCTCCTGGGCGGTTCGGATGCGAGCTTTGCTGAGGTCCAGTGTCTGAAAGCGGGGCATGTCTTGATATCCGAAACTGACGCCGGTCCAGTGGACCCCAACATGGGCGGCATGTCCATTTGCGCCGTAAGGGAAGGGGGCGATCAATATTCGCTCTGGCCTGGCCCGCCTTGGCTGAAGGATAGCGGATTGGCTGAAGGCGGTTTATATGACGGCTTTTCGGGCCGTGAATGGAAGTTCTTCAGGTGATATGTCGGGGCGACCGCGCTTTGGGCGTTGATTGATGTCTGCAATGGCGGCTGAGTCCCAGCGCAAGCGCGGCGGGCTATCTCAGGAAGCCCTGTTGGGCGTCGTGGTCTTTCTGATCTTGCTTGTGCGGATCTATGTGGCGGGTGCGACCCACCTGACCGAAGACGAAGCCTATTATCGTCAATGGTCCATGCATCTGGATCTGGGCTATTTCGACCATCCGCCGATGGTGGCGTGGGGGGTGCGGGCGGGGATCGCCCTGTTAGGCGACAATTCGCTGGGCGTGCGCATTTTCCCGCTGCTGACCAGCGTCGTCACCTCTTTCCTTGTGTTCGAACTGGCAAGGACGCTTGGGGCACAGACGCGGGTGAGCATTCGCGCCGCGCTTTGGTACAATGCGACGATCACGGTTGGTCTGGGCAGTTTTCTGGCGATTCCGGACTCAGCCGCCGCCATGTTCTGGGCGGCGACGGCGGTTTGTCTGGCGCGGGCGGATCACGATCGAGGGGCCGTCTGGTGGTGCGTTGCGGGCCTGTTCGGGGGGCTGACCTGTCTTTCGAAATATTCGGGACTGTTCCTGGCTCCCGGGGCTTTCCTTTGGCTTGTCTCAAGTCCCGAAGGACGCAAAAAGCTGTTGAGCCCCTGGCCGTGGGCGACGCTTGTCATCGCTGCGGCGGTGTTCAGCCTCAACATCGCCTGGAACGCTTCGCATCACTGGGTGACGTTTGCAAAGCAGTTCGGCCGGGTCACGCCGCCCGGTTTTGCGCCGCGCCATCTTGTGGAGCTGGCCGTTTTGCAAACCCTTCTGTTCGGCCCCTTCCTGACCTATTTCCTGGTGAGAGGCGCGCGCTTCGGCGCAGATCAGATCGGGACGGGCGTTCGTTTCATCGTCTGTCTCAGCGCGCCGTTTTGCGGCTATCTCCTGCTCCATTCCATGCACAGCATCGTTCAGCAGCACTGGCCCGTTCCGATGTTTGCGGGCGCATCTGTCCTTGCCGCCGTGGGGGCGCAGGCAAG
Organism: uncultured Caulobacterales bacterium; assembly: GCA_903858685.1. Taxonomy (GTDB): domain Bacteria; phylum Pseudomonadota; class Alphaproteobacteria; order Caulobacterales; family Caulobacteraceae; genus CAIMFV01. The sequence goes on along the minus strand of CAIOJR010000259.1, from coordinate 12,596 downwards.
GCCGACGCGGATCAGCCGCGCCTTGAAGCCCTGGGCGTTTTCCGGACTGGTGATTTCGGTCGTGATCCTGGTCTTGCTGGCCGCACCTCTACCGAACCTGGGACGATTTGATCCGGCTCTGGCGGTCGAGGGTTGGTCCCCCTTTGCGACCCGACTGAATGACCTCGCCGTCCGCAAGGGGGCGAAATGGGTCGCCTCTGTCAATTATGGCACCGTGGCGCAATTACAGACCGAACGCGCCCTGGCGTTGCCCACGCTTCAATTGAACGAGCGCGACCGTTACCGAACTGCGCCGCAACCGGCTGTGGACATGGCGGCGCCGGGTCTGGTGGTTGATCTGGCGCGCCGGCTGAATGTCAGTGACCTTCGGACCTGTTTCGAACAGGTGCAGGATCTGGGCACGATCATGCGTCGCGGAGTGGGCGCGCGCGGCGCGCCCTATCGCCTGGTGCTGGTTCAGGGACCGCGCAAGGACGTGGTGACGGTCGGCTGCTGGAGCGGAACGCATCTTTACGAAGGCGCAGTGACGCCATAACGGGCGAATAGCGCGCTCCATTGCGCGACGACCTTTTCCTGGGAAAAGTCGCGGGCAAGGCACGCCCGGCCTTGATCGATCAGATGCTGCGCCAGGGCGGGCTCGTCCACAATCCGCGCGATGGCGTTCGCGACCGCGGCGTCGTCATCGACCGGCGTGATCAAGCCGTTTTGTCCGTCTTCGATCAGCAGGCTCGGGCCGATGGATCTGGCGGTCACCACCGGCACGCCGTGAGCCCAGGCCTGGATGATCACATTGCCGAAGGGCTCGGTCCTGGAGGGGAAGACGCAAATATCGGCCGCGCGATAGAGCGGACCGGCGTCATCATGCCAGCCGATCAGTCGCACCCGATCTGCGACGCCGAGCTTGATCGCCAGTTCCTGTAGCTCATCCTTCAGGGGGCCGCTGCCTGCGATCCACAGATAGGCGCCCGGTATGCGGGTCAGCGCCTTGAGCGACACGTCATGGGCCTTGTCTTCATGCAGGCGGCCCATGGCCAGCAGCAGCTTGGCGTCGGCAGGGGTGTCGTAGACGGCGCGGTCGAAGGGGACGCCGGGGCGCGCCGCGGCGAAGTTGGGGATGTAGCTCACCCGGTCCGCCGGCCAGCCATTGTCGATGATGAAGCGGCGGATATCGGGCGTGTTGGCGACCAGAAAGTCGTGCCCCTTGAAATATTTGAGGCTGTAATAGCCGCCCAGTCGACCAATCCGCGCCCAGGGACCGGGCGGCGCCACGCTGCCTGCACGGCTCATCCAGCTGAGAATGATCTTGGCGTCGACCTTTTCTGCGAATTGCCGCGCGCCGATGCGCGATGTCAGGGTGGTGATCGGCGTGAAGCCCAGATTCCTGACCGGCAGGCTCATCTGACGTAACAGGGCGTCACGAGACGGATAGGGCCGGGTTGCGGCGGCCTGAGCGTAGCCGCGACTTTTAAGGGCGCGGATGAGTTCGACAAAATAGGTTTCCGCCCCGCCGTCGCCCGGGGCGCCGAGCATGTGGAGGAGGGTCATGCCTTCAGCGCCGCGCTCAGACAGGCGTCCGCCGGTTGATTGGGGTCGACGCCCAGAACATGACGGCTGTGCCAAAGGGCGTAGAACATCAGGCTCCAGGCCGGTTGGGAGTCGACGGCGGCACTGGCGAAGATGGACCGCACCACATCGCGCGGCATCCAGGGCGCGACGCCGGGATGGGCGCTGATCAGTTCGCTCAGCACATCGCCCTTTTGTGCGATCCAGCGGCCGACCGGGGTGATGAAGCCCTTCTTCTTGGCGAAGGCGGGATAGGCGGGATCGGTCTTGGCCAGCCAGTCGCGCATGACAATCTTGCCCAGATCGCCCTTGATGCGGCTGTCGGGCGAGATGGTTGCGGCGAATTCGGCCACGACCGGGTCCAGATAGGGCGTGCGTCCCTCAATCCCGTGCACCATCAGGCAACGATCCAGTTTGACCAGCAGATCGTTTGGCAACCATTCGCGGACATCTATGGCCTGGGCGGTCTCCATGCTGGAGCGCCATCGACCCTGTTCCGCCTGGATCGCCGCGGCGAGGCCCGCTTGCCAGTCGGTCTTGAAACAGCCCGCCGCCTCAGTCCTGGAATAGACGCCGCGCCTCAAGGTGCGGTCGCGCCGGAACTGGCCGAACAGGCGGGGCCGATACCGCCGATAGCCGCCAAACAGCTCGTCTGCCCCTTCGCCGCACAGGATCACCTTTCGCCCCAGCTTGGCCGCCGCCATGCCCAGGATGAAGGAGGGCAGGACCGCGGCGTCCGCCGTCGGGTCGTCAATCGCGGCCGCTATGCGCGGGCTCAGGTCCCAGAAATCGCTCCGGCTCATCTGCACCCGCTCGAACGGCACATCGTGGCGCTGGGCGAAGCTCATGGCCGCGGCGCTTTCGTCGCGAGACGTGTCGGCGGCCGCGTCGTCATAACCGACGCTGATCGACAGGATGCGCTCATGGGCGATGCGCTTGATCAGCAGCATCAGGATGGAGCTGTCCACGCCGCCCGACAGGAACAGTCCCACCGGCACGTCTGACTGGAGATGCGCGGCCACCGAGTCCGTCATGGCCGCTTCAAAGCCTGCGACCAGATCGGTCTTGCGGGCTGTGGTCCTGGGCGGCGAGACCGCTTCGATCTGGCGACGGCCGACAAATCGACCCTGCTCGATGATCAGGGATTCGCCGGGCAGCACGCGCTTGACGCCGTCAAAGATGGTGTCGGCGCCGACGGTGAACTTCAGTTGCAGGAGTTCGTCGCGGTGGGCCTCTGAAATGTCGCCGCTGACCAGCCGGGCGGCGACCAGCGCCTGCGGTTCGGAGGCGAAGGCGAAGCCTGCGTCGTCCTCGATGTAATAAAGCGGCTTGATGCCGAAAGGGTCGCGGCTGATCTCCATGCGCCGACCATCCGGATCGCACATCACCATGGCGTACATCCCGCGCAGTCCGGTCGCATAGTCTGCGCCCATCTGCTCATAGAGGTGGATCGGCGGCTCACAGTCTGAGTGGGTGTGGAAGGCGTCGCCGGCGAAGCGCGCCTTGATTTCGGGTGCGTTATAGATCTCGGCATTGGCGACCAGCGCGACTCCGCTGGGGCCGAACAGGGGCTGTTGACCGCTTTCCAGATCGATAATGGCCAGTCGCGTATGGACAAGCGATATGGCGCCACGCGTGAACCGGCCCACCGAATCCGGTCCGCGATGGCGCAGAGCCCGTTCCAGTGCGTCTAGAACGAAAGGCTCAACGGCGCTGTCGGCCCGCCTGAATATACCTGCGATGCCGCACATCAGAGCTGTCGTGGGTGAAACATGAACGCCTTATGGATCAGATCGGCGGAGCCCTGAAGGGGCATTTTTTGGCGCCCGCGCATTTTTAGCTCCCCAAGGGGGGGCGGCCTTGGGCTATATCGGTCCTCGCCTGGACCCGCGTCACTTTTGCGGGGGGTGCAGCAGGCGGGCCGATTGAGGACCTTTCATGACCAGACGCGCAGTCGTAACAGGTGGCGACGCCAATTATTTCCCGCTGATCGACGAGTTATGCGCATCGGTTCGACGGTTTCGCACCGCCGAAGATCTCGCGCTGGTGGTGATGGACGGCGGTCTGGAGGCTGAGCAAAAACAGCGTCTGCACGATCTGTATGGCGCGCGCATTCTCGAAGTCGGTTGGGGCTTTGACATAGCAGAGCATCGGATCCGGGGGCGGGAGCATCTGAAAGTGCTGACCTCGCGCACCTTCCTTGACCGGCTTTTGCCCGATATCGACACGATTGTCTGGATCGACGGCGACGCCTGGGTTCAGGACATTTCCGCCGTCGATCTGTTGTGCACCGGTGCGGAGCGCGGGGCGATTGCCGTCGTGTCGCAGAATTCCCGCTATGGCGAGGTCGCCGCGCCCGTGAAATGGGCCGCGTTCGGCTATGCCAAGGTCAAGACCCAGCTTTACAAAAACGCTCGTCGCGCAGGATTCCCGGAGGCCCTGGCGCGGCGCGTGGGCGACAAGGCCACGCTGAATGCGGGCGTCTTCGCGCTCAGCCGTACGGCGCCGCACTGGGACGCCTGGCGCCGTCGACAGGCGGAGGCCATCGTCAAGGGCCGCGTTTTCACCTCCGACCAGCTGGCCCTGGGCATTATCGTTCACGAGGACGGTTTGCCGGTCGAACTGGCGCCCGAGCTTTGCAACTATATGGGCCCCATGTGGTGTTGCTCAGAAGACGAGTCGATGCTGGTCGAGCGGTTCATCCCCAACGCCAAGGTCGGGATCGTGCACATGGCGGGCTATAATGACATGCGCAAGGATCTGGCGATCACCACGCCGATCCGCACAGTGGATGGCCGCATGGTCGACAAGTCCCTTCGCTACAGCGCCTGGAAACAGGATTGATCGCGCCGTCAATCAGACGACGGAGTCGGCCACGAACGGATTGGTCTGGCGTTCGGCCCCAAAGGTTGACATGGGGCCATGGCCGGGGACGAAGGCGATGTCCGATCCGAGCGGCCACAGACGCTGGGTGATCGATTCGACCAGCTGATTATAGTTCCCCCGGGGAAAGTCGGTCCGACCGACCGAGCCCTTGAACAGGACGTCTCCGACCTGAGCAAAGCGGGCTTCCGGCTGGACGAACACGACGTGGCCGGGCGTGTGGCCTGGGCAATGGCGCACAATGAAGCGTGTTTCGCCCAGGGTCACCTCGTCGCCATCCTCCAGCCAGCGATCCGGGGTGAAGCCTTTCGCGTCGGGAATTCCGTATTGCTTGCCGCTTTCGGCGATCCGGTCGATCCAGAACTGGTCGTCCCTGTGGGGCCCCTCGATCACCGCGCCCGTGGCCGCCTTCAGCGCCGCAGCGCCGCCCGCGTGGTCCATATGGCCGTGGGTGATCCAGATCTTTTCCACTGTCAGACCGTGGTCCGCCACCGCCTTGAGGATTCGCGGCACTTCTCCGCCCGGATCGATCACCGCCGCCTTGTTGGTGGCGGAGCACCAGACAATCGTGCAGTTCTGTTGCAGGGGCGTCACGGGCGCGACAATGGCGCGTATGGGAGCGGGCGTGGTCATGATCCTATCAATTGGGGCAGGACGCCGAACTGCGCAAGTCACAACCCTATGCGCGATCGGGCGATTGAGGCTCGCGCTGGGGCGCCTGTCGGGGCTAAGCTCGCGCAGACCGCGACGGCGGACGTCAAGGCCGTGCTGAAAAGCGGCGATGAAGGAGGACAATATGTCGGATCAACTGATCGAGACCTTTGCAGACGGGGTCGCGACCCTGACCATGAACCGGCCAGAGGCGCGCAATGCTCTGACCTCGGAAATGCAGGCGGCCCTGTCCGCAGCAGGGACGCGTCTTGCGGCCGATCCGTCCGTGCGGGTCGTGGTTCTGACCGGCGCGGGATCAGCCTTCTGTGCGGGCGGAGACGTGAAAGGTTTCGTCGCTCGGCCGGGAGGGGGCGAAGGCCCGACCTTTGACGAGCGGGTCCATGGCTTGCGCTCCGCCATGGAGTTTCCGCGCTGCCTGCACGACATGCCCAAGCCGACCATCGCCGTCATTCCCGGCGCAGCAGCGGGGGCGGGCCTGGCCATGGCGCTGGCCTGCGACATGCGCATCTGCGCCAACGAGGCCAAGCTCACCACCGCCTTTTCCAAGATCGGCGCGTCGGGCGACTATGGCGGCAGCTATTTTCTCAGCAAACTGGTCGGTTCGGCCAAGGCGCGTGAACTTTACTTCACCGCCGACGTGATCAATGGCGTGGAAGCCGAACGGCTCGGCATCGTCAATCGCTCTGTTCCCGCTGCGGATCTGGCGCGTGAAGCCGATGCGCTGATCCGGCGCCTGGCGGCCATGCCCACAGTGGCGCTGGGCTATATCAAGAAGAATATGGATATGGCTGAGCACGGGACCCTGTCGCAGGTGCTCGATATGGAAGCCATCCACATGGTTCGAACCATGGCGACCGAAGACCACAAGGCGGCTTCATTGGCCTTTGTCGAAAAACGTCCGCCCGTGTTCAAGGGGCGCTGACGTCCTGGACGCCCCTCCCGCCACGGGGGGAGGGGCGCAGGGCGGCATCTACTTCTTTTCGAACGGGGCGCTGATGGTCAGGTCCACATCGTCGCCGATCAGCGGGACATAGGTCTTCACGCCGTAGTCGCTGCGCTTGATCTTGCCCTTCACTTCAAAGCCCACCGTATAGGCCTTGTTGAGCGGGTTGACGCCCGACGCCTTGAAGGCGGCGTCCAGGGTCACAGGGCGGGTCACGCCATGGAAGGTCAGATCGCCAGTGACCTGTGCGGTCGCGGCGCCCGTCACTACGACCTTGGTGGACTTGAAGGTGATGGTCGGGAACGCCGTGGCGCCAAACCAGGCGGGGCTCTTCAGTTCGCCATCGACGATCGCGTTGGTTGTCGCCACGCTCGCCACGGGGATTGTGACATCCAGGGCCGCGCCGGCGATGTTCTTTGTGTCCAGCGTCAGAGAGCCCGTAGCGCCGGAGAAATCGCCATACCAGGTCGAGAAGCCCATATGCGACGTGGAGAAGACGATGCGGGCGTGATTGGTCTCCAGCTTATAGGTTCCAGACTGTACGGCGGCCGGGTCTGAATTGGCGACCTGCGCCTGGGCGCTGGCGCCAGCGAGAAGGGCGGCGGCGAGGGCCAGGGCGGCGGTCTTGGTCAGGGTGGTCATGTTTAGTCCTTTCAGTTGGGGGAGTTTGAACAGGGCGAGAAACGTGCTGCGAGGCGTTTTGGCGATCTCAGCCGAATTGGAAGCCTGAAATCGCCTTGTTGAAAATGTGATCCTTGAAGGTGCGTGCGCCGACCTCGCCCTCAGCGGCGCCTGCGGCCACCATGATCGGCACAAGGTGCTCCTCACGCGGATGGCTGGCGCGGGCGTGGGGCGCCGAGCTCCAGTGTATGAGATCGTCATCGCGTCGGGCCGGATGTTCGACCGCTCGGGTGAGCCAGCCGTCGAACGCCTCTGCTTCCAATCCGCCGGTCGGGGCGAAGAAGGTGCGCAGATTGTGAAAACTCATCCCGCTGCCGATAATCAGCACCCCTTCGTCGCGCAGGGGCGCCAGCGCCCGGCCCATGGCCAGATGGGCTTGCGGGTCCAGGCTCGCCTGAAGAGACAATTGCAGGATCGGCACGTCCGCCTCGGGACAGATCAGCATCATGGGGATGAACACCCCATGGTCCCAGCCGCGCTGGTCGTCCGTATCGACCGTCATTCCCGCCGTTTCCAGCAGACCCTTCACCCGCGCCGCCAGCCAGGGCGCGCCGGGCGCCGGATAGGTCAGACGGTAGGTGTGCTCGGGAAAGCCGTAATAGTCGAACAGCAGGCCGGGCTGGGCGGCGGTGTTGAGCGTGGGATTGGGCGTTTCCCAGTGGCCCGAGATCATCAGGATTGCCTTAGGTCGTTGCGGCAGACTGGCGGCGATCCTGCGCAGATAGTCCGCCGTGGCGTCCCACAGGTGCGGATGCGACGGCGGCGGGTCCATGAAAAAGCACGGACCGCCTCCATGCGGTATGAACAGGGTCGGCAGACGTGTGGACGCCTCCATCGGAGGTCCTTTCATTCCGAAGCGCGAGATCGATCATATAGTCGCTCAAAACATCCAGAAAACTGTGATAGTTTTGAAACTCATGATCAGTTATTCTGATGGTTATGACGGACGTCTCCATTGACCAGCTGCGCGTTTTCCTCACCGTCGTTGAGACGGGCAGCTTTTCCGCCGCCGCGCGGCGGCTGGCGCGCGCCCAGTCGGCCATCACCTATGCGATCCAGAAGCTGGAAGACCAGGCGGGACTGAGCCTGTTCGACCGCAGCGCCTATCGCCCGCAGCTGAACGAGGCGGGGCGGGCCCTATTGCCTTGTGTCCAGAACATCCTGGGCGGAGTTGACAGCTTCCACGCGGTCGCAGCCGGCTTGACCAGCGGGCTTGAGGCTGAATTGTCCATTGTGGTCGAGGCGATGTTTCCCATGTCGCGGCTCGTCGAGGCGCTGCACGAACTGCAAAAACGATATCCGTCCGTGCAGACCCGGTTACAGGTGGAGTCCCTTGGAGCTGCGCGTGACGCCGTGCTGGACGGGCGCGCCGATATCGGGCTGATCATCCCGTCTGAAGGCTCAACCGATGCGCTGGTGCTGAAGCCTGTCGCAGAGATCGAGCTTGTGGTCGTCGCCGCCCCACAGCACCCCCTGGCGACCCTGGCGGGACCGCTGTCGCTGGACGACGTGAAAGAGCATCTGCAACTGGTGTTCAGCGATCGATCAACGCGCGGTCGGTGGCCCGATCGGGGCGTGCTTGCGACACGCACCTGGCGGCTGGCGGATCTCGGCGCCAAGCATTCGATGTTGCTGGCGGGCCTGGGCTGGGGCAGCATGCCGGTGCATATTGTCGCCGACGATCTGGCCAATGGGCGACTGGTGCAACTGCGTCCTGCCATCTGGGACGGGTTTTCCCGACTTCCGCGCCTGCCCGTGGTCGCGACGCGGCGGCGCGACCGGGTCTTGGGCATCGGCGGTCGGTGGCTGTTTGAGAGGCTGGCGGGAGACGGATCGCGTATCAGGACCGACGCGGCCGGCGACTAGGAAGCCAGGGCGGAAGGGGCAACCGGTAGAGCTGTGAACGGCGCCGGATGGGGTCGTCCGATCAGATAGCCCTGAGCATGGCTGCAACCCATTTGCCGGATCAGGTTGCGCTCGGCTTCGGTTTCAATTCCTTCGGCAATGACCTTCTTGCCCAGGCCCGCGCCCAGAGCCAGAACGGCGCGCACAATGGCGGCCTTGGCCGGGTCCTGATCAATATCCTGGACGAAGGAGGCGTCGATCTTGATCCTGTCGATCGGGAAGTTCTGAAGGTTGGAAAGGGAGGAGAAGCCCGTGCCGAAGTCGTCCAATGCGATCTCCACGCCCACCGACTTCAGCCGCCTCAGGATGTGACGGGCCCGGCCCGCGTCGCGCACCAGAGCGGTCTCGGTGATCTCCAGCTCCAGACGGCTCGGCGAAAGGCCGGAATCGATCAGGGCGCACATGACTTTTTCCGGTAGATCCATTTCATAGAGCTGCACTGCGGACAGGTTTACCGCGACCCGTTCCTTGCCCGGCCAGGACGTCGCCTTCTGGCAGGCCTGACGCAGGATCCATTCACCCAGAATGGTGATCACGCCGGACTCTTCCGCGATCTTGATGAATTCAACGGGATCTATGGTCCCGAGCAGCGGGTGTTCCCAACGGACCAGAGTCTCGTAGCCGTCGATTTCACCCGTTTCCAGCAAGGCTTGAGGCTGGAACACCAGTTGCAGCGCGCCTGCATCGATCGCTAGTCGCAGTTCGGACTCGATGAGCTGTCGACGCCGAAGCGAGGCGACGAGGGCGGGTTCGAAGACGACAAAATTGTCGCCTCCCAAACGCTTGGCCGCGAGCATGGCGGCATCCGCATTTGCGACCGCCTGGGCCGCTTGATCTGACACCGAGGTCAGCCATTCTACGCCAATGCTGGCGCTCAGAGTGGCGTGGCGCCCACCGCCCAGTTCGATCCGTCGGGCGACCTGCTCCAAAATGGCGCGGCACAGGTCGCAGACGCCCTCCTCGCGGGTGACCGAAGGGCGGAAAAGGGCGAATTCGTCACCGCTGAGACGGGCCAATCCATCGCCTGGCGAGATCAGCTCCTCAAGGCGACCGGCGATGATCTTGAGCACGGCGTCGCCAGCATTTGTGTCAAACGCGTCGTTGACGAGTTTGAACCGGTCAATCCCGATGATGGCAACCATGGCCCGACCGCCCTTCAGGTCGGCAATGCCCAGATTGAGAAGATTATGAAACGCCTCCCGGCTGTAGAGACCGGTCAGCACGTCGTGGTTCACCAGATATTCGATCTGGGCCTGTGACAGGTCCCGGGCGCGCATGTCGCGCACCGCCACGGCCACAGTGTCCACATTGCCAAATTTGAGCGGCGACTTTGAAAGTTCGATTGCGATGGCCCCTGCAGGGGATCGGAGCTGGGCGCGAACAGGATCAGCAAGGTTCGGATTTGTCAGGAAATCCGGCGCAACATCGCAGAACAGGTCCGTGAACTGGAGGTGGATCAGGGGTTGCGGACGACTGACCAGCCTGGCGAACGCGACGTTCGTGGCGACAACCCGCGCGCCTTCGAATATCACCAGCCCCTCGAGCGAGGCGTCGGCCAGTTGGCGTAGGCGCCGGGTTTGGGCCTCATGGATTCGCCGCCGGCTTTCCGCGCCGAAAGCGAACACGCCCATCGCCATGAGGAGGATGCAGGCGGCGGTCAAGCCGTAGGCGAGTTCGAAATGGTTGAGCGGCGTCTCGATGGCGGCGATATTGCTCAGTCCGCTGAATTCCACGCTCAATATGTCGACAAAGTGAATGGCAAGGGTCATGGCGGTCCACAGGCCAGCCCTTATCAGATAATGCCGCATCCTGTTTTTCAGCGGCACTGCACCGGCGGCGGCGCCTAACGCCATGCCGCAACAGGTCACGATGATGCGCCCAAGGCCATGGCGGGTCGGCTGCTGCTGCAACGCAACGGCTGACAGGCCGACAATATGCATCAGCGAAACGCCGAAGCCCAGCAGCACGCCTGAGGCTATACGACCCTTGACGCCGACAGATGGAAAGCTAGATCCCGCCATGGCCAGGCTGGTTGTGATCAGCACAATGGCGAGCGACAGCCCTGTCGCGGAGAGCCTCAGATCCGCGCCGTCGCAAAGGCGAAAAGCCAGCATGGCGATCATATGGGTCGCGAAGACGCCGACGCCCAAGGCCACAGCGGCGAAGCCGACCCTGAGAAGATCAACCGTCCCGTTGCGATCAATTGACCGCGTCATCTTGATGGACGCGGTCAGGGTGGCCGTCGCGCAGACGAACCCAGCGAGGGCCACCAGCCATAGGTTGTGATTATAGAGCATGGCCGACCGGAGCGACCGCTCCCGCAGATGGGACGGGGCTGTAGATCATCAGAACTCCTCCCAGGCGCCGTTGTCCGGCGCAGGTGCTGCGGAGCGGCGGCCGCCGGCGGCGGCGCGCGCCGGCAATCTCGCAGCGGGGCTTGGCGTGGCGCGCGGACGCCCCGGCGAGGCGGTGTCTGTTCGCCGGCCGGCGGTCTGTTTGCGACTGGTTGTGAAGCGGGAAGCTTCACGCTGGAGCTGGGCCACCTCTGCGCGCAGATTGACCACGGCCGCGCTCGACTGTTCCACCATGGCGGCGTTTTGCTGGGTGAACTGATCCATCTGATTGACCGCGACATTGACCTCGCTCAGCCCGCCTGCCTGCTCCTGGGAGGAGCTGGAGATTTCAGAGATGAGCTGGTCGATGACCGCCACCTGATCCACGATGACGGAGAGCGCCTGACCGGTGTCGCCGACCAGCTTCACGCCGCGCGACACCTGGGATGAGCTGGACGCGATCAGTCCCTTGATTTCCTTTGCCGCCTCGGCCGAGCGCTGTGCGAGGGCCCGGACTTCCTGAGCCACGACGGCGAAGCCCCTGCCGGCATCGCCCGCCCGCGCCGCTTCGACCCCGGCGTTGAGGGCCAGCAGATTGGTCTGGAAGGCGATCTCATCGATCACGGAGATGATGCTGGTGATCTTCCCGGAGCTTTGTTCGATCTCCCCCATGGCGGCGACGGCGTCATGCATGACGGCGCCGGACTGCGCCGCCTGGACCTTGGTCTCCGAAGCGATGGTGGAGGCGCGCTTGGCGCCGTCCGCACTGCGTTTCACCGTGGCGGTGATCTCGTCCAGAGCGGCCGCCGTTTCTTCCAGATTGGCGGCCTGCTGTTCGGTGCGACGGGAAAGGTCTTCGGATGCCGATGCGATTTCCTCGGCGCTTCCGTTCAGCCCATCAATTGCGCCAGAGACGCCGCTGACCGCCTCTTCGAGGCGGTTCAGGGCTTGATTGAAGTCTTCCTTGATTGCGGCGTGATGCCCGGTCAGAGGTTCGTCGATCCGTGTCGTCAGGTTGCCGTCCGCCATTTCCCGCAAGCGCTCGGCCAGAATGGCCACCAGTTCCGACTGGGCGGCTTCGGCCTCCCGGCGTTTCCGGTCAGACTCTTCCTGAGCAGCCGAGAGGGCGTCAAGATAGACCGAGATCGCCAGGTCCATGTCGAGCAGCGTCGCCTTGACGAGCGCGCCGATCTCATCGCCGACCTTATCCGCTGACGGACCGCGAGAACCGAACCCGCCCCTTGGCCATCGCGCCTTCAGGGTCGCCTTGATGAGCGATTCCAGGACCAGGGCGTAGCCGCCAATGTACCAGCGGGGCTCCAGACCGATCCGGGCGTGAACATTGCCAACTTGCGTGACTGCGGTCAGGTAGTCAGCATCAAATTTGCCGCTGGAAATCGAATCCCAGTGGCTAATCTGGCGGCTCTTGGCCGACGAAATGTGATGTTCGTCCTTGAAGAAGGTCCTGGTGTGCGGATGGCTTCGAACCTTGTTGTAAAAGCCGTCCAGTGCGCCGGGAAGGGCCGCCAGAAGAACCGTCTTGATGTCGGATATGTCTTGTCTGGATTTTTGGTTGAAATTGATGAAATCCAAGCGTTCACTTAATTTTCCATTCG
>CAIOJR010000258.1 GCA_903858685.1 uncultured Caulobacterales bacterium | reverse complement strand
TCATCGTGTCCCTGCAGAACATCGCCACCCGCTTCTGGATCTTCGCCATGGAGCGCCAGTCCCCTCAGGAGCAGATGGCCGACATCATCCTGCACCGGGCGGCGGGCGAAGCGATCGCCAGCCGCGATCCCGTGGCCGCAGAGGCCGCCATGGACCGTCTGGTCGGCGACGCCCCCAGCGCCAGCGGACGGTGACGCGCCCGTCCAAGGTCGCGGCGCCTGGCGCAAAATCCTGTATGATTAGAGCATTTTCCGCGACGAACCGGTGTCCGTTGCGTTGCAAAAAACTCTAGAGGCAGCGATAGGCGGCGTCGATCAGGGCGCGCGCGCGGATGTCGCCCATCAGGTCGGTGCGCTGGCGGTTCATGACATAGGCCCCGCCGAGTTCGCGTTGCGGATCGCAAAAGGCGCAAGAGCCGCCCCAGCCGGAATGGCCGAAGGTCAGGGCGCCGGAGCCGAAGGGCCCGGTGTCGAAATCGCCGGAGCCCTTGTTGCGCATGACGCCTGCGCCCCAGCTCATCTGGAAGGGCAGGACCAGATCCTGGCCATGGATCTGCTCAAGGCTCATGGCGTCTCGCGCCCCTGTGCTCAATACGCCGCCATCGTCGATCGCCAGACGCCCCATCAGTTGCGCCAGCGACAGGGCCGTGGCGTGGCCATTGGCGGACGGTATCTCCGCCCGGCGCCACTCGTCGCCGGAACGGCCGCCCGGCGACGCCCAGGCGGTCAGGAAGGCGGCGCGCGTCGCATCGTTCAGCTCGCCGAAACGGGGCAGGCCCTTGGGCTTGTCCAGCTGCGCCACGCGGGGAAACTCCGAATCCGGCAGGCCGATCCACAGATCAAGGCCGAAAGGCTGGGCCAGATCCTCGCGCAGTGCGCGCCCCATGGTGCGCCCGTCTATGCGGCGAAAAATCTCGCCCGCAATATAGCCAAAGGTGATGGGGTGATAGCCGCTTGCGGTTCCCGGCGGCCACAGGGGCGCCAGCGCCGCCAGGGCTGTGCACAGACCGTTCCAGTCGTACCATAGCGCCGGATCAATCGGGGCGAGAAAGCCGGACAGGCCCGCCTGATGCGACAGGGCCTGCGCCACCGTGATCTCGCCCTTGCCGGCCTGAGCAAAGTCGGGCCAGATCGAGGCGACGGTCTGGCCATAGTCCAGCCGTCCGGCGTCCACGAGCCGCGCGATCAGGATCGCCGCCAGGGCCTTGGTGGTGGAAAAGACCGGGGTCAGGGTGGTCGGGCCAAAAGGGACCCGTTCCTGCCGGTCGGCATGGCCGCCGAACAGGTCCAGCACCACCTCGCCTGACTGCACCAGACTGAAGCGCGCGCCCAGTTCCAGCCCGTCGGCGAGATGGGCCTCGAAGATCTGACGCACTGGCTCGAACCTTGGCTGAACGATCATGGCGGTCTCCTGTCGGCGTCGTCGGTTGAGCGCGTCCCTTGCGCATATGCGCGGCGCGAGCGGCCTTGGCAACTGCGCCCGGAACAGCCGGGCTCTGCGCGTCAGAGCGCCTCGACCGACACCGGCGCGGTCGGGATGGCCAGCGTCGCGCCCAGCCGGGCCACAGGCAGATCGTCCACCCCAAAGGCCTGGGCGGCGTCCACCGCCTGCACGACGCCGCCGGCGGCGCGCAACGCCGCGCCGGGCGAGGACAGGCCGTCCAGCAGGGCCGCCGTCAGAAGGGCCGTGAACAGATCGCCCGTCCCATTGGGCGCGTGAACCGCGCGCGCATGACGCAGCAGCCAGGCCTGACCGTCGCACACCTCCAGCACGCCGAGCGAATCAGGGCCCGCGGGGGCCGAAGTCGCCACCACCCGACGCCCGACAAGGCGCGCCGCCGCCACCGCCTGGTCCAGATCGCCCACCGGCGCCCCGGTCAGATAGCCAAGCTCCCACAGATTGGGGGTGATCAGGTCAGCGCGAGGAATGAGATGAGCCACGACCGCCTGGGCCACTTCAGGCTTTACATAGAGCCCCCGGCCCTCGTCGCCCATGATGGGATCGACCACCACCAGCCCGCGTCGGCCATCGCCGGCCCCAGTCTGGGCCACGCGCATGTCATCTATCGCCTGCGCCGCTGCAACTACCTGATCTGGGTGGGAAAAATAGCCGGTGATCACTGCGTCGAGCGCGCCGGACAGTCCTTGATCCGCCACGCCCCTGAGCATGCCCGCGAACAGTTCCGGCGTGACCGCCCCGCCGCCGGGGGCGCCGCGTCCGGGATGGCGGCCGAACAGGACGGTCGGCACAAGGATCGGGTCGCGGCCCAGTGCGCTGAGCGCCAGAGACTGGACAAACCCGCCCACCCGGCTGGCCGCCACGTGGCTGGAGAGGATCAGGACTGACGACACACGAGATCCGATATGGCTGGCGTTGATGAGTTGCAGCGAATACAGAGGCTTCTGAGGGCGTGAGGTTTGCAGGTTTTCAGCCCGCTCGCCGTATGGTTAATCGTCCGTTAACGCCTATTGCGCTCTTTGATTGCAAGGGCTTGATTCGTCCACAGGCTTTTGCCCATGGCACTACATCTTGGGTTAAGGTCTCGTTTACACTCAAGCGGTGGACGGATACCCTTTCAGAACGCGGTGCAATCAGCCGGTCAGGTCTTGGTTGAATCGTTGGGGAGCAAGTAGGGAATGACCCAGTCGGGGCCATGGAGCGTGAAAGGCATCGATCCCAAGGCGCGTGAAATCGCCAAGGGTCTCGCGCGCCGGTCAGGTGTGACCCTCGGCGAGTGGCTGAACCAGAAGATTACGGAGGGTGAGATCGAACTGGACGCGATGGCGACGGTTGCGTCGGACGAATCGTCCAGCGACCCGGCCCATACGGCGGCGCCGGTTCGGCGCGCCCTTCCGGACGTCTCTTCAGACGAGGTTCGCCGCCTGTCCGCCGCGCTTGACGGCCTGGCGGCGCAACTGGAAGCCTCTGAGGGGCGTTCCGGCGCAGCGATAGATCATATTGACCGCTCCGTGCGCACCGCCTTGACCAGGCTTGAGTCCGGCGAGCGCGATCGGGAAGCCCTGTCCCTGAAGCTGGAAAGCGCGCTCGACCGGGTGCAGGCCGAACAGGCCCGCTCGGGTGAGCGCCTGCTGCGGGTCGAACGCGACGGCGCCAACCGTATTGAAGCGCTGCGCAACCTTGAAAAGGCCCTGCTTCGCCTCAAGCCCGCCGATCCGGCGGTGGTGGCGGAGCTTGCCGTGGCCAGGATGTCGGACCGGCTGGCGGCCGCTGAAGCGCGCACGCGTGACGCGGTGGAGCGGCTGGAGACCTCGCTGGCGGGCCTTGACCAGCGCCTGTCACACACCCAATCCCTGGCGGCGATCAATGATCCGGGCAAGGTTCTGGCCACCGTCGAGCGTCGCTTTGAAAGCCTGGCTGAGGATTTGAACTTCCGCGTTGAGGCCGCACGCGTCGACATGGCAGCGGAACTGGGCAAGCTGGCGGGCGGCGATCGGGTCGAGGTCATAGAGGCGGCGATCAATCAACTGGCCGTCCAGGTGGATCAATCGGAGCGCAGCTCCGCCCAGGCCATAGACAGGATGGGCCGTGAGGTCCTGCGCATAGCCGAGACCATGGGCCAGCGGGTGTCTGCCGTGGAACACCAGCAATCGGGCCTGGCTGACCGCTTCAGCGGCGAAATGGCCAAGATGGCCGACGCCATGGAAAAGCGCCTTTTGCGCGCCGACTACGCCCAGACCGAAGCCCTGCAGAAATTGTCTGGCGAGATCACCAAGATCGCCGAGCGCATGGCGGATCGGGTGGGGCGCGCCGAGGCCCACACCACGTCGGGGCTTGATGAGCTGGGCCGCGAGGTGCGATCCCACGCCGAACGCGCCGCTGAGCAGGTCAATGGCATCAGTCGTGATCTGACGGACCGCATTCGTCAGAGTGAAGAACGGACTGCGCGCCTTCTGGAAGAATCCCAGTCCCGTATCGAAGCCCGGCTGGGCGGCGCCAGCGAGCCTGCGGCTGACATGGCGTCGGTGCAGGCCTCCGGCGCGATGCCAGCGTCACGGGAGGCGCCGGCGGACACCGCAGTCAGCGCCCCGCCGCGCCGGTTTGCGGCTCTGGAGGCGACCCGCCCGGCGATCAGCCTCAAGGTCGCCCCCTCTGAAACCGTCCCGGTATCGGCTTCGGCGGCGTCCTTGTCGACGTCGGGCGATATTCTGCCGAGCTTTGAGAGCCTGATGGCGGAGCGTTTGGCCGAAGGCGCGCCGAAGATGCCGTCAGAGGCGGCCACGGCCTCAAGTCCCTTCCTTGAAGACGCGTTTGACGATGACGATTCCTTCGAGGCCGCCGCCTCAGCCGGGGAAAAAGGCCTGTTTGAGCATCCGTTCCTGTCGGATCTCGAAGAGGCGATTGACCGCGCCAGCGGCATCATAGACCGCACCTATCACGACATTCCCGCAGACACGCCGGTCGTGGCCAAGGATGCAGCCAAGGACAAGGTGTCCGATGCGGATCCCTTTGCGCTTGACGACATCCCGCAGGCGCCGCCCCCGTCCGCCGCCGCACCCGCGCCTGATCCGTTCCTCGACGATGCGTTCGTCAAGGAGACACCTGCAAGGACGGAACCGGAACGCCCCGATCCGGATGCAGACGCTTTCGAACGCGAGCTGAGCCTGGGCGCCACGCCCGGCTTTGGCCATCGCCCGGGACAGTCGGGGGAGTCTTCCGGTCCGGAGCTGGACGCCGACGCGCTCGACCGTCCCATGTCCACCCGAGACCTGATCGCCCAGGCGCGGCTGGCGGCGCGGAGCAAGTCGGAAGCCGAGAGCGCCAAGGCGGGCAAGCCCGTGCGCAAGTCGCAGATCAAGCCCGCTGGCGGCTTCACCTTCGGCTTTGGCAAACGCAAGGCCAAGGACCGGACGGTCACCACCCTCACCCTGTTCCTGGCGACGGCCGTCTCCATCACGGCCACAGCCTCGGTCATTGGCTTCATCATGGTCAATGACGCCGCTCAGGATGGCTCCAAGGTCCGACCGCAGGTGGCCCGGGGCGACACGCCAAGCGCTGCGCCCGCCGCCGCCAACGCCACTGCGCCCGCGGCTGCGCCCGCCGCCGCCAGTCAACTGGCTGTGGCGACGGTCGCCGATCCCGCCGCCGCTGCGCCCGCCAATCCCGACGATCCAGCGACCGCCTACAGCCTGGCTGTACGCCTGCTGGACAATCACGACGCCGGGGCTGTGGCGGCCATGCTGCGGGCCGCCAATCTGGGGTCCGCCCAGGCCCAGTACCATCTGTCGACGCTTTACGACAAAGGCGCGCCGGGCATCGAACCGGATGCGGCCAAGGCGCGGACATGGATTGAGCGGGCGGCCAATAGCGGCGTGCCTCAGGCCATGTATAATCTTGGCCTCTATCTCTATGCGGGCAAGGGCGGCGCGGCGGACCTGCCGCAATCGGCCGAGTGGTTCCGCCGGGCGGCCGTGGCGGGAATGACCAACGCGCAATACAATCTCGGCCAGCTCTATGAGCATGGGGTGGGCGCGCCGCAGAACCAGGCCCAGGCCTATGAATGGTATCTGATCGCCGCGGCAGCTGGCGACCGAGACGCCCGCGCCGACGCCGACCGGCTCCGGCCCTCGCTGAACGCCAACGCCCGCAAGCTCGCCGAGCAGGGCGCCGCCAGCTTCAGGCCTCAGGCGCCGGCGGCCGCCACGACCAGTGTGGCGGCGCGCTAAAGATTGACCACGCCGCCAGCGACAATGGCGGCGAACAGGATCAGGCCCGCGTCACGGTTGGCGCGAAACAGCATCAGGGCCTGAGCCCCGTCATCCGGCCGCATCAGCATGGCCTGACCCAGCAGATGGACGGCGTAGATCACCGCGCCAAAATAGAAGACCGGCCCCAGTGAGGCCGAGGCGCCGGACGCGACCGCCAGCGCCGCCGCCAGCACGAAAAAGGTGATGACCCCCTCGCGGACCTTCTCGCCAAGCCTGCGGGCCGACGACCGCACGCCGACCAGGGCGTCGTCTTCCTTGTCCTGCAGGGCATAGATGGTGTCATAGCCCAGGGTCCAGAACAGCCCGCCCGCATAGAGGATGATCGCCGGCGTCGCCAGGGCGCCATAGGCCGCGGCGAAGCCCAGAAGCGCGCCCCAGTTGAAGGTCAGGCCAAGCCAGGCCTGGGGCCACCATGTGATGCGCTTCATGAACGGGTAGGCCGCCACCAGCGCCAGGGACAGGACGCCCAGCAGGATGGCCGACAGGTTCAGGCTGAGAAGTATGCCCAGTCCCACAGCGCAGCACAGGGCGATAAAGCCAGACGCGCCCTTGACGCTGATCTGTCCGGCGGGAATGGGGCGCATGGCCGTGCGCGCGACCTTGGCGTCGATGTCGCGATCGACAATGTCATTATAGGCGCAGCCGGCTGCGCGCATGGCCAGCGCCCCGACGGCGATCTTGGCCAGAAGGATCGGGCTGGGGAACTGATGGGTGATGGCGGCGGCCAGCGCCGCGCCCTGCCAGCCGGGCAGCATCAGAAGCCATGTGCCCGCCGGTCGGTCAAACCGGCCAAGTTTCAGCCACGGCCTCAGTCCGGCGGGCGCATGGCGATCCACCCAGTTGTCCGGCGCAGCGTCGGGAAGAAGGTCTTTCTGGCTCATGGCCCATTGATAGTCCGCGCCCTTCGTGGCGTGAAGTGGGCGAAGGCGCCTATTCCGCCGGTGGGAAAATCAGGGCCGTGCGCAGGCCCGGCCCGCGTCCGGGGTGTCTGGCCGCGCCCCGCACCCGGCCCGGGCCCTCGTCCAGATCCAGCCGCCCGCCATGCGCCTCCGCCACGGCCTGGACCAGAGACAGGCCAAGCCCGGACCCGGGCAGGGAGCGGCTGTTTTCCAGCCGCACGAACCGCTCGACCACCCGCGCCCGATCCTCCTCCGGGACGCCCGGGCCAGTGTCGGTGATGGAGCACTCCACCTCTCCCGACGAGCGCTGACGCACACGCAGCATGACCGCGCCGCCCGTCGGCGTATATTTGACCGCATTGTCGAGCAGATTGGCCAGCGCCTGTCCCACGAATGACCGGTCGCCGCGCACCTTCAGCCCCTTGGACAGTTCCACTGAAAACTCCAGCCCCTTGTCCTCACACAGGGGTTCATATAGTTCCGCCAGCCCGGCGCAGAGCTCAGACGGATCAAACAGTTGCGGATTGGGAATCTGCCCCGCCGCCTGAAGCCGCGAGATGGCGAGCACGGCGTTGAAGGTGCGCAGCACCCCGTCCGTATCCTCCAGCGCTTCGGCCAGAGAGGTCGTCGGGTCGGCGCGGCCGTTCTCGACCTCGATCAGGGCCGCCTCCAGCCGGGCGCGCAGTCGGGTGAGCGGGGAGCGCAGATCGTGAGCGATGGCGTCACCGGCGTGTCGCAGCCCGGCCATCAACCGCTCCACCCGGTCCAGCATGGCGTTCATGCCCGAAGCGAGTTCGTCATATTCGTCGCCCACGTCGCGCACCGGCGCTCGCGCGTTCAGATCGCCCGCCGCCACGGCGCTGACCACCTGTTGCAGGCCGGACAGACTGCGCGACACGTTGCGGCTGATGAGAAGCCCGCCCGCCAGTCCCAGCACCAGGACCAGAATTCCGGCGCCCCACAGCGCGCGGACAATGCGCAGCACATAGCCCTGCGCCTCGCCAATATCGGCGCCGACGAACAGGAGTTCTCCCTGGGCCAGCTTGACCTGCCGCCCCCAGGCCTGACGCCGCACCACCGCGCCGTCGGCATCGGTCTCGGTCACGCGAAAGGTCGCGTGCGCCTCCGCGCCTGGCGGATCCACCGGCGTCGCGGCGATGTTGCCTGTCACCGGTTTGCCGGTCGCATCCATCATGAGATAGAGGAAGGGCCGCTCGGTCGCCGCCCGTTCGATCAGGGCCTGATTGAGGGCCGAGGCGCCCGCGCGGGCGTAGATGGCCTGAAGGGAGCTGATTTCACGGCTCACCTCCACATCGGCGCGGCGCGTCACCTCGCCCGCCGTCGCCACATAGATATAGCCCAGAAACGCCGCCGCCGCCGCGGCGAACAGGGCCAGGAACAGCATGGTCAGGCGAAAGGGCGTTGTCCGGATGATGCCGGGGAGGCGCATGGCGGCCATGACCCCGCCGCCCTAGGCGTCGAGCCGGTAGCCCGCCCCGCGCACAGTTTGCAGCATGGCGTGATCAAAGCCCTTGTCGATCTTGGACCGCAGACGGCTGATATGCACATCGATCACATTGGTCTGTGGGTCGAAATGATATTCCCAGACCTTTTCCAGCAGCATGGTCCGCGTGACCGACTGACCCGCATGGCGCATGAGGAACTCCAGAAGCTGGAACTCCCGCGGCTGCAGATCGATGTCCTGGCCTGAGCGGTGAACGGAGCGGGCGATCAGGTCCATTTCCAGATCGCCGACCTTCAGCGTGGTGGACACCCCGCCGGTCTCGCGGCGGCGGCTCAGCGCCTCGACGCGCGCGATCAGTTCGGCGAAGGCGTAGGGCTTGACCAGATAATCGTCGCCGCCCGCCTTCAGGCCAGTGACCCGGTCGTCGATCTCGCCCAGAGCCGACAGGAACAGGACCGGCGTGCGGTCATCCTCCCGCCTCAGCGTGGACACCACGCTCAGCCCGTCCATCCGGGGCATCATGCGATCCACGACCAGCACGTCAAAGCCGCCCCTGCGCGCGGCGTCCAGCCCGTCCTGGCCATCCACCGCGTGGGTCGTGTCATGCCCGGCGTCGCGCAAGCCCTTCATCATGGCCTCAGCCGCACCGAGGTCGTCTTCCATGATCAGGATACGCATGTGAAACCCCCGTTTCAGGCCGCCCCGTTTCCCACACTGAAAAGGTCGCCGGACCCGGCAAGGGTCCGGCGATTTGGCCTACTTATCAAGCTTGAGCACGATGGGCCCGGTCTGGGCGCCGCGGGTCACCATCAGGAAGATGCTGGTCCGGCCCGCCTTCTTGGCCTGCGCCACGACGGCGGCCAGGG
>CAIOJR010000257.1 GCA_903858685.1 uncultured Caulobacterales bacterium | reverse complement strand
CTCCTGTCCGAAACTTCGAGGGCGCGTGGATAGCCGAAGCAAACCAGCTAACCTCAGGCGTCGATGGGAATGTGATCAATCTGCTGCACTGCAACACGTCCCGCGTGGTGGACGCGTTGACATGCAGAACGCTTGCTCCCATGTGGAAAACTCAGGGAGAAAGTATTTCCTCTCCCAACAGTCGGTGCTTGGCGCGCGTCAATCGACGCCTTGAGCCGTGCGGATCCTGGAGAATAGGGTGAGCCTAAAACCATTCCGGCTCGTCGTCCTGGCTGCTTGGGCGGTTACAGGCCTGACAGGCTGTGGGAGCTCGCCGTCGACCGGAGCGGCTCATCGTCCGGCGCCAGTCGGAGTTGTTATCGTCAAGCCGCAGCGGGTAGATCTGGAGATCGAGCTGACGGGGCGCACGTCCGCATTTCTGACGGCCGATGTGCGCCCGCAGGTCAGCGGGGTTGTCCGCGCGCGAAGCTTCACCGAAGGGGGACGGGTGCGTAAGGGCCAACCCCTGTTTCAGATCGACCCCTCGACCTACCTCGCCACATTGAACAGCGCGCGCGCTAATCTCGCCCAGGCGAAAGCGACGCTGGGCTCGGCCAAATTGAAAGCGGAACGCTATCGCGACCTGGCCGCCTTGAACGCCGTCAGCCGCCAGGACAATGACGACGCCCAGTCCACCTACCAACAGGCCGAAGCGAACGTGGCGGTGCAACAAGCCGCCGTCGACCAGGCGCGCATCAATCTCGACTACACGCGCGTGCGGTCGCCGGTGTCAGGGCGCGTCGGCAAGTCGTCGGTCACGCCGGGCGCGCTCGTCACGGCGAACCAGGCTGCGGCGCTCGCCACTGTCCAGGATCTCAGCAAGATTTATGTAGACGTTACGGAATCCGCAGCGGATCTGTTGAAACTGCGTCAGCAACTCAGCCAGGGAACGTTGGGCGCATCCGACAGCGCCGAAGTGACATTGACGCTGGATAATGGGGCTGTCTATCCGCTCACAGGGCGACTCCAGTTCTCCGACGTCACCGTAGACCCTGGAACCGGCACCGTGGGTCTTCGCGCGTTATTTCCGAACCCCAAAGGGGATTTGCTACCCGGACTGTTCGTTCGCGCCACCCTTCGCAAAGCCACCGTCGCCAATGGCGTTCTGGCGCCGCAGGCGGCGGTCAGCCGCTCTCCGACCGGGCAAGCGAGCGTCTTGGTCGTTGGGCCGAAAGGAACCGCTGAGCTACGCCCCATCGTGACCGGCCAAACTGTTGGCGATCAGTGGCTGGTGACGTCGGGCCTCAATCCTGGCGATCAGGTCATTGTCGAGGGTCTTCAGATGCTGCGTCCCGGCGCGCCTGTGAAGCCGACCCGACTTGCGTCCCCGCGATAGGGGCGAGCCAGAATGTCCCGCTTCTTTATTGACCGGCCGATTTTCGCCTGGGTCGTAGCCATCGTCATCATGTTGGCGGGTGGACTGGCGATTGCCTCCTTGCCGGTCGCCCAGTATCCCAGCATCGCGCCGCCTCAGGTCGCTGTGCAGGCAGTTTATCCCGGCGCGTCTGCCAAAACAGTGGACGACAGCGTCACCCAGGTCATCGAACAGAAGATGAAGGGGCTCGACGGGCTGCAATATATCTCGTCCACAAGCGACGGCGCGGGTGCGGCCACGGTCACCTTGACGTTCAAGGCCGGGACCAATGTCGATATTGCTCAGGTCCAGGTGCAGAATAAGCTGCAGTCCGCGACTGCGCTTTTGCCGCAGGAGGTCCAGCAGCAGGGCCTGACGGTCGTCAAGTCCACGCGGAACTTCCTGCTCGTCGTCGCGCTCTATTCGGATAACCCCAAGGATACGGGCGCCGACATGGGCGATTACATGTCGTCCGCGATCCAGGATCCCATAAGCCGGGTCGGCGGAGTGGGCGACACGCAGCTGTTCGGTTCGCAATATGCGATGCGTATCTGGCTCAATCCCGATCGGCTTGCGGGGCTCTCGCTGACGCCCGCAGACGTCATCTCCGCCGTCAAAGCCCAGAACGCGCAGGTCTCAGCAGGTCAGCTGGGGGCCTTGCCCGCCACGCGGGGAGTGGCCCTGAACGCCACCATCACGGCCCAGTCTCGACTGCGCACGGCCGCACAGTTTCAGGACATTGTTCTCAAAAGCACGACCGGCGGCGCAGCCGTGCGCCTGGGCGACGTCGCCCGCGTGGAAATGGGGGCTGAAAGCTATGGCTTTGACGCTCACTACAACGGTCACCCGGCGGCCGGCATGGCGATCAAGTTGGCGCCGGGCGGCAACGCCCTGGACGCGGCGAAGGCCGTCAAGGCGCGGATGGAGGAACTGTCGACGCGCTTTCCGCCGGGCTATCACTACGCCCTGCCCGTGGACACGACGCCGTTCGTGAAAAAGTCGATCGAGGAGGTGGTCAAGACCCTGGTTGAAGCCGTGATCCTTGTCTTCCTCGTCATGTACCTTTTTTTACAGAACTGGCGTGCGACCCTGATCCCGACCATCGCTGTGCCCGTCGTGCTTCTGGGCACGTTCGGCGTGCTGGCCGCATTCGGCTATTCGATCAACACGCTGACCATGTTCGGCCTCGTGCTCGCGATCGGCCTGTTGGTCGACGACGCGATTGTCGTGGTTGAAAATGTCGAGCGGGTGATGAGCGAGCAGGGGCTCTCGCCTGTGGAAGCGACACGAAAGTCGATGGACGAAATCACCGGCGCCCTGGTCGGTGTCGCCCTGGTTTTGGCCGCGGTGTTTGTGCCGATGGCCTTTTTCGGCGGGTCGCAGGGCGTCATCTATCGCCAGTTCTCGATCACCATTGTTTCG
>CAIOJR010000256.1 GCA_903858685.1 uncultured Caulobacterales bacterium | reverse complement strand
GTCGCGTCCTGCAAAGCGCTTGTGGATGACGCTGATCGCCGGCGCCGGTTGGAAGAGGACGGCTTTAAGGCTTTTGCGGCAAGGGACGAGGCGCAGATCATTCGCTCAGCGCTCGAGGCGACCCGTCTTCAGTGGACTGTCCAGAACGGCTGACAGTCGCCGCGACTGGTGTCGCGGCGACGCGCCGGTAGCCTGCCTTGTGATGCAGAAGAGAGCCTAGGCCGCGTTGACTGCGCCGTGGTCACTCTGCGGGTCGCGCAAAACATAGCCGCGGCCCCAGACGGTTTCGATATAGTCCTTGCCCATCGTGGCGGCGGTCAGCTTCTTGCGGACCTTGCAGATGAAGACGTCGATGATCTTCACTTCAGGTTCGTCAATGCGTACCCATCCGTCGTAGGCCGCAGTCAGGCGGCCTTTATTGAAACTCCGGCGACTTGGTGCGCTTTCCAGTTCCATGGCAAGAGCTCGTCGAGGCGGGAGGCCGGGTGATTGGCGATCCTGGCGAGGACGTCGGCAAGCCAGGCCTGAGGATCGACGCTGTTCATCTTGGCCGTGACGATCAGGCTGTACATGGCTGCGGCGCGGCGACCGCCACGGTCGGAGCCGCAGAAGAGCCAGGATTTTCGCCCCAACGCTATTCCCCTGAGCGCGCGCTCGGCGGCGTTGTTGCTCATGCACAGGCGGCCATCATCGAGATAGGCGGTGAAGCCGTCCCATCGCTTGAGCATGTAGGTCATGGCCTTGGCGAGGTCGTGCCTTGGCGACAGGGCTTGGCGTTTCTCGGTCAGATAGGCGTACAGCGCTTCGACGATCGGGCGGGCGCGGTCCTGGCGAACAGCGCGCCTGTCCTCAGGCGATAGGCCATTGATCTCCCGCTCGATCTCGAACAGGGCGTCGATGCGGCGCACAACCTCGATCGCCACAGGCGAAAGGGCTGCTTCCTTCCCCGAAGCCGCCTTGCGACGCGCGGCCTCCTCGACGTCGGCGAAGAGAAAGAACGGCCTTCTGGCGTGGGCCCAGCAGGCGGCCTGGCGGATAGGGCCTGGACTTCGGTCGGAGACGTAGAGCCCCTCATAGCCGCTATAGGCGTCAGCCTGGAAAAGGCCGGCATATCCCTTGAGATGATCGATGGGATGCTCGGCCCTGCGGTCTTTCGAATAGTAGAACATCGCTGTTGGCGGATCTGCGCCGCCGAACGGGCGGTCATCACGGACATAGGCCCAGATCCGGCCCGTATTGGTCTTGCCCTTGGCCAGAACCGGAACCGTCGTGTCATCGCCGTGCAGGCGCGCGGCTGCGAACACATGGGCTTCGAGCCGCGCCAGGATCGGCGACAGGGCGAAGGCGATCGCGCCGACCGTATCGGCCAGCGTCGAGAGGGCGATGGGAACGCCTTCCAGCGCAAAGCGCTCGCTCAGGCGATTGAGCGGCTGGTGGGCGGCGAACTTCTCATGGGCGATCAAGGCCAAGAGGCTCGGGCCCGCCCAGCCTCGGGGAATGGCGTGGAACGGCGCCGGGGCCTGGCTGATCTTCTCGCAATCGCGACAAGTGAACTTCTCGCGGACGGTCTCGATCACCTTCCACTGACGCGGAACGACCTCAAGGGTCTGGGTGACATCTTCGCCGAGCGTCCTCAGGCGCGATCCGCCGCAGCAGTCGCAGGCCGTGGGCGGATCGATCACGACCCGCTCTCGGGGCAGATGGTCGGGGAAGGTTGTTCTCGTACGCGTAGCCTTGCGCTCGAAAGACCGGACAGGCGTCACCTTGGCGACGGCCGCCTCGGCGGCAAGTTCGTCCTCGGTCGCGGCGGCTTCGAGTTCCTCGAACTCCAGTTCCATCTGGTCGATCAGACGGGCGCTGCGCTCGGCCTTGGCGCCATAGATCTGGCGTTGCATCTTGGCGATGACGAGCTTCTGGTGCGCGATCAGGGCCGCGTTCTCGGCATTGACGGCAAGCGCCACGGCCAGATCTGCCTCGACTTCACTGGTTCGCGCCTGCGCGACAAGGGCCACTAGCCGGAGGGCCTCCATATCGTCAGGACTTGCGCCAATGCCTTGTGACATAAGGCATTGAATCACATCTCGAAGCGCTTGTGGCGCCCCAAAATGCAAGGCTGATCAACTTTTTACCCCGC
>CAIOJR010000255.1 GCA_903858685.1 uncultured Caulobacterales bacterium | reverse complement strand
GTGATGATCACGTCCAGGTCGATGTGGCCTGACTTCGTGTTGATACCCGTGGCGTCCACCGAGAGGATCGGGTCTTCACGCAGATCCACCAGAGTCACGTTGTCGCGGTTGAACACGTCGAAATAGCCGTTCTCCAGCGGCACACGCCGGGTGCCGAACTGGTAGTCTTTTGGAACCAACTTCTCGGCGACCGCCGGGTCCTTGATCCGCGACCGGATCTTTTCACGCACGAACTCCGAGATGAACTCGGCGGCTTCCGGGTTCATGAAGGCGTCGGCAAAGGTATTGCCCCACATCTTCAGCGATCCGTTGGCCCAGATGCTCTCCAGATAAGGCATACGCTGTTCCGGCGGCATGTCGTCGAACATGGGCGGTTCGTCGTCATAGACAAAGCCGCCGAAGGACTGGTGCACCCGCGCGTTCAGGTCGTCATAAGAGGCCCGCATGACGGTCAGGTCTTGCTCGGTGATCCGGTCGTTGCGCATCCGCACCGCATAGTTGGGCGTGCGCTGGAACACGGTCAGATGGCCGACCTCGGCGGCGATGGACTGGATCACCTGAATGCCGGTGGCGGCGGTGCCGATCACGCCGACGCGCTTGCCCGCCAGATCGAGGCCGCCCTTGGGCCAGCGGCTGGTGTGCACCGCCACGCCCTTGAAGGTGTCGAAGCCGGGGTAGGGCGGCGCCTTGGCCACGGAAAGGCCGCCGGAATTGAACACCAGGAACTGGGCGCTCACCGTCTCGCCCGTATCCGTCGATACGATCCAGCGACCGCTCGCCGCGTCGAATTTCGCGGCTGTGACCCGGGTCTTGAAAGTGATGTGGCGTTTCAGATCGAACTTGTCGCAGACATGATTGAAATAGGCCTCGATATCCACCTGGCCCGGAAAGCGCTCCTTCCAGTCGGCCTCGTCCCAGAGTTCCTTCGAGAACCAGTACTGGTAGAAGGGGAAGTGGCTGTCGCAGCGCGCGCCTGGATAGCGGTTCCAGTACCAGACCCCGCCGACGCTATCGCCGGCTTCGAAGGCGCGGATGTTCAGGCCCTGCTGGACCAGTCGATAGATCTGGTAGATGCCGTTCAGCCCGGCGCCGACCACGACGGCGTCAACCTGCTCGATACCTTGTTCCACGGCGCCCTGCGTCATCCTGACCTCTCCCTAAAGCTAATGTTCTTGTCCGCGATCATGCCGGAAAGTCGCAAGCTTCCTTTGGCGAAACGCGACAATGCCTTGACATAAGGCGACAGGGGTGGAGGCTCCGGATCATGGAACTCGTCGCCAGCGCCGCTTCGGCGCGTCAGATCCTCAGCCACCTCGATGCGCTTGGTCTGGATGACCGTGAGCTGGATGTGGGCTTTGTCGACCCGGCCTTGCGTCGCTCCACCGTTCCGCTGCAAGTTTCCGCGCGGTTGAGTTTCGATCTCCTGGAGGCGGCCGCCCATCATCTCGATCTACCGGACTTCGGGCTGCGTCACGGCCTGTGGCTGAACCTGAGGGGCCTCGATTCCATCAGCCTGCTCTGGGATCACGCCGGATCGGTGGCGCAGTGGTATGGCCTCGCCCGGAAATATGTGCACCTGGAGAACAACGCGGTCGGCTACGAGGTCGCCCATGAAGGCGAGGACGTGGCCCTGGTCCATGATGTGCTCGCGGTCCTCCGACCGGGCGCCGCCCAGGCGACATTCTCCTTCGTGACCATGACCGCGCGGGTGTTCCGGGAAATGCTGGGGCCGGCCTGGACGCCGGTGCGGGTGGAGTTCACCGCACCAAGGCCCACCGACACATCCCTGTTCCGCAGCTTCTATCGCTGCCGGGTCGAGTTCGACGCGCCTCGCAATGCGCTCGTGGTGCGGAGGGCGGATTTCGAGCGGCCTTTGCCAAGGCACAACCCAGAGCTTGTAACCTTCTTCGAACAACAGTTGCGCCGCCAGATCGAGACCCGGTCAACGGCCATCGAGGATCTGGTCATCGGCCTCCTGATGTCCAGGATGGCGGGGACGCCGCCGTCGCTGGAGGCGATAGCCGGGCGGCTGTGCATGACCGCCCGCACCTTGCAGAGGCGTTTGCGGGCCGCGGGAACCAGCTATGGCCAGCTTCTCGCCAGGGCCCGGAGAGACATCGCCGCCGCGCACCAGCGCCGGACCCCGCCGACCCCACTATCCCGACTTGCCCACGAACTCGGCTTCGCTGACGCCACAGCGGCAAGTCGGTTTCTGAGGGGATGCCGGTTAGCCTCGCCGGGCCATGGGCGGTCGCGCCGACCGCAGGCGTAGATCAGCTGGCTGTGGTCACTGATCTCAAATCGGCGCCCCGCATGGCGCCATTCGCATTGAAAGTCGGTCCGAAGCGGTTCTGCCGGAGCAAGACCATTTGGCGCAATATATCTGTTTAATGGCGCAACTTATCGGTTTTCTGACGTGCCGCCCGTATATGGTTCCTGCCAGTCAAACAGAAACGCGCACTCATGCGGAAGTGGGCGCCCGCATACAGAGGCCGAGCGATGAGCAGACTGGATGGCAAGGTAGCGATCGTGACCGGCGCAGCCGCGGGTCTTGGTGAAGCGACGGCTCGGCGCTTTGCCGCCGAGGGCGCGAGTGTGCTGCTCACCGACATCAGCGAGGAAGGTGAAGCGGTGGCGGCTTCGATCGGCGGCCCTGCACGGTTTGCTCAACAGGATGTCACCGACGAGGCGCGTTGGGACGAGATTATTGCGCTGGCGATTGCGACGTGGGGTCGGCTTGATGTTCTGGTGAACAATGCGGGCATCTCGATGTTCGGCCTCGTCACCGATCTCAGCTTTGCCCAGTGGAAGCGCTGCATTTCGGTTGATCTCGACAGCGTGTTCCTTGGCACGCGCGCGGCGATCCCGGCGATGCGCCAGGGCGGCGGCGGATCAATCATCAACATCTCGTCGATAGCGGGGATCACCGGACAGCGCACCCTGTCTGCGTATTGCGCGGCCAAGGGCGGAGTGCGGTTGTTTTCCAAGGCAGTGGCCCTTGACTGCGCGGATGCTGGCGACAACGTCCGCGTCAATTCGGTCCATCCCGGCATCATCGACACGCCGATCTTTCGCGCGACGACGGAAGATCTGCGCCGAGCGCCGGTCGGGCCGGAGCCACTCAACCCCGACATGCTGGCCGGTATGGTCACCCCGATGAAACGGGCGGGGCAGGCAGCAGACATTGCGGCGGCCTGCGCCTATCTCGCGTCTGACGATGCCGCCTATGTC